>PKYB01000023.1 GCA_003133565.1 Solirubrobacterales bacterium
CGCAGGACGTCGGCCGAGATCGACTTCATCTCGTCACGAAGCTGGGCGCGGCTTGCCTCGAGCAGGCGCCGCTGGTCGGCGTGCGCCCTGTCGGCGGCGCCTCGCAGGGCCCGTTCGGTCCGCAGCCGCCCGGCAGCCAGCAAGCTCGCGAGCCCTGCGCCGACGCACACGCCGATGGCGAGCATCGCTATCTGCATCGCTTGGGGGGGCTGGATGACATAGGGGTCGTTCAGCTTCCTCCCCGGATCGGACGACAACGCGAGGCACGCCGATCTCGGGGACGATGCATCGATGAGCGCGCAGCAGCCAGACGCACGCGCCGCGACGGCGACCGCGAGCNNTCTCGCGCCCGGCGATCTTCGCTGCCGCGGTCGCGCTGATCGACCGCGACGGGCCGAGCGCGCTGACGATGCGCGCGGTCGCCGGCGAGCTCGGCGTCGAGGCGATGTCGCTCTACCGCCACGTCGACTCGAAGGAGGCCCTGCTCGACGGCGTCGCCGAGCAGCTGATGGGCGAGATCGAGCCGCGCGGCGTCTCGTCGGATTGGGCGGAGGCGGTGCGGGGATTCGCCAGCAGCGTTCGCGGGCTCGCCCGTGAGCACCCGCAGGCCTTCACGCTGCTCGGGATGCGCGCACTCGCCAGCGCGAGCGCGCTGCAGCCGGTCGAGGATCTCCTGGCAAGCCTGCGAGCCGGCGGCTTCACGCCGGCGCGCGCGGTCGCCGCCTACCGCGCTGTGGCGGCGTTCACACGCGGCTACGCGCTCAGCGAGGTCGCGGGCTTCGCGCTCGACGAGGGCTCGCTGGGAGCGGACACGCTCGGCGACCGCTTCCCGACGATCCGGGCCCTCAGCCGCCATCTCGCAAGCGAGCCGAACCAGGGCAGCTTCCGCGCCGGGATCGAGCTGATCATCAGCGGCCTGAGCGCAGAAAGGGAGCGTTGATGGAGATCGAGATCGACCTCAGCGAGACCGGCGAAACCCACCCGTACTACGTTCTCGACGTCTTCACCGACACACCGCTCGCGGGCAACCAACTTGCGGTGTTCAGCCAGGGCGAGCGCTTCGACGCGCCGACGATGCAGCGCATCGCGCGCGAGCTGAGCCTGTCGGAAACGGTCTTCGTGTTAGCGCCGGAGCAGGGCGGCGACGCACGCGCGCGGATCTTCACGCCGACCGCCGAGCTGCCCTTCGCAGGACATCCAACGCTCGGCACGGCGATCCTGGTCGCGAGCGCGAGCGGGCGCGATCACGTGCGGCTCGAGACGGCTGGCGGGACGATTCCGGTCGCGATCGAGCGCGACGCCGCGGGGGCTATGTTCGGCCGGATGGAGCAGCCGATCCCAACCTGGCGCAGCTACGACCACGCCGACGAGCTGCTGGGCGCGCTCGGCCTCGAGCGCTCGTTGCTGCCTGTCGAGGCCTACACGAACGGACCGGTGCACGTGTTCGTCGTGCTCGAAGACGAGCAGAGGGTCGCGGCGCTGCAGCCGGACCTGGCGCGGCTGGCCGCGCTCGGGGCGTGCTTCAACTGCGTCTGCAGGCGTAGTGGCGGCTTCAAGACGCGCATGTTCGCCCCGGCCCTGGGTGTGGCAGAAGACCCGGCGACCGGCTCTGCCGCCGGTCCGCTCGCCGTTCATCTCGCGCGCCACGGGCAGATCGGCTACGGCGAGGAGATCGAGATCCACCAAGGCGCGGAGATCGGCCGCCCGTCGCTGCTCTACGCGCGTGCCACGGGCGATCGCGAGCGGATCGAGCGCGTCGAGGTCGCCGGCCACGCGGTGATCGTCGCGCGCGGCGCGTTCAGGCTGTAGGCGCCGCGCGGCGCGAGCCCGGGGCGAGCCCGTGCTCGAGCGCTCCCTTGACGCCGGCGTCGAGCGCGTTCAGCCGGTAGAGCGCGAGCGCCTCGACGCTCTGGAAGCGCCCGCCCGGCGCCGCATCGGGACCGTGATGGCAGAGCACACAGTGCCCCAGCGCCAGCATCCGCTGCTCATCGAGGAGCGCGCCGCCGTGCTGCGCGAGCAGCGCGAGACCGATCTGGACGTGGCCGAGCAGACGTCCCTCGTCGCTCAGCTCGATCGACGCGCCGTAGCTGAACTCGCGCGTCTTGCCGATGTCGTGGACGATCGCCGCGCACAGCAGCAGGTCGCCGTCAAGGCGCGGATGCTGCTGGGCGAGCTCCTGCGCCAGGGTCGCGACGGCGACGGTGTGCTCGAGCAGACCGCCGAGGTAGGCGTGGTGGCTCGCGCGTGTGCATGGCGCCAGCCGCCACGCGGCGCGCAGCTCGCCGTCCGCCAGCATCAGCTCGAGCAGTCGCCGGTAGCCAGGCTCGTAAACCTCGCGCGCGAGGTGCTCGAGGAAGCCGTCGAGCTCGTCGAGGTCGCGATAAGCGACCGGCAGGAAGCGGGTCGGATCGAGACCGGCGCTGGACGTTCGCTCGACCCGTTCGAGCTCGACCTGGAGCGCATCGCGGAAGCGCCCGACGCGTCCGGAGACCGCGACCAGCTCGCCGGCGTCGAAGCGCCCACCGTGGAGATCCGCATCGCGGAAGATTCGCGCCGGCAGCGCCCCGCTGCGATCGCGCAGCTCGAGCGACAGATAGGGCGACCCGCTGCGCGTCAGCAGTCGCTCCTTGCGCGTGCAGGCGAACACCCCGTCGACGGCGTCGCCGGCACGAAGCGTCGCGAGCGGCGCGCCGCTCGCGGTAAGCAGGCTGGACGGCGTCATAGCTGCATGATGTACGGTGAAGCGGATGCAGCCGCTGCTGTGGGAGCACCGTCCGGATGGCCTGCGAGCGCCGGCCCTGATCTGCGCCTTCACCGGCTGGAACGACGCTGCCGACGCCGCGTCGGCAGCACTGTCGTTCGTCGGCAGTGCGCTCGGCGCGACGCGCTTCGCGCGGATCGACCCGGAGGAGTTCTACGACTTCCAGGCCACGCGACCGAAGGTGGCGCTGGGCGCCGACGGCCAGCGCGAGATCGTCTGGCCGTCGGTCGAGGTGTTCGCCGCCCGCGTGCCGCGCGCGCCCCGCGACCTCGTGCTGCTCGGCGGTCCCGAGCCGTCGGTTCGCTGGCGCGCGTTCACGCAGCTGATCCTCGATCTCGCCGAGGCGCTCGGGGTGCAGCTGGTCGTCTCGCTCGGAGCGCTGCTGGCCGACGTTCCGCACACGCTGCCGGTCCAGGTCAGCGGCAGCGGTTCGGACGCCGAGATGATCGAACGGCTCGGCCTGCAGCCGAGCGGCTACGAAGGGCCGACCGGGATCAACGGCGTCATCGGCGCCGCCTGTGCGGAGCGCGGCCTGCCGTCGGCGAGTCTCTGGGCGAGCGTTCCCCACTACGTCGCGGCGGCGCCCAACCCGAAGGCGGCACTGGCCCTGATCCGCCGGCTCGAGGGCATCGTCGGCGTGGCAGTCGACGCGAGCGAGCTCGAGTCGGCCGCCGCCGACTACGAGCGCCAGGTCGGGATCGCAGTCCAGAGCGACCCGGACGTCCAGGCGTTCGTCGAGCGGCTCGAGCAGCTCGCCGAGGACGAGCGCAGCAGCGAGCCGGAGGACATCCCCTCGGGCGAGCGGCTCGCGAGCGAGTTCCAGCGCTTCCTGCGCCAGCGCGGCGGCGAGGGCCGACAGGGGTAGGGGGTGTGGTTCCGGGGGGCCGCATGCGCCGAGGCCGTTCAGCGCTCGGCGGCGGGACAGGCGATGCGGTAGTCGCAGAGCGCGCAGACCGCGCGCGAGGGTGTCGGCTCGAAGGCCTGCGAAAGGATCCCCTCGCCGGCCTGCTTTACGGTCTCGGCGATCCAGGCGGCGCCGGCCTCCTCGGGGCCGAGGCTGACGCGTTCGTCGTCGAGCACGTAGTAGTAGGTCCGCTCGGTCGCCTCGAGCTGCCAGGTCTCGCGCGCCGCGACCGCGTAGAGCGCGAGCTGGACGTCCTCGCGCAGCTGCTCGGCGCGCTTTGGCAGGCTCGTCTTGTAGTCGATCAACTCGTAGCCGCCACCGGGCAGCTCGTCGATCCGGTCGACGCGGCCGCGGATCAGGTGCGGCCCGAGCGGGAACGTGAAGTTTCGCTCGAACCAGCGGGGCGTCGGGCCGTTGGGGCCGGCCTGGGCGAAGCGCTGCTCGTAGCGAAGCAGCGAGCCGCGCGCCTTCTGGCGCAGCTGGAGCTCCTCGCCCGAGTCGCCGAAGCCGGCGCGGCGCCAGGCGACGTCGAGCAGGGCGATGATGAGCTCGGCGCCGCCGGTCGCGGTGGCGCCGGTCGCGGCGCCACCGGAGTGCTCATGGAAGCGCTCGAGCACCTGGTGGACGACGATGCCGAAGCGCTGGTTGAGCGTCGGCTCGCGCGGGATCCGCAGCACCCGGGCGAACTTGTAGCGCAGCGGGCAGGCCCGGTAGGTGTCGACGTCGCTGGCCGAGAGCACGAGGCCGTCGCCGCGGCGCGGCAGGAAGGCCGCGAGCGACGGCTCCTCGCGGGCTGCTGGCCAGGGCGCGCCGCGCCGGGCGCGCTCGTCGCCGCCGAGCAGCAGATCGTCGAGCGGTGAGCTGAGCAGGATCTCGCGCTCGAGCGGCGTTGCCGCGGCGGACAGCCTCGCGTTGACGTCGGCGAGGGCGTCCTTGACGGTCTGCTCGGCGGCGCGAGTGGGGTCGCGGCGCTCGAGCAGCGCGGCGAGCTTGATCAGCTCGAGCAGGCGCACGACGGCGTGCGTCACGTCCAGGTCGGTGTCGAAGCGCAGCTCGCCGAGGCGCGCGCCGACGCGGGCGACCGAGTCGAGCAGCTCTTCGCGGCGCTCGCCGAACAGGGCGTGGAGCGCCTCCGACGGCCCGAACAACTCCTCCTCGCGCTCCTCCCAGCTGCCGCCGAGCGCCGCGCGTACGAGTTCGACGGGAGCCGGGGCGAGGGGAGCGGCTGCGGCGGTCGGCACGTCCGCGAAGACGAGTCCAAGATGCGCGCGCGTCATCGCGACGTAGACCGCGCGCGGGGTCATCGATTGGCCGGCGCTGAGCACGAAGACGTGGTCGAAGGCCTGCCCGCCGACGTCGCCGGCGCCGGCGACGAGGACGGCGGCGGGATCGACGCCGGCGATCATCTCCTCCTCGCCGATCCCCGACTCGGCGACGGCGGCCGCGTAGGCCGCGAACTCGCGCGGCGTCGCGCCCGGCACGGCACGCGCATGGCGCGCGGCGAGTTCGCTCAGCTGGGCGAGGTTGATGAGGCGCTCGGCGACGTCCGCGCGAGCGCTGAAGAGCTGATGGCGGCGCAGCCCGAGACGCTCGATCAGGCGGTGGACGAAGAGATCCGCTCGCTCCTCGTCGAGCGCGGCAGCCGACGCGCGCTGGATCTGGAGGAAATTCGCGACGCGCTCACGCGCCTCGGGCGGGAGCTGCGAGGACTCCAGCGCCGCCGCCAATCCGCTGACCACGTCGAGCTTGCGCCGGCGCGCCAGCTGCACGCAGCGCGCGATGTCAACCGCGTGCAGCTCGATCGGCGGCCGCGCGAGCGCGCGCACCACCGCGGCCGCGTCGCGGGGGTCGACGAGCAGCCGCAGCCAGGCCAGTACGTCGCGGACCTCGGTCCGCTCAAAGAATGCGCCGGGTCCGAGGATCCGATGCTCGACGCCACGCTCGTCAAGAGCCTCGATCACCGCCGTGGCGTCGGCGGCGACCGACCGCAGAAGCACCACGCAGCGCTCCGGCGCGACACCGGCGCGCAGCAGCCGCTCGAGCTCGGCTGACACGTGCTGGGCCTGCGCACGCACGCTCGCGCAGCGCCAGAAGTGGACCGGTGCCTCACCGGCCGGCGATTTGTGGAGGACCGCGTCGTCGGCGATCGCGAGTGCAGCGGTGATGACGCTCGGCGGGCAGCGCAAGCTGGTGTCGAGGCGCACGATCGCGGCGCCCGGATGCTCGGCAGCGAGGTGCTCGAGGGCGCCGTCGCCATCGCGCAGGCGCGCCTCGTGGTCGTCCCCGGCCACGGTCAGCGAGATGCCGCCTGCGGCGAGCGCCCGCACCAGCTCGCGCTCACCCGCGCCGCGCGTCTGCCAGTCGTCGACGAGCAGCTGCTCGTGGCGCCGCGCCAGCTCCTCCGACAAGGACGGCTCACGCTCGAGCATTCGCACGCAGGCGATCAGCCGGTCGCCCACGTCAAGCGAGCCGCGCTCCCCCAGCAGGCGGTCGTGGGCCAGGTAGACGACGGCGAACTCGCGGTCGCGCTCGCTGCCGTCGGCCGCCGTCGCGGCGAAGCGCTCGGCGTCGATCAGCTGCGCCTTGAGCTGGTCGATGCGTCGCACGAAGGCCGCGAACAGGCTCACCGGCCGGCCGCGGAAGTCGTGGTGGCGCAACTCGAGCTGCGCGGCGCTCTCGAGCAGCAGGGCGAGGCGCTCGCCCGCCGTGAGGACCGGCGGCGGCTCCTCGATCCCGGCCGCGGTTGCCTGCTCGGCGAGCAGGCTCGCGCAGAACCCGGCCATCGTGTGGACCGAGAGCGCTTCGTGCGGTCGATCGAGCAGCGCCTCGATGCGACGCACCGCCGCCTGCACGGCGCGCTCGTCGCGGACGATCAGCAGCGGCCGGTGCGCTTCGAGGCCGGCTTCGACGAGCCAGCAGAAGCGGGCGGCCAGGACCTCCGTCTTACCCGCACCCGGCACGCCGTCGATTAGCAGCGGCGCCGACCGCTGGCCGATCGCTTCGCGCTGCGCATCGGTCAGCCCGTTGAGCGGATTCGCCACGCACCTAGGATATGACCGCATGGAGGCCACCGCGCACGCTCCCGACTGGCTCAGCGCGTGCCGTCGGATCGTTGCCGAGATCAGCGCGATGCTCGACGCGCACCCGAGCACCGGCGCACGCGCGGTGGAGCTGAGTCGCGGCGCCGGTGGCGATCGCACGCTGGTGATCGACGCTGCCGCCGAGCGCCTGATCTTCGACGAGCTCGAGCGGCTGCACGGCGCAGGTCACGAGTTCACCGTGATCTCCGAGGAACGCGGCGAGGCGGCCTACGGCTCCGGCGAGCTGCGCATCATCGTCGATCCGATCGACGGCTCGATGAACGCAAAGCGCGGGCTCTGGCCGTACACCGTCTCGATCGCCGTCGCCGACGGTCCGAGCATGGCCGACGTCAGCTTCGGCTTCGTCCATGACTTCGGCCTCGGCGAGGAATGGAGCGCCGAGCGCGGAGCGGGGGCGCGGCTCAACGGGCGGGCGCTGAGCTTGGCCGGTGGCGAGCGACGCACCCCGGAGGGCCTGCTCGAGCTGGTCGCGATCGAGCTGGCGCGCCCGCAGCGGATCGGCGCGGGGCTCCCCGGGCTGGCCGCGGTCGCACACCGGCTGCGCGTGTTTGGCTCGATCGCCTTCTCGCTGTGCCAGCTCGCGGGCGGCCGGATCGACGGCATGGCGACCCTGTCGAGCGCCCGCTCGGTCGACACCGCGGCAGCGCAGCTGATCGTCCGCGAGAGCGGCGGCCTCGTCGCTTTCACTGCCGGCGCGGACCCGCTTGCGGCGTCGCTCGAGTTGGCCGCGCGTTCACCGCTGATCGCCGCCCGCACCGAGGCCGGGCTTGCCGAGCTGGCGAGGGTGCCATCATCACAAGCGTGATCGATTGGAGCCTCGTGACGCGGATCGCCGGTGCGGTCTCCGGCGACAGCCAGCGCGGGACCTACGCTGGCAAGAACATCGACCCTGTCGCAGAGGACGCACAGCGACGTGTCGTGGCCTATAGCGGCATGACACCGGACGCGCCGCTACCGCGCCCGGAGCTCGTCTCACGGCCGGATTGGATCGCCGCCAACGTCACCTCGATGCGCCCGGTGTTCGACTCGCTGGAAGCACGTCTCGGCGCCCAGGGCTTGGGCGGACCGCTCGGCCGCGCCAGCCGCGCGGCCAGTAGCGCGATCCTCTCCGCGCACCTCGGGGCGCTCACCGGCTTCCTCTCCCAGCGCGTGCTCGGCCAGTACGACATGCCGCTGCTTGACCCAAACGGCAGCTCGCGACTCCTGCTCGTCGTCCCTAACGTCCTGCACACGGCGGAGCGGCTCGACGCCGACCGCGACGACCTGCTGCGCTGGGTGACGCTGCACGAGGTCACACACGCGGTGCAGTTCACCTCGGTGCCGTGGCTGCGCGAACACCTCGCCAGCGGACTGCGGGAGCTGCTCGATTCGCTCGAGCTGCGCGTGTCGGCGTCGCCGTCGATGCGGATGCCCACAAGCGCGGATCTACGCGAACTCGCGCGCGGTGCTCGCCGCGGCGAGCTGATCAGCTTCGTGATCGGGCGCGAGCGGCGCGCGCTGGTCGATCGCTTGCAGAGCACGATGGCGGTGATCGAGGGACACGCCGAGCACGTCATGGACGCCGTCGGCGCCGAGATCATCCCTTCCCAAGCCCAGCTGCGTGACGCGCTCGAGCGTCGGCGCGCGACCCGCTCGACACCACTGCGCCTGATTGAGCGCATCCTTGGCATCGAGCTCAAAATGCGCCAGTACCGCGAGGGAAAGCGCTTTTGCGATTGGGTCATCGAGCGCGGCGGAACCGAGGCGCTGAACCGCGTCTGGTCCTCACCGGAGGCGCTCCCCAGCGCCGACGAGCTCGCCGATCCAGACCTCTGGCTGACCCGCACAGCAGCCGGGCTCGTCACAAAGTAGAGCCCGCCGCGGTCCGAAAATCTGGGCGATATGCGCGTTTTCAGGGCGTCTTGTTACAAAGTTTGGGAGATTCAAACATTCGTTGCTATCCTGGGAATATGTCTACCAGCGAAGCCGCGTCGGACCCCTCGGCTGGGCAGGCAGCCCAAGCTGACGGCGAGGATGCGGCGCAGAACGGCGTCGCGCTCGCGCGCGTCAGGACCCTGGCTGAGCGCGCCGTGCTCGTACCGGTTGGCGCCGCGCTGTTGGCCGGCGAGGAGCTGATTGGGGTTCTCGTAACGCTCGCGAGCTCCGACAAGGCGGATGCCCAGCTGCACGAGTTCGAGCAGCGCGGCCTGCTGGCACGCGATCGAATCGAGCAGGAGCTACGCCGCCGCCGCACGCAGCTGCGCAGCGAGTGCGGACCGAGCGTGCAGCGAATCGGTGAGCAAGTGCGCAACAGAATGCGCGAGATGTCGTCTCAAGGGAACAAGATCGCCTCAAAGATCCAAGCCCAAATGCCGACACGTACCTAAAAGAACTTCACCCGCCCGGCTCGGAGAGGGCCGGTCACGCGGGAAAGTCTGCCGACCTCATACCCCGTCGGCAGTGTTGGACCCTCTCCTCCCTCGACTTTCGGGGCGTCTCAAAAGGGCGTCCCGGAGGTCTTTAACGGTCCGGAACGGGCGTGTTTGCGACAATGACCGGCATGCCAACGATCGAGGAGATTCGTCGCGCGCTCGAGGTCGTGATCGACCCCGAGCTCCATCGCTCGATCGTCGAGCTCGACATGGTGCGCACGATCGAGGCCAGCGCGGACGGCACGGTCGCCGTCACCGTCACCCTGACAACAGCGGGCTGCCCGATCCGCGGCCACTTCCAAACCTCGGTTCGCGACGCGGTCATGGCACTCGAGGGCGTCCGGGCGGTCAACGTCGGCTTCGACGTCATGGATGACGCCCAGAAAGCGGCGCTGCGTCAGACGCTCGGCCGCGCCGAGCTACCGGACGGAGCACTGGCGCTCGTCGAGAACGTCGTCTGTATCGGCTCCGGCAAGGGCGGCGTCGGCAAGTCGACGCTGACCGCGAACCTCGCTGCTGCGCTGGCGGCCGAGGGGCGCAGCGTCGGCGTGCTCGACGCCGACGTTTGGGGGTACTCGATTCCGCGGATGCTCGGCCTGGGTGCTGAGCGCCCGGCTGTCTCGGCCGAGCGCAAGATCCTCCCGCTCGTCGCCGGCGGGATCAGCGTGATGTCGATCGGCTTCTTCGTCGAGGAGGACGCAGCGGTCGTCTGGCGCGGCCCGATGCTGCACAAAGCACTCAAGCAGTTCCTCGACGACGTCGACTGGGGTCACCTCGACTTTCTGCTGATCGATCTGCCACCAGGCACCGGTGATGTGTCGATGACGCTGGCGCAGCTGCTGCCCCAGGCGACCTTCGTGATCGTCACGACGCCGCAGCCGGCCGCACAGCGCGTCGCGCGTCGCGCCGCCGAGATGGCCCACAAGGTCTCGCTCGAGATCGCCGGCGTGATCGAGAACATGGCCGGCTTCGTCACGCCCGATGGCGAGCGCTACGCGATCTTCGGCGAGGGCGGCGGTCAGGAGCTCGCCGACGAGCTCGACGTGCCGCTGCTGGCCAAGGTGCCGCTCACGATGGCGCTGCGCGAGCAGTCCGATGCAGGCGTTCCGCTCGTCGTCCACGACTCGGACGACCCCGCCGCCCAGGCGATTCGCCACGCGGCACGCGGGTTGATCGCGCTGGCACCCCCGCCGCGCGCGCCCGAGCGCGAGCCCGCGGGGTTCGTGTTGCCGATGGCTGGCTGATGACCCGCCGACTTGCGGTCGGCACCCTCGGCGGCTTCGCCGCGGCGCTCCTGACGCCCACCAGCGCACTGGCCCATGGGCTGATCCTCAAAACGGATCTGCCGATCCCGCAGTGGCTGTTCGCCTGGTCGGCAGCCGTCGTGCTCGTCGTCTCGTTTGTCACCCTCGCCACGCTGTGGCCGGCGCCACGCCTCGCGCAACTCCGCGCGCGTCCGCTCTGGCACTACCCACGGTGGCTTGAGCCGATCTGCGGCGCGGTCGGCGCGGCGCTTTTCGTGCTCGTTGTCTACGCCGGCATCGTCGGCGCGCAGATCACCCTCGACAACTTCACCCCGACCTGGGTCTATGTGATTTTCTGGGCCGGGCTCGCGTTTGCGAGCATTCTGTTCGGCGACGCCTTCAAGCCGTTTAACCCCTGGCGCGCTTTCGCCCGCGGCGTTTCGTGGTTGTCGGCTCGCCTGCGTCGCGGGCGTCCCGGCGCGGAGCCGCTCGACTACCCCGGCTGGCTCGGGCGCTGGCCGGCCGCGCTCTCGCTGCTGGCCTACACCTGGCTCGAGCTGGTCTATGGCACGACCTCGAACTCCCTGCCGAGCCTGCTCGCGTTTCTCTCGCTCGGCTACGCCGCCGTGCAGCTGGTCGGCATGAGCCTCTACGGCATCGACGTCTGGACCGACCGCGCCGACGGCTTCGCCGTCTTCTTCAGCCTCTTCGGGCGCCTGGCCCCGCTGCGCTGGGAAGCCGACGCGAAGGATCAGAGCAGCGGCGGCGGCAAGGCGGGCGGCGGGCGCGTATGGCTTCAAGCGCCCTTTGTCGGCGCGCTCGATCTCGATTTGCTGCCGGGGACACTCGCGATGGTGATCGTGATGATCGGCTCGACGAGCTTCGACGGCTTCTCGGTCTCGACACTGTGGGTCAACCAAAACGGGCTCTTCTACGACCTGCAGTCGCTTTTTCGGAGCCTCGGCGCCGGCTACGTCGGGGCCGACGAGCTCGCCGGCACGGTCGGCTTGATCGCGATGGTCGGCCTCGTCGCGGTCCTCTACCGCCTGGGCATCGCCGGCATGCGCACGATCAACTCCGATTACAGCAACGACCAGCTCGCGCGGATCTTCGCGCACACGCTGCTGCCGATCTCGGCCGCCTATTTCGTCGCCCACTACTTTTCGCTGCTGGCCTTTCAGGGCCAGGCCGTGTACAGCCTGGCCTCGGACCCGCTCGGCAACGGCACGAACCTGTTTGGCACCGCAAACGTCGACGTCGATTACAGCCTGCTGACCGGCAACCTGCTGTGGTACGTCCAGGTCGGCGCGCTGATCGTCGGTCACGTCGCCGGGTTAACGCTCGCGCACGACCGCGCGCTCACGCTCTACCGCCGTGGGCGCGACGCGGTCCGCTCGCAGTACTGGATGCTCGCCGTGATGATCACCTTCACCAGCCTCGGCCTCTACGTCCTCTCCTCGACCTACTGAGAGGGCTCCGGGCGACGGCGCTCTCGCTCGGCTTGATTGCGTGGCGCGGCTCGCTGGCCTATCGAGCGCAGCCGCAACGCGCTGCGGCCCGCGAGACCGTCCTCACTGGTTCTTGAAGTAGTCGGCGTTGATCGCTATGTATTTGCCCCACTCCCCCGGAAGCTGATCCTCGGCGAAGCAGGCGTCGACGGGGCAAGCTTCAACGCAGGCATCGCAGTCGATGCACTCTTCCGGATCGATATAGAGCATCTCGACATCGTCATAGCCTGGCTCTTCGGGCGTCGGATGGATGCAGTCGACCGGACACACCTCGACGCACGAGTTGTCCTTGGTTCCGATGCAGGGCTCTGCGATCACGTAGGCCATGTAGATGGAATTCCTCAGTCGGGGAAGCGAAGGGCGGGGCAAATACTACGCATCGGACGCGCTCGGCCAACCACCGCGTCCAATGTCAACGGCTGAAGCTCGCGCGCCGGCCGACCCATGGCTCGGCCTGCTCGAGCTGCGCCGCGAGCGCCAGCAGCGTCCCCTCGCCCGCGGGGCGCCCGGCGATCTGGACACCGAGGGGCAGCCCATCCTCGCCCTGAAAAAGCGGCAGCGCGATCGCCGGCTGCCCGGTCGCATTGAAGAGCGGCGTGAACGGGGTGAAGTAGCCGGAACGCGTGAATGCACTGAGCGGGTCGGGCGCTGCGCTGTCGATCGTGCCGAGCGGCAGCGGGCGCTCGGCGAGAGCCGGTGTGAGGAACGCGTCGTATTGCTCGAGGTAGCCGACGACCGCGCGCATCCGCGCCTGGATCTGCGTCTGCAGGACCTGAAAGGCCACCGAGCTGATGCTCTGACACCGCCTCCACAGCGCCCAGCTCAGCGGCTCCATGTCCGCCGCGCGCGGCTCGCCGCCGGCCCCGGCCAGCGCGGCGAAGTACACGCCGACGGCGACGTGGACGGCAAAGTAGTCGCCGAAGAGATCCAAAAGATCCTCGCTCTGCCAGGGCGGCGTGACCTCCTCGACCTCGTGACCGAGGCTCTCGAGCAGCGCCGCCGCGCGCTTGGTCGCCTCGATGCAGAGCGGATCAACCGTCGCATCGGGGAGCGGCGGCAGCGTCGTGAACGCGACCCGCAGCCGCGCCGGCGGCCGTGCCGCGGTCCGCGCGAACGGCTCGGCGGGCGGTGGCGCCAAGGCCGCGTCACCGGACTCGTAGCCGGCCACGAGATCGAGCAGCGCCGCGGTCTCGGCGACGGTGCGCGTGAGGACGCCATCGACGGTAAGCGCGGACGCGCCGAGCTCGGGCGCCGTCGAAACGCGGTTGCGCTGCGCCTTGAGGCCGACGAGCCCGCAGCAGGCGGCAGGGATGCGAAGCGAGCCACCACCGTCGTTGCCATGGGCGATCGGCACCATGCCGGCCGCGAGCGCAGCAGCCGAGCCGCCCGAGGAGCCACCGGCGGTCCGTTCCAGATCCCAGGGGTTGCGTGCCGGCCCGTGCAGCGCGGGCTCGGTGACGGGCAGGATGCCGAACTCCGGGAGCTTTGTCGTGCCGACGATCACGAAGCCGGCTCGGCGCAGCCGCGTCACGACGCTGTGGTCGTAGGGCGCGATGAAGTCGCGCATCAGCGCGGCCCCCTGTGTCAATCGCAGACCGCGCACCGCGCGGTTGTTCTTGATCGCGATCGGGACGCCCGCGAAGGGGCGCTCGTCACCGGGCCCGATGGCGGCGGCCGCCGCGAGCGCACCGTCGACATCGACCTCGACGAATGCCCCGACGGCGCCGTCGAGTGCGTCGATGCGCTCGAGCGAGGAGTGCACCAGCTCCGTGGCGGAGCACTCACCGCTCCGCACGAGCTCGGCCAGCTCGCTGGCCGAGCGAAACATCAAGTCCTCAGAAATGGCTGCTCCTCGCCTTTGGCCACGGGCAGCAGCGTATCGGGGTGTGTTTCGTGGGAGGCTTAAGTGGGGAGGCAGTCGAGATGAAAGCGGGTTAGATGAGCGAAGTCCAGTCCGGCCTCGAAGGCGTCATTGCTTTTGCAACACAGATCGCCGAGCCTGACCGCGACGGCGGCGCACTGCGCTACCGCGGCGTGGACATCGAGGAACTCGTGGGCGCAGTGCCCTACGAGCAGGTCTGGGGTCTGCTCGTCGACGGCAGCTTCAAGCCGGGACTAGCGCCGGCCGAGCCGCACCCGCTCGCCGTACGTACAGGTGACGCACGTGTTGACGTCCAAGCGGCGCTCGCGATGCTCGCACCTGAATGGGGCTTTCATGCGCTGATCGACATCAGCGATGAGGAGGCCAGAGCCGACCTAGCGCGCGCTTCCGTGACGGCACTCTCATTTGTCGCGCAGTCTGCGCGCGGCAGCGATCGGCCGCCGGTGCCGCAGGCCGAGATCGACAAGGCGCGCTCGATCCCCGAGCGGTTCTTGATCCGCTGGCGGGGCGAGGCTGACCCGAAATACGTCAAGGCGATCGACGCTTACTGGATCTCGGCCGCGGAGCATGGCATGAACGCCTCGACGTTCACCGCGCGCGTTGTGGCGTCGACCGGCGCCGACTGCGCCGCCGCCCTGTCAGCCGCCGTCGGCGCACTCTCGGGGCCGCTTCACGGCGGTGCGCCGTCGCGCGTGCTCAAGATGCTCGACGAGGTCGAGGCGCTCGGCGACGCCGGCCGCTGGGTCCGGGAGACACTCGACCGGGGCGAGCGGCTGATGGGCTTTGGCCATCGCGTCTACCGCGCCGAAGACCCGCGTGCGCGCGTGCTGCGCCGCACAGCGCGCGAGCTCGCCTCGCCGCGCGTGGAGGTCGCGGAGGCGCTCGAGACGGCGGCGCTCGCGGAGCTGCACGAGCGCCATCCCGATCGCGTTCTCGCCACGAACGTCGAGTTCTGGTCGGCGGTCGTGCTCGACCACGCTGAGGTTCCACCGGAGCTGTTTACGCCGATGTTCGCCTGCGCGCGGACAGCCGGATGGTCGGCGCACATCCTCGAGCAGAAGCGCGAAGGCCGTCTGATCCGCCCGAGCGCGAAGTACGTCGGCGAGGGCCCCCGGCCCCGCACAGCGGTCGGCTGATCCCCAAAAACACAAAGGCCGCGCGAATCGCGCGGCCTAAGAGCAACGGAGAAGTTCTTGGAGCCCGGACAAAGCCGGGCTCCAAGAAGCTTCGACGTTCTGTTACATCATTCCGCTCATGTCCGGCATGCCGCCACCACCGCCGGCCCCACCGCCCGAGTCCTTGTCGGGAACCTCGGCGACGATCGCCTCGGTGGTGAGGATGTTCTTCGCGATCGACGCGGCATTCTGCAGCGCCGAGCGCGTGACCATCGCCGGGTCGATTACGCCAGCGGCGACGAGATCAACGATCTCGTTAGTCGCAGCGTTGAGGCCGAACCCGACCTTTGACTTGCGGACATCGTTGACAACGACCGAGCCCTCGAGCCCGGCGTTCTCGGCGATCTGACGCAGCGGCTCCTCGAGCGAGCGGAGCACGATCTTCGCGCCGGTCTTCTCGTCCTCGTCGCTGATCAGGTCGAGGTTGATCGCCTTCGTCGCCTGCAGCAGCGCGACGCCGCCGCCCGGCACGATGCCCTCCTCGAGAGCGGCGCGGGTGGCCTGTAGCGCGTCCTCGACGCGGTGCTTCTTCTCCTTCATCTCGGTCTCGGTGGCTGCGCCAACCTTGACCACGGCAACGCCGCCGGACAGCTTCGCGAGGCGCTCCTGGAGCTTCTCGCGATCGAAGTCCGAGTCGGTGTTCTCGATCTCGGTCTTGATCTGGTTGATCCGACCCTTGATCGCGGCCGCATCACCAGCGCCATCGACGATCGTCGTCGTGTCCTTCGCGACGACGACACGGCGAGCGTGGCCGAGCTGAGAGACCTGCGTGTTCTCCAGCTTGAGCCCCATCTCCTCGGTTATCACCTCGGCGTTGGTGAGGATCGCGATGTCCTCGAGCATCCGCTTACGGCGATCGCCGAAGCCGGGGGCCTTGACGGCAACACCCGTGAACGTGCCACGGAGCTTGTTGACGACCAGCGTCGCGAGCGACTCGCCCTCGACGTCCTCGGCAATGATCAGCAGCGGCTTGCCGGACTGGATGACTGCCTCGAGCACCGGCAGCACGTCGCGAACCGAGCCGATCTTCTGGTTGGCAATGAGGATGTAGGGATCCTCGAGCACGGCCTCCATGCGGTCCTGGTCGGTGACCATGTAAGGCGAGATGTAGCCCTTGTCGAACTGCATGCCCTCGGTGAACTCGAGATCCATGCCGAACGTCTGGCCCTCCTCGACGTTGACGACGCCGTCCTTGCCGACCTTCTCGATGGCGTCGGCGATGACGTCGCCGATCTCCTCATCGCCGGCCGAGATCGTCGCAACGCGCGCGATCTGGTCCTTGCCGGAAACCTCCTTGGACTGCGTGCCGATGTTCTTGACGACCTGCTCGACGGCCTTCTCGATCCCTCGCTTGAGGGCGAGCGGGTTGGCGCCGGCAGCGACGTTTTTGAGACCCTGACGAACGATCGCCTGAGCGAGCACCGTCGCGGTCGTAGTGCCGTCACCGGCGACATCGTTGGTCGCCGTGGCTACCTCGCGCACGAGCTGGGCACCCTGATTCTGAAACGGGTCCTCGACTTCGATTTCGCGGGCAATGGTCACGCCGTCATTGGTGATCGTCGGCGCGCCGAATTTCTTGTCGAGGACGACGTAGCGACCCTTTGGGCCGAGCGTCACCTTGACCGCGTTGGCGACCGCATCGACGCCCTCTTCGAGCGCCTTGCGTGCGTCGCCTGCGTACTTCAGTTCTTTGTGAGCCATGTTTGTTTCAGTCTCCTTAGGACTCGACGAGCGCGAGGACGTCGGACTCACGGAGCACCAGCAGCTCCTCGCCATCGACCTTGATCTCGGTTCCGCCGTACTTGCTGTAGAGGACCTCGTCGCCCTTCGATACGTCGAGCGGGATCCGCTTGCCGTCGTCGTCGAGCTTGCCGTCGCCAACAGCGATTACCTTGCCCTTCTGTGGCTTCTCCTTCGCGGTGTCGGGAAGAACGAGGCCACTAGCCGTGGTCTCCTCCTCCTCAATCGCCCGCACGATCAGCCGATCGCCCAGGGGCTTGAGCTTCATCTTGAAAACCTCCGTTGAGTGTGTGCTTCCGGCGCGCGGCCGAAGGAAATCCCCCAAGCCTTGGCACTCTCAGGCGGAGAGTGCTAAACGCACACGAAATATATAGGTTTTCCGGTAAACGTCAAGCCAAATTGGCACTCTCGGTCGGAGAGTGCCAGGGAAAATCAGCGCAGAGCGATGCTTATCGCCCTAAACGCCGAGCACGAGATATATGCCGCCGAGCCAGCGGAAACGCCGCACGCGTACTTGCCTCGGGACGTGGCGGCGGGGGTTTGGCTTTAGGAACTTCTGATCGCGGACCGGACCAGGCAGGGCGATCAGTTCTGCGCGCCGCCGAAGCCCTTGACCATTTCGGTCATACCGGCGGGCTTGTCCACGATCTGCGAGAAGCGCACGACCGTGACGATGTCGTCGAGGGTGACCTCGCGACCATAGATCTGCTCGAGGAAGTTGATCAGCTCTTCGTGGCGGCGAAACTCGGGGTTGTCGTGCTCGATGTCGCGCGGCGAAAGATCGCGCAGGCGCATCACGTCAACCTGATCGATCACGGCATCGAAGATCTTCTCGCGCGGGGAGTGCTGGAAGCCGATCGTGACGAGAACCGCCTGGCTCTTGCGGTACTTGTGCGACTTATCGCCGAGGCGGATCGTCGCGGTCTTGCGACCGCGCTTGAGCTGGTCAGCGAAAATCGTCGAATAGAAGTTGAGCACCTCCACGGCCGGGAGGCTATCGGTCCGGGCGCGATTTCGATAGGGCTTCGAGCACCATCTCGCGCTCGCCGGCATAGCTAAGGCCGGTCGCTGCCTCGGTAAGCGCCATCCAGCGAGCCTGCGCGATCTCGTGGTCGTGGTCCTCAGGCGAGCCAGAGCGATAGGCGAAGAGGAAGAAGCGCACGCGCTTATCGACGAGGCGTCCGTCGCGCTTGTAGCGGTAGCGCACGTCGCCGAGGAGGTCGATCAACTCGGCTTCGACACCGCCTTCCTCGCGCACCTCGCGCAGTGCCGCCTGCTCGGCGGTCTCATCGCCGTCGAGGTGCCCTTTCGGCAGTGCCAGGACCTTCGCGCCGTTGGCCGCGCGGCGCTTTGGCACGATCACGAGGACCTCGTCGCCCCTGATCACCACGCCGCCGGCGGAGTACTCCTCCGCATTCCCCATAGACGCATTTCAGCGCATCGCGCGCTTCGCTGTCGTGTCGGCTCGATTCGTTGCCCCCGCCGCTATGGTGAGCGCGTGCGTAGATGGATCTCCGCCGGCGCGATCGTGCTAGGCCTGCTGGCGCCGCCGTCGCTCGCCGGCGCAGCCAAACCAACGCTCCTAACGGCGGGCCTTTTGAGCTCGCGCTGGCTGTGGGCGACAGTCGATGTGTGCACCACCGCTAGTAGCTCGGACGTCGTTGGCATCCGCGGCTCGATGCCGGGCACGGGCAACCCCAAGGAGCGGATGTACATGTACTTCCGCCTTCAATATCGGGGCTCTAAAGGGATCTGGCACTTCGTCGGACAGGCCGGCGACTCCGGTTTCGTGTACGCCGGCACCGCCGCCTACGTCAGCCGCCAAGCTGGGAGCAACTTTCACCTAGCGGCGAGCACCGCGCCGGATACCAGGTTGCGCGGCGAGGTCTACTTTGACTGGCGCCTCGGCAGCCGCGTCGAACACCACGTTGTGCTCGCGACGACGGGCGGGCATCTGGTGAGTGCGGGCTCAAGTCCCCGCGGGTTCAGCGCCGCGGACTGCACGATCAGCTGAAGGGCCAGCGACGTCAAAGAGCCGCGGGTCGTTGGTGATGACGGCGCTGACACCGAGCGCCTCCAATCGGCGGATCTCGGCCGCGTCGTCCACCGTCCAGGCGTAGATCTCACCACCGGCGCCGAGCACCGCGCTGACGAGCGCCGGCGTGACAACGCGCCAGTGGGGCACGAGCGCGTCGACCAGACCGGCCCTGATCCGCGCCGCGGCGCGCGCCGGCAAGAGCCGACGGTAGAGCCTGCCGAGCGTCGGCGTGATCAGCGGCGTGCCGCTGACGCCCGGGATGAGGGGCACGGTCCAGCCGACGCGCAGCTCAGGCGCGAGCTGGCGGATGCGCTGGAGCGCGGACCAGACCCCGCTGCTGATGAAGCTGCGCTCGAGCGCCCCGGCGGCGCCCAGGGCGTCGAGCACACGGGCCTCATAGCCGCCGCGCTTCAGGTCGACCTGCAGGCCAACGCCGGCAAACGGCGGCGAAGTGAGGTGCGCGAGAGCCTCGCCCAGCGTCGGTGCACCGCCGCGCGAAAGCTTGCTGTGGTCGTGCACGACGTAGAGCTCGCCGCTGCCGTCACGGTGCTGCGAGAGTACGTCGAACTCGATCATGTCGACGCCCGCGGCCAGCGCGGCGTCAAAGCTCGCGAGCGTGTTCCCCGCAGCGATCGCGTCGGCGCCCTTGTGGCCGACGCGGATCAGCGCTGGCCTTGGCGGCGGCGCTGCCATCTAGGCACTGAGCGTCATGCGCCGTGGGCCGGCGCGGAAGCCGAGCTCCACGAGCAGCGGCTCGTAGGTTCCACCGAGTACCGCTTCGCCGTTGACGCGCTCGAGGTCGAGCTTGCCGACACGCCCGGACCGAACGGCATCGGCTAGCGCCACCAGCGCGCTACGCAGGCCCTCGCCCGTGGCGAAGGTTTGAATCCCGCGCCCGCCGGCCTCGACGTAGCAGGCGAGCTCGGCGGCGACGAGCACCACGTGGGCACCAGCGACGCGGGCGGCACGTCGGCGCTCACCCTGATCGCCGGGCCACGGCAGCGCGGCACCGTAGGGCTGGGCGGGGTCGCAGGCAGCGAGCACCAGCGGCGGGGAGGTTTCGAGTTCGCGCTGCGAGCGCAGCCGTTCGACCGCCCCCGGGAGTGCAAACTGGGCGCCGCCGAGGCCCTCGAGGAAGTAGCCGCGGCGGCAGACGCCGATCGTTTCGAGTGCGGCCAGCGAGTCATAGAGCCCGGCAAAACCGCCGGGCACACCCTCGGCGAGTACCAGCTCGCGGGTGAGGATGCCGTAGCGCTCGAGCAGCAGCTCGGCGAGCGTACGGCGGTGCGCGAGCGGGTCGGCCTGGGCCGCAAAGAGTGGCGCGCAGAGCGACCACCGCCCCTGCACTGGCGCGCGGGTCTGCGCGCGCGAGGCGCGAAGCGCGGGAGCGAAACGCCGGCCGGAGCGTGTCACGCTGCCCGCGTGCGCGAGCGTGAGGCGCGGTGCGCGCAACGGCGCCCAGGCATCGTTGGTGACCTCACCTGCCCAGACGAGATCCCAGAGTGCTTCCTGCAACGCCTGGGGCGCGAGGTCGATCTCGGCGACGAGATCGCTGAAGAAGCATGGCGAGCCGGCGATCCGAGAGCGGATCAACTCGTGCTCGGGATCCGCCGGGGGGGTAGCGCGGGTCGGGGCGGGCGGCGCGCCGATCGCCGCCGCGTCGTCGCGGAAGTAGAGCGCCACGCGCCCGGAGCGACGACCGAGCGCGCCGGCGCCGACCCAGACGGTCTCCCCGGCGGCACAGAGCTGGTCGAGCCAGCTCGTCGAGTACGCCCCGACGCGCCGTGGCAGGACGGCGCGCTCCCACAGCTCGACGGGAAGCGCGAGTCCCTGCAACGGCACGAGGACCTCGCGCAGCCGCTCGATCCCGGCGCCGGCGGCAGTGTGGCGATCGACGCCCTGCCAGGAGGGCAGAAACACGCCGAGCGTGCGCCGCTCGGCCGGCTCGATCTCGCGCCGGTGCACGGCGAGCGAGGCGCGGCGCAACCGCCGCAGGATCTCGGGGTCACACCACTCGCGCTCGCCGGCGCGAGCCAGCGGGTGTGCCAGCGGGCGCAGCTCGCCCCGCAGCAGGCTGCCGGCTGCCTCGAGCTCGCGCAACGCGCTCGCCGGATCGACGCCGTAGCGCGACGCCAGCTCGGCGGTCGTAAATGGGCCGTGCGTGCGCGCATGGCGCGCGACGAGCTCGCGTAGAGCGTCCGCGACCGGTTCGAGGAACACGGCCGGCAGTCCCGCCGGCGGGACGACGCCGAGCGCGTCGCGGTAGAGGCCGGCGTCCTCGGCGGCGATGTAGTGCGGCGCGCGGGAGATCCGCACGAGGCCGGCACGGCGCTCGCGCACCAGCTCGGCGAGCATCGCCTCGGCGTCGAGCCCGGCGAGCACGCGCCCGCGGACCTGCTCGGCACTCAGCGCACCGAGCGAGCGCAGCACGTCGTGCAGCTCATCGCGCGATGTGGCCTGGCGCTGGGGCGAGCGGCGTTCGAGGTCCGCCTCGAGCTGGGAGAGCGCGCCGGCATCGATCAGCTCGCGCAGCTCCTCCTGACCGAGCAGCTCGCGCAGCAGATCACGGTCGAGCGAGAGCGCGGCGGCGCGGCGCTCGGCGTTTGGCGCATCGCCCTCGTACATGTAGCTGGCGACGTAGTCGAAGAGCAGCGACGAGGCAAACGGCGAGGCGGTTGGAGTCTCCACCTCAACCAGCGACACCTCGCCCCGCCCGAGTCCCCGCAGTAGCGACTCGAGCCCGCCGACGTCGAGCACGTCGCGCAGGCACTCGCGGTAGGTCTCGAGGATCACCGGAAAGTCCGGGTAGCGCCGGGCCACGTCGAGCAGGTTCTGCGCTTTGAGGCGCTGCTGCCATAGCGGCGTTCGCCGGCCGGGGTAGGCGCGGGGGATCAGCAACGCGCGGGCGGCGTTCTCGCGGAAGCGCGCACCGAAGAGCGCCGAGGAGTCGAGCTCGGCGACGATCAGCTCCTCGACCTCGTCGGCCTCGAGCAGGATCAGATCGGCGCCCGGGGGCTCGTCGGTATCGGGGAGGTGCAGGATGATGCCGTCGTCAGAGGCGATCGCGTCGGACTCGACCCCGTGGACAGCGCGGAGGCGTGCCGCCAGCGCCAGCGCCCACGCGGCGTGGACGCGACGGCCCAAGGGCGAGAGGATGCACAGCCGCCAATCGCCGATCTCGTCGCGAAAGCGCTCCAGCACGATCGTTCGATCCGACGGCATCACGCCGGTCGCGGCGCGCTGCTCGCAGAGAAACTCGTGCAGGCTGCGCGCAGCGAGCGGATCGAGGTCGTAGTCGCGCCCAAGCACCTCGACCGGCTGCTCGACGGCCCAGCGCGAGAACGCGCCGATTGCTTCGCCGAGCTCTTTTGGCCGGCCGACGCCGTCGCCGTGCCAGAAGGGCACCGCAGCGCCAGCGCCCGGAGCGGGGGTCACGACCACGCGGTCGCGGCCGATCTCCTCAATCCGCCAGGCGGTTGCGCCGAGCAGAAACGTCTGGCCGGGCCGGGCCTCGTAGACCATCTCCTCGTCGAGCTCGCCGACCCGGCGCCCATCGGGCAGCGTAACCAGGAAGAGCCCGCGGTCAGGGATCGTGCCCGCGTTGACCACGGCGAGCTTTTGCGCGCCCTTGCGCGCGCGGATCGTGCCGGCGATTCGATCCCAGATGATCCGCGGGCGCAACTCGCCGAACTCGCTCGAGGGATAGCGCCCGTCGAGCATGTCGAGGACGTTCTCGAGCAGCGGACGGCTGAGCTCGGCATAGGAGTAGGTCCGCGTGATGAGCGCGAAGAGGTCATCGACGGCGACGCTCTCCTCGCTGGCGGCGATCGCGACGATCTGCTGGGCGAGCACGTCGAGCGCGTTGCGCGGCACGACCGTCTGCTCGATTCGCCCTTCTCGCATCAGCGCGACAACGACGGCGCACTCGAGCAGGTCGCCGCGGAACTTCGGGAAGAGCCGACCCTTGCTGCTCGCTCCGACACCATGACCAGAGCGTCCGATCCGCTGCAGGCCGCGAGCGACGGACTTCGGCGACTCGACCTGGATCACGAGGTCGACGGCGCCCATGTCGATGCCGAGCTCCAATGAGGAGGTCGCGACCAGGCACGGGAGCTCGCCGGCCTTCAGCAGCTCCTCGACGACGGTGCGCTCTTCGCGGGCGAGCGAGCCGTGGTGCGCGCGGGCGATCTCGCGCGGCGCGGTCTCGCCGGCGCCGGCTCGGAGCGCGGCGTCGAGCTCGTTCAGGCGCAGGGCGAGTCGCTCGGCGCTGGCGCGGCTGTTGACGAAGATGATCGTCGAGGTGTGCGTGCGGACGAGCTCGAGCAGCTGCGGGTAAATCGCGGGCCAGATCGAGCGCAGCGTGGACTCGCCGCCGGCCAGCGGGTCCAGCGGGTCGGCGCCGGCCGGCGGTTCGGGCTGAGCCATCGACTCGACGGGAACCCTGATCTCGACGTCGAGTGGCCGGGTCGCGCCGACGTCGACGATCCGGGCGCGGCGCTGGGGCCCGACCATGAACCGTGCGATCTCCTCGAGTGGGCGCTGGGTCGCCGAGAGACCGATCCGCTGGAGTGGGCGATCGCCGCACAGCTGCTCGAGGCGCTCGAGCGTGAGCGCGAGATGGGCGCCGCGCTTGGTCGCGGCGACGGCGTGAATCTCATCGACGATCACCGTCTCGGCCGTGGCGAGGAGATCGCGCGCGCGGGAGGTGAGCATCAGGTAGAGCGACTCCGGCGTGGTGATCAGGATGTCCGGCGCCGCGCGCAGCATCGCCGCACGCTCGCGCTGCGGCGTGTCGCCGGTACGGATCGCGACGCGCAGATCGAGGCCAAGCCCACGCAGCGGCACGCGCAGGTTGCGTTCGATGTCGTAGGAGAGTGCCTTCAGCGGCGAGACGTAGACGAGCCGCGTGCGGTGCTCACCGGGCTCGGCGACGAAACGGTCGAGGCCCCAGAGAAACGCCGCGAGCGTCTTGCCCGAGCCGGTCGGGGCCGATATCAGCACGTTCTCGCCGGTCGCTATCGCGGGCCAGGCCTGGGCCTGGGCCGGCGTCGGCTCGGCGAACGCATTGGCGAACCAATCGCGAACGAGCGGAGTGAAAACGCTGGGCGGCATCACTGGGCGACGTTAGCGCGCGGGGTGGCGGCGCGCGACTCGGGCTCGGCCAGCTCGCGGGCACGCCCCAGCACGGCGTCGATCATCGGCTCGGTCAGGCGCCCGGTGAACGTGTTCTGCTGGCTCGGGTGGTAGCAGCCGAGCAGCGTGATGTGTTCGTTTACTGCGAGCTCGCCGGCGTGGGCGAAGCGTGGACGTGGGCGTGTGCGGACATCGCAAAGCAGGAGCGCAGCGTCCCAGGCAAAGGCGCCGAGGCAGACGATCACGCGCAGCCCGTCGAGCAGCTCGAGCTCGCGGCGCGCGAATGGTAGGCAGCGGTCACGCTCGGCCGGGGTTGGGCGGTTGGCGGGCGGGGCGCAGCGGACGGCCGCCGTGATGAAGCAGTCGCGCAAGCGCAGGCCGTCGTCGCGCGAGCTCGAGGTCGGCTGGTTCGCAAGGCCGGCACGCCAGAGCGCGGCGAAGAGGAAGTCGCCCGAGCGATCGCCGGTGAACACGCGACCGGTGCGGTTCGCCCCGTGTGCCGCCGGTGCCAGGCCGAGGACGATGATGCGCGCAGCGGCGTCACCGAAGCCGGCGACCGGACGCCCCCAATACTCCTGCCCGGCGAAGGCGGGCCGCCGCTCACGCGCCACCTGCTCGCGCCATGCGACGAGGCGCGGGCAGGCGCGACAGCCCTCGATCTCCGCTGCGAGCGTGCCAAGAGCGATCTCGCGTAGGCTCTGAGGCGTGCGCCTACCGGCTTTCATGCTTGCTGCGCTGTGCCTGCCTGTCGCCCTCGGCGGCTGCTCGTTCGTACGCACGCCGTCGACCACGTCGAAGATCCCCAAGGGAGCGCCCGGACAGATCGGGACCGTCGTCAACGATCTCTCCAGCGACGCCACGGCCAGCGGCGGTGCGAGCACGATCTGCTCGAGCGTCCTCAGCAGTGCGCTCGAGGCACAGCTGAACAAGGTCGGCGGTTGCAAGAAGGTGATCGAAAACCAGCTCGACACGGTCGATGACGACTCGTTGACGATCGAGAGCGTCACCTGGAGCTCGCATACGGCGACCGCCGAGGTCAAGACGGTGGTCAACGGCAAGCATCAGCTGCAGACGCTCGATTTGATCAACCAGAAAAAGGGCGGCTGGCGGATCAGCTCACTCGGCTAGGCGCGTGCCGTACTGCCGCGCGTAGTACTCGCGGTAGGAGCCGGAGCGGATCGGCTCCCACCACCAGCTGTTGTCGCGGTACCAGTCGACCGTGCGCTCGATCCCCTGCGCGAAGCGGGTCTCGGCGCGCCAGCCGAGGGCCTGCACCTTCGCCGAGCCGAGCGAGTAGCGGCGATCGTGGCCGGGACGGTCGGTGACGAATTCGATCAGCGAGGAGTCGACGCCGCACAGCTCGACGATTCGCTGCACGACGGTGATGTTGTCTGACTCGTCCGGCCCGCCAACGTTGTAGGTCTCGCCGGGCACGCCCCGTTCGAGTACGCACGCGATCGCGCTGGCAAAGTCCTCGACGAACAGCCAGTTGCGGACGTTGCGCCCGTCGCCATAGACCGGCAGGCGATCGCCGTGGAGCGCGTTGAGGACGATCAGCGGAATCAGCTTCTCCGGATACTGGTAGGGGCCGTAGTTGTTCGAACCGCGGCAGATCACCGTCTCCAGCCCAAAGGTCCGCTGGTAGGAGGCCACGAGCAGGTCGGCGCCGGCTTTCGTGGCGCTGTAAGGGGAGGACGGGTCAAGCGGTGAGGTCTCGGTGAAGGACCCCTCCGCGATCGAGCCGTAGACCTCGTCGGTCGATACCTGGAGGTAGCGCACGCCGTGTTCGCGGGCGGCCTCGAGCAGCACGTAGGTGCCGAGTGCGTGCGTTCTGACGAAGGCGTCAGGCTCGGCGATCGAGCGATCGACGTGGGTTTCGGCGGCGAAGTTCACCACGGCGTCGGCACCGGCGATCGCCGCTGCGACGGCGGCAGGGTCCTCGATCGCGCCGTGGATGAAGGAGAAGCGCGGATCGGCCTCGACGTCGCGCAGCGTCTCGCGTCGGCCGGCGTAGGTCAGCTTGTCGAGCACCACCACCTCGTCCTCGCTCCGCGCCATACGCTGGCGCACAAAGTTGGAGCCGATGAAGCCGGCGCCGCCGCAGACCAGGAGCCTCATCGCGCGAGCCCCGTCCGGACTTCGGCGAGGCATGCCGCGAGCCCATCCTGCCATGGCGCGAGCCGCGGAACCTCGGGGCGCTCGCTCTCGAGCACGCTCCAGGCCGGGCGCGGCGCGGGACGCGGGAACTCGTCCGAGAGCACCGGGCGCACGTGGCAGCGCACGTCGGCCTGACTGAAGATCTGAAGCGCGAACTCATACCAAGAGCACTGCCCAGCGCCCGCGATGTGCTGGATCCCGCCGATCCGCCGCTCGGCGACCTCGATCAGTGCGGCGGCGAGATGGCCAGTGAACGTCGGGCAGCCAACCTGGTCGGTGACCACCGCGACCTCCTCGCGGCCGCCCGCGGCCGCGGCGAGCATCGTCGCGACGAAGTTCTTGCCGCCGGCGCCAAAAAGCCACGCGGTGCGAACGACCGCGTGCCCGGGATCAGCCGCGAACACGGCGCGCTCGCCCGCGAGCTTGGTCCGGCCGTAGGCGGTGCGCGGCGCCGGCTCGTCGGACTCGCGGTAGGGGCGGAGCGCGTTGCCATCAAAAACGTAGTCGGTCGACACGTGCAGCAACTGCGCGCCGTGCGCACTTGCGGCCTTTGCGAGCTCGGCGGCGCCGCCCGAGTTGAGTGCCAGGGCGGCGTCCTCGTGGGACTCGGCGCCATCGACATCGGTCCAGGCAGCGCAGTTGACGACCGCCTCGGGGCGCTCAGCGCCAAGCATTGCGTGGAGCGCTGGGGACGCGGTGATGTCGAGCTCCGGATGGGTCAGCGCGATGACCTCGTGGCCGCGTCCACGGGCCGCGGCTGCGACGTCGCCGCCGAGCATCCCGCCGGCGCCGGTGACCAGGATGCGCATCAGGGCACCGCGATCTCTGAGTTGTCGCCGACCATGAAGCGGTAGGCGCGCGGCTGGTGGCTGTCGCGGTTGATCCGTACGTTGCGCCCGAGCAGTGAGGACTCGACACGCCCGTCGAGGTCGCGCACTACGCAGTCGGCGAGCAGGATCGAGTGCTCGACCTCGGCACGCTCGATCGTGCAGCCCTCACCGACGGCCGTGTAAGGCCCGACGTAAGCATCGGTCAGCTTGGCACCGGCGCCGATGATCGCCGGGCCACGGATCGTCGAGCGCAGAATCTGCGCGCCTGCCTCGATGACCACCCGGCCGTCGATTTGAGCGTCTTTGAGCTCGCCCTCGCAGCGCGGCTCGATCGTGTCGAGGATCAGGCGGTTGGCATCGAGCATGTCATCGAGTCGCCCGGTGTCCTTCCACCAGCCGAGCACGATGTGCGACTCGACCCGCATACCGGCATCCAGCAGGTACTGGATGGCGTCGGTGATCTCGAGCTCGCCGCGCGCGCTCGGGGCGATGGCGCGCGCCGCGTCGTGGACGGCGGCCGTGAACATGTAGACGCCGACCAGCGCGAGGTCGCTGCGTGGTTCGGTTGGCTTCTCGGCGAGCGCGATGACACGGTCGCCGTCTAGCTCGGCGACACCGTAGTTCTGCGGGTCCGCAACCGCCGTGAGCAGGATCAGCGCGTCCGGCTGGCTCTCGCGGAAACGCTCGACTAGGTCGCGGATCCCGCCCTGCAGCAGGTTGTCGCCAAGGTACATGACGAAGGCCTCGTCGCCGAGGAATTCCTCAGCGGTCAGCACGGCGTGCGCGAGGCCGGACGGCTCGTCCTGGACGATGTAGCTGATCTGAACGCCAAACCGCGACCCGTCGCCGACGGCAGCACGGATCTCATCACCGGTCTCCGGGGCGATAACGATCCCGATCTCGGTGATGCCCGCCTGTGCGATCGCCTCGATGCCGTAGAACAGCACCGGCTTGTTTGCAACCGGCACGAGCTGCTTGGCGCTCGTGTGGGTAATCGGCCGCAGGCGAGTACCCCTGCCGCCGGAGAGGATCAGGCCCTTCATCGTGAAGGCGTGGAGTGTGTCAAAGAATGCGTCCGCGGCCCGTCGCGGCGCGGGTGGCGCGACGCGCGTGGCGTCGCGGCCGGCCTGAGGGATCTCGGGGGGCTAGCGATCGTCGGAGCTCAGGCTTCGAAGGTCGAGGTCGAGGGCGGTCGATCGTCTCGCCGGCTCGCTCACTGCACGCGCTTGGCGGCGCCCAGCACCGCCAGACGGGCGTCGGCGGGCTCGAGCACCGCCGCGTCTCCAGCCTCCTTGAGGACCTCACGGACAAGCCAGTCCAGACCGGCAAAGCTTAGCTCGACGGCGATCGCGCCGTCTTTGGATTGCTCGACGAGCTTGCGTTGCTCGCGCGCCCAGCGCGCCCGCTCGGGCGAGATCCAGACCCGCGCCGTGCGCGAAGAGGCAACCTCGCCGGTCCGCGGCCAGCCATCGACGTCAGCCGCCGGGTTGACCTCAGGACGCGGCTCGAAGCGCTCGTCAGTCAGCTCGGCGCGCTTGATCCGATCCAGGCGGAAGTGGCGGACGGCGGCCTTGGCGGGATCGTAGGTCGCCACATACCAGCCCTCGCGGCCGTTGATCAACGCGTAGGGCTCGACGCGGCGTGCGGAGAACTCGTCCTCGTTCTCCTTGTAGTAGTCGAGCTCGAGCAGCACGCGCTTCTTGATCGCCTTCGAGACGACCCTCGCCACGCGCGAGTCATCGCTGGCGGCGTCCGCCACCTGGAGTCCCTGCTCCATCGGGTCCTCGCCCAGCGCCTTGACGATCTTCTCGCGTGCCGAGGTCAGTGAGCCCTGGGGTAGGTGCTCGCCGATCAGGTCGATCGCCGCGACGAGCGCCTTGGCTTCGACCGGGAGCAGACGGGCGGGACGGGCAAAGTTATCGCTGTAAGGCTCGGGGTCGACCTCAACGGTCCCGTTCGCCTCATCGATCTCGGCGTAGAGCACATAGGAACCACCGCCAAAGTTGACAACGTTCAGCACGCTGATGTCCTCGCGCAGCTCGGCGTCGGTGATCTGCAGGCGCTCGCAGAGATCCTCGAGCTCGAGCACGCGGCCGGCACGGCCAGCCTGGATAAGGATCGACGCGAGCGTGACCAGCCGCGCGAAGCGCTCCGGACGGATCGCTGCGTCAACGCGGCCGTTTGTTTCCGGGATGCCGTTGGCAGCCAGCGGGACAGCGACGCTCGGCCGCAGCTCGCTCCCCGGGGCGTGGGTGTGGCGTTCGATGATCAGTGCAACGCGACGGTCGAACTCGGCAACGAGCTCGGGGGGCCCGAGCAGGCGTGCATGCTCGCCGAGCCCGAGAACCCAGGCGATCAGCTGCCTCGCGCTCGAGTACTCGGTGACCAACAGGCGGTCGCCGCTACCTTCGATATCGCGAATCTCGCCGTAGCG
Source organism: Solirubrobacterales bacterium (assembly GCA_003133565.1). Lineage (GTDB taxonomy): Bacteria > Actinomycetota > Thermoleophilia > Solirubrobacterales > Solirubrobacteraceae > Palsa-513. Next base: position 29,319 of record PKYB01000023.1, read on the forward strand.
GCCGAAGTGGCGTTCGAGCTGCCAGGCGATGCGCTCAGCGACACGGATCTCCGCGGAGCCGACGACTTCGCCGAACTGCCAGTCGGCGCGATTCGCATAAGCGCGCGGGTCGAAGTCCGCCGGCCGGCGGAAGTCGTGCTCGGCCTTCGTCGCGTAGGCAACCTTGCCGCGGATCCGCGAGAGGCGGAAGACGCGCAGCGCGTCGCGCTCGTGGGAGTAGCCGAGCAGGTAGAACTGGCAGCCGCGATAGAGGAGGTGGTAGGGATCGACCTTGCGCGCGCCGACCTCGTCGCGCTCCATCGTGTAGTAGTCAAAGGTGATCGTCTTGTGGCGAAAGATCGCTGTCTCGACCTTGACCAGGCGCTGCGAAAGGTCGTGACCGCCGGCCGAGGCGGTGATACCGAGCGCCACGCCGCGCTGATCGGGCGCTTGCAACGGGCTGGGCCGGCCCCAGGTGATCTGCTGCAGCGCGAGGCGCAGGGGCTCGGCATAGGCGAACTCGCCGTCGAGCAGCGAAAGCGCGGTGGCGAGCGCCGCGAGCTCGCTATCGGAGAACTCGATCGCGGGCAGATGGAAGTTCTCCGGCCGCAACGAGTAGTTCTCCTGCTCGGCGACGCCGTCGAGCGGCTTCTCAACCGTCAGCGGGATTCGCAGCGAGTCGAGCTCGGCGCGATCGGCGTAGAAACGCCGTGCGAACGCGTCCTCGTTCATGCCGCTGTATCCCTCGACGTCGCGCTTGATATCGAGCGCCGTCACCGGCCGGCGCTCGGCCATCAGGTATGAGATCAGGGACAGCTGGCGGATCAGCTTCTCGGTGTCCTTGGCCATCCGTGAACGAACGATAGAGCCCGACGGTGCTGGGCCTGTCGCGGGGGCCCCGTATTTGCGTCGATTGCTGCCCTTATGGGGGCGCCGCGAGAGCCGCTTTGTCGACTGCCCTTGCCGCGGCACGCTCGCAACGCCTAGGGTCGTTGGCGCCGCTTGGGCGGGCTCAGGCGGCTTGGCGCTGCGGATCTTGGATCGCTTCGCGCTCGCCGAAGAAGGCGCCGCCGCCGAGCGCGCGATCGAAGCCCGACCAGCTCTCACCCTGGCGAAGCTCCTGCTCCAGGCGATCGAAGCTGCCCAGGCGCCCACCGAGATTGTCGGCCATGTGTACGAGGGTCGCCTCGCGCGTGCAGGGCAGGACTGGGCTCCCGTGCTCGAGCGTCCCGTGGTGGGAGAGCACGATGTGCGTGAGCGCCTGCGCAAGTGCCGGCGGGAAGTCCTCGAGCTGCTCGATCTCGCGCCGCACGCGGTAGTAGCCAAGGGCGATCTCGCCCTGCAGGCGCCCGGCGTCGGTCAGGTCGATGCTCGTGGGGTCGGTCGTGTAGGCCTCTAGCTTGCCGATGTCGTGCAACAGCGCACCGGCAACCGCGACGTCGCGATCGATCCCGGGGAACGTAGAGGACATCGCGCTCACCGCCTGGGCGACGCTGAGCGAGTGCTCAAGCAGGCCGTGACGGTAGGCCTGGTGGTAGAACTTCGCCGCCGGCGCGACGCGGTAGAGCTGCCACAGCGGCGTCTGCTCGCCGAGCAGACGGTCCACGAGCTGGCGCACATGGGGGTTTTGGATCGTCGCGATCAGCCCGCGCAGGTCTGCTTCCATCTGCACGACGTCGCGAACCGGCCCATGTGTCAGCTCGTCGATCTCGAAGCTGCCCGGCTCAGCGGGGCTCAACGAGCGCAGGTTGAGCTGGGGGCCGTAGCGGGGATGGACGCTGTAGCGTCCGAGCACACGCACCGGCTCGCCCGCCACGAGCAGCGGCTGGACATCGCGGACGGCGTCCCAGACCATGGCCGCGACCTGGCCGCTGCGATCGCCGAAGCTGACGCGTAGGTACTCGCTGCCGTCGCGCTTCAGACGCGTTTCGAGCTCGCGAACGAGTAGCACCTGATCGATTTCGGCACCGTCTATCAGCTCTCGGATCAACATGGCTTCACGGTAGAGAGGGCTGCGGACGGTAGGCTCCGCGCCACCGTGGACGCAACCGTGGTCATCAGCGGCGGCACTGGCGGCCTGGGTGGCGCCGTTACACAAACGCTGCTGGAGGCCGGTTGGCGTGTCGTCGTGCCCTACAACGACGAGCGCGAACTCGAGCGCGTCCCGACCCATGGGCGGCTCGAGCTGGTGCACGCGGACCTGTTCGATCCCGCGGCCGCCAGCGAGGTGATCGACCGCGCCCGCGGCAGGCTCGGCGCGGTGGTCAACCTCGTCGGCGGCTTCAGTGCTCCGGGGCGAGTTCACGAGACGCCGATCGAGGACTTCGAGTCCCAGTTCAAGCTCAACCTCCGCCCCACCTACCTACTCTGCCACGCCGGGATCCCACGAATGCTCGAACACGGTGGATCGATCGTCTGCGTCTCGACGCGCGCGGCGGTGCGGCCGTTTTCGGGGGCCGCCGGCTACATCGCCTCGAAGGCGGCGGTGCTCGCCTTCGTCGATGCGCTCGCCGCCGAGTACACCGCTGACGGCGTGCGCGCGAACGCGATCTTGCCGAGCGTGATCGATACCCCGGCGAATCGCGCAGCGCAGCCGGACGCGGACTACTCGCGCTGGGTTTCGCCCGCGCAGATCGCGCTGGTGATCCGCTTCCTCTGCGCCGCGGACTCGGCGCCGACGAGCGGCGCGCACATCCCGGTTTACGGACGCGCCTAGGGCAAGTGGCGGCAAGCCCGCAAGCCGCAGCTGAACGCTGGCCGCGACCCGGGCTGACCGTCGATGTCGTGCTGCTCGCCGGCGATCCGGTTGCCAGCGTGCTTCTGATCCAGCGCGCCCACGAGCCGTTCGCTGGCGCCTGGGCGCTGCCCGGCGGTTTCGTTGAAGAGGGCGAGCGCATCTACGACGCGGCGCTGCGCGAGCTCGCCGAGGAAACCGCAATCGCCACGGACTCGCTGGCGCTTTTGGGTGTCTACGACACGCCGGGCCGCGATCCGCGCGGGTGGACCGTTTCGATCACCTACTTTCGCCGGCTTGCCGAAGCGCTCGCGGCGCACGGTGGCGATGACGCCAGCCAGGCGCGCTGGTTCGCGCTCGACACACTGCCGGCGCTCGCCTTTGACCACGCCGCGATCATTGCTGACGCCATCGCATCGGCGCGCGGCTCGAGGTGAGCAGCGCGGCGCGCTCAGCGCCCCGCCAGCTCAGAACAGCTCGCGCCAGCTGAAGCGCGGGTCATAGCCGAGCACTTGGCAGGCCTCGCCGATACCGAGCAGGGTGTCGTGCTCGCCGAGTGTGTCCGCGACCGGTACGCCCGGGAAGAATTCGGCCATCAGCTCGCGGCTCGGACGGTTCATCACCGTATCGGCGGCGGCGATGATGAACGCTGAGGCGCCGACCAAGTCGGCATCCAGCGCGAGTCGGACGCTCTGCGCCGCGTGGCTCTCATCGACGTAGCTCCAGAGGTTCCACTTGCGAATCCGAGGGTCATCCCAAAACGACGGAAACTGCTCGTAGTCGACGCGGGCCATCACGTTGGAGAAGCGCAGACCGATGAACGGGATGCCGCTCCAGCGCGCGAAATAGCGCGCCATCTCCTCGCCGAGCACCTTCGAGAGGCCGTAGGAGGTCTCGGTACGGAGCGGAAGGCGCTCGTCGACCGGGACATACTCGGGCGGGATGTCGAAGGGGACCCCTAGCGTCGTCTCGCTGGAAGCCCAGACGACCCGCCGCAGCCCGAGCCGGACCGCGGCGGAGAAGACCGCGTGCGTGCTTCGCATGTTGGTCGAAAAGACCACGTCGGGTGTAGCGTGGACCGGTGACGGCACCGCGGCGAGGTGCACGACCGCTTCGACGCCGGACATCGACTCCGCGCCGCTGATCGCCTCGAGCGCCTGACCGAAATCGGTCAGATCGGCCGGGAGGAACGGCGCGCTCGCGGGCGCCACGGAGGGGTCTGGCGGCGTGCGATCGACGTTGAGCACCTCGTGGCCGTGCTCGAGCAGGTCGCGAACCACCGCGCGGCCCACCTTGCCGCTGCCACCAGTAACAACGATCTTCATCGCGACTGGGCACTCTAGCTCGGAGAGCCGGAGGTCCGCGTGGCAGGGCGTGCCGCTCTTCTGGCTAGAGGGTCTCGCGCTTGTATGTGTCCTCGGCGAGATTGACAGCTGCGGCAACCCTCTTGGGTGTCGCCACGCCGGCGAACTGGAAGACCGAGTCATCGGTCGCCGCGGTGTCGAAATCGATCGTCCCGACGCGCAACACCCGCTCTAGCAGCGACTGGGTCGTCTCGACGTTTTGGACACGGTCGATCGTCGTGTGCTGTTCGACGCGGGAGACGATCCCGCGACGGATGTACAGGCGACGGTCGGTGATCGTGTAATGCGTCGCAGCGCGGCGCACGAAGCCGACGAGCAGCGAGAGCAGTAGGACAGCGGCCGCGGCCGCGATGCCGACCCCCCAGCTGACGACCAGCTTGCCGATCGCGCCGGCAACCGCGGCCAGCAGCACACCGCCGATATGGAAGTCGAGCATCGAGCGCCAAGAGGGATGGCCCGCGTAGATAACGGTCTCCTCCGGCGAGGTGCTCATCGCGGCGAACCCTACCGCTGGGGTGGTCCCCCCGACGTCGATCGAGGACTACGGCGCACGGCGCGATGTTCATGGTGCGCGCCAGGCGAAGAGCCCTTCCCTTACCTCGCCGGTCAGTTCGAGCTCCGCGATTGCCTCGCTGACGCCCGGATATCCGGCATGGTCGTAGTCGTGAAACACGACGAGAGCGCCGGGGGCGAGGGCCGGAAGCCAGGCGCGGAAGGCGGCCACCGTCGCGGCGCGCTCGTGCGAGGAGTCGATGAACAACAGCTCCACGGGCCGATCGAAATCGTGCGGACCGGCGCTGTCGGCTTGCCCGCGCAGCTCGATCCGCCCCCGCGCGCCGGCGCCTGCGAGGCGCAGGTAGCTCGTCGTATGGGCGCGCTGCTCGGGGTCGTAGCTGATCACCCGCCGCGCCGGGTCGGCGAGGGCGAGCACGACCGACGTCCAGGCCGTGCCCGTGCCGAGCTCGACAACGTGCTGGCGGCCGCGGGCCAACGACAGGAGTACCGCCAGATCGGCCGGACCGGCGGCGGACGCGAGGCTGAAACGATCGTCGCTGCGCCACGCGTGGGCTCGCGCGCGCATGATGAAGAGCACGACTCTGGGCGGCAGGCGGCGCAGCCGCACGAGGAGGCGGACCTCGCCCCGGAGCCGGCGCAGACGATCGGTGAGGACGCTCGAGCGCGGCACGCTAGGAGGACGGCGCCGCGTCCGCGCTCGCCGCATCCGGGCTGGCCAGGTCGGCGTCGGCCAGCTCGAGCGCTAGCGCCGACCAGGCGAAGTCCTGCGCGCCCATGCCGCTTCCGCTGAATGGGTCATAGAACTCGCGCAGGCCCTCGGCTGCAACCGTCCTCGTCACGGCGGCGGCGAGCGCTGCGGCCTGGGCGCTGTAGCCGAGGCGAACGAGGCCGAGCCACAGCAACCAGGCGCTGTTGACCCAGGACGGGCCGCGCCAGTAGCGGCGCAGGCCGTCGAAGTGCTCGCGCAGCGAAAAGCTGGGCTCGTCCAACGCGACCGCTGGCGGCGCGACGGGGGTCCAGAAGCGTCGCTCGTCGAGCAGATACTCCTCGACGAGGCGCCGGCCGATCGGCTCGGGCAGGTCGGGCAGGGCGAGCGGCGATAGCGCCGCCCAGGTCAGCGGAATGCGCGCGCCGCAGGGCGGGTCGGCGGTGGGCAGGAAGAGACCGCTGGGCTCGTCGTAGAGCCGCGCGATCAGTGCCGGCGTGATCGACGGCAGGCCGAGCGCGAGGCGCGAGAGGCCGTGCAGGACGTTCGTCAACACCTCGCAGACGACGGGGCCGCCAGCTGCGCGGATGTCAGCGATCTGGAAGCGAAGGGCGCGGTTGCGGTGTACGAGCTCAACGAAACCCGGCAGACCCTGGGCGCGCCAGCCCCAGATCGGGTCAAACTGCGGTGAGGCGTCGAGCCCCGACTCGTCCGGCTGCAGGATCCACACCAGGCCGTCGCCTGCGAGGTCGCGTTGCGTCGTGATCGCGGCGTGGTGTGCGACGACCGCCGGCTCCAACGCCGGATCGCCTACGGCGATACGCCAGGCAAACGCCAGCATCGGCGGCTGGATCGTCGAGGTCATCGGATCGTCGTGATCGATGACGTTGTAGAAGAGGCGGCGCGAGCCCTCGAGCGGGTGGTCCCAGAAGATCGTGTGACCGATGAAGCCGTCCTCGCGCGCACCGGCGAGCAGCGTTTCGAGCTCTGCGCGCGAGCGCGCCGGATCGAAGTGGCGCCAGGCTATCGCCGCGAAGCAGGAGTCCCAGTACCACTGCCAGCGGTAGCGCTCGGGGCTCGGGCGGGTGTAGGCATAGTGAACGCCGGCGCGCTCGCCGGTCGTCCAGCTCGCGTCGAGCGCCGAGCGGCAGCGCTCTGCCAGCAAGCGCTCCAATGTCCTATGCCCAGGAAGGCGGGCGGTTCTGCTGCTGGGCGCGGAAGCCCTCGATCGCGTCGGAGTCCGGTTCGCGCAGGTAGCGAATCACCTCGGCGCGTTCGTACTCGACGCCGCTCGGCGTGTCGACACCAAGGCCGCGATTGATCTGGCGCTTGGCGGTCGCGAGAGCGTTACGCGACTTGTCGGTAAAGGTCGCGGCGAGCTCCTCGACCGCGGCGTCGAGCTTTTCGGCGGGCACCGACTTGAGGACGAGGCCGAGCGCCAGCGCCTCCTTGCCGGTCAGCAAGCGCCCCGAATAGACGAGCTCGCGAGCTTGCTGGACGCCGATCGCCCGTGGCAGCCGGACGCTTGCGCCGCCACCCGGGACGACGCCGGCGGCGACGTGCCCGTCACCGATCAATGCGTCGTCTGCAATCACGATCAAATCGCAGGCCAGCGCGAGCTCGAAACCGGCGGCCACCGCGGTGCCGCCCACCTTTGCGATGACCGGGACGTCGAGCGCCTCGAGCGACAGGCAGGTCGCGGCCAGCCGTGTCAACACGTGCTCGAAGTACTCCAGGTCCCCGTACGCTTGGTCGAGAAGAGCAACGGCAAGGCCAACCGAAAACGCCTCGCCTTCACCGCTCAGCACCAGCGTGCGGATGCTGGCGTCGCTCTGGACGCTGGCGACGACGTTGTTGAGGTCGTCGAGCGCCTCCTCGGTGAGGCTGTTGCCCTCATCCGGGCGCGCGAATACCGCGTGGGCGACACGACCACTGGTCGAATAGTTGAGCGTGGCGTGGCTCGCGGGGCTTGCCATGTCTGTGCCTCTCGGTCGGTGTGTGATCGCTGGCCTCGTCCGCGGGACTCGCGAACGTGTCGCCATCCATGTTAGCTTCGCGCCCAGCGTGGACCGGGTTGGCAGACGAACGTCGGGGCGGGCTCCTCAGGGCAGCGCTGGATCGCGGCCGGCGGCGAGCGCGGCGAGAACCTCGACGACCAACTCGCGCTCCGCGGCGCGAACGCGCTCGCCCAGCGATTGGACGTCGTCCCCTGCGAGCACGGCCACCGTGACCTGGCGCACGATCTCGCCGGCGTCATAATCGGCGCTCACGCGATGGACGGTCGCGCCGGTCTGCGCGACGCCCGCGCGGAGCACCGCCTCGTGGACGCGGTCGCCGTACATGCCCTGGCCGCCGAACGCGGGCAGCAGCGCCGGATGGCTGTTGAACGCGCGGCCCTCGAACGCCTCAATCGTCGGCGTCCCCAGCTTCTTCATATAGCCGGCGAGCAGGATGTGGCTGGCTTCCGCGTCGAGCACGGCCTCGAGCACGGCGCGGTCGAGATGGTCCGGGTCCGGGTGCGTGCGCCCGTTCAACAGACGGCTCGGAATCGCTGCCGCGGCGGCGCGTTCGAGCACCGGTGCGTCGCGATTGTTGGCGATCAGCAGCACCGCCTCGCCGTTGATTCGCCCGTCCTCCACCGCATCGATCACGGCCTGCACGGTCGTTCCAGCGTGGGAGGCAAAGAGCGCGAGTCGGATCGCCACGAGCGGAGCATCGCGCATCAGGCCATCATCGCGCCGCCCTGGCCGCGCGCACGCTAGCCGATCGCGGCGGCGATACTGCGTGGAGTGAGCGCAAGGATCGCGATCGCCGGCGGCCTCGGCGCGCTCGCGCTACTCGCGGGCGGGACCGGCTCTCGCGCCGCGAGCGCGCCGCCGGCCACCTCAGGCGCGCCTGTCGTGGCGGCCTATTTCGCGGACTACGACAGCGGATACAACGCCGCTCAGATTCCCGCGGGGACGTTGACGGACGTGATCTACGCGTTTGCCGCCGTCACCGCCGAGGGCCGTTGCGCGCTCGGTGACCCCTACGCCGACGTCATCGAGAACTTCCCTGGCCCGCGCGCGGGGTCCGGTGGACTGCACGGGAACTTCGGTCAGTTGGCGGGCCTCGAGGCCCGCTACCCAGGGCTCGAGACGGAGATCTCGATCGGCGGCTGGGGAGGATCAGGGCGCTTCTCGCAGGTTGCCGCGACCGCGGCGAGCCGCGACGCCTTCGTCAGCTCGTGCATCAAGCTTTTTCTGCTCGACTACCCGGGACTCTTCGACGGCATCGACATCGACTGGGAGTTCCCGGTGGAGGGCGGCGCTCCGACGACCCCGGCGCGGCCCGCGGACCGCGCCAACGCCACCCTCTTGCTGGCCGAGTTTCGTAGCCAGCTGAACGCGCTCGGCGTGCGCGAGCACCGCCATTACCTGCTCACCGCGGCGCTTCCGGCGGGCCGCTTCCTCGGTCGTCCCGGTTACACGCCGCAGACCAGCTGGGACCTGTCCGCGGTCGCGCAGACCGTCGACTGGATCAACGTGATGACCTTCGACATGACCAACAACAGCTCGCCGGTGACGAACTTCGACTCGCCGCTCGGCGCGAGCGCCACAGACCCGACGCCAGCCGCGATAAAGCAGTGGAACAACGTCGCGGCGGTCGTGCGCTTCTACGAGCAAAACGGCGTGCCGCCGAGCAAGATCGTCCTCGGCAACGCCTTCTACGGGCACACCTTCACGCACGTCCCCGACATCGACCACGGCCTCTTCCAGAGGTTTCGCGCGCTCGGCCCGGCACCGACCTACCCCGAGATCGTCGCGGACTACCTGCCGAGCTCGCGGCAGTTTTGGGATCCCTCGGCGCAGGAGCCCTGGCTCTACGACCACGCCACACGCACGTTCATCAGCTATGAGGACCCGCGGTCATTGCGGGCGAAGGCGAGCTATGTGGTCGCCCAGCACCTGCGTGGCGTGATGATCTGGGAGATCAGCATGGACGACACCGGGCACTCACTGCTGGACGCGCTCGCCGATCCGCTGCTCACGGCCGCGGCGGCGCGCGACGCTCGCCTGCGAGCGCAGCGGTAAACCGCTTACTTGCGTGCGCAAGTATCTCCGGCTACAATCCAGAACACGATGAGCGGAGCCTTGACCACAGAGACGCTTGCTGGCAGCCCGCCGCTGCTCGCGGCCGACACGCGGCTTGGCGGCGTTGTCCTGACGGTCACCGATCTCGACCGCTCGCTCGACTTCTACACGCGGGTGATCGGCCTGGCGGTCCAGCGCCGCGAGGAGACTTTCGCGACGCTCGGCGTCGGTGGCGAGGACATCGTGACGCTACACGAGGATCCTCGCGCGACGGCGCCGGGGCGCGATGCGGGCATTTACCACTTCGCGCTGCTCTTCCCCTCGCGCGAGGAGCTGGCCCGGGCCGCGGTGCGGATCGCGAATGCCAGAGCGCCGATCGACGGCGCCTCCGACCACGGCACCCACGAGGCGATCTACCTTCCCGATCCCGACGGAATCGGCATCGAACTCGCCGCGGACCGGCCGCGCGAGCAGTGGCCAGCGAACCTCTATGACGACTTTCTGAGCCACGGACCGGCTCCGCTCGACCTGCACGGGTTGCTGGCGAGCGTGACCGGCGAGCAGCCGAGCGAGCGCGCCGCTGGCGGTCTGCGAATCGGCCATGTCCACCTGCACGTCGGCGAGCTCGACGCGGCGACGCGTTTCTACCGCGATGGCCTCGGCTTCGAGGTGATGGGCGAGCTGCCGAGCGCCGTGTTCGTCGCCGCCGGCGGCTATCACCACCACGTCGCGTTCAACATCTGGCGTGGTCGTGGAGCATCGCCGGCCCGTGCTGACGCGATCGGTTTGCGCCACTGGACGCTGATCTTGGATAGCGACGAGGACCTCGCGGCGATTCGTGGCCGCCTGACCGCGCTTGGCGTCGCGGTCGACGATCGACAGGATGGCGTGATCGCGCACGATCCCTCGAACATCGCTGTTCTGATCAGGCGCTGAGCGGCGCTTCGCTATCGCTGCTGGTGCACGCCTTCGCCGCGCCGGGGGCAAACCGGGCGAAGATCTCCGCCAGCGTCTCGATCTCTTCGCAGCTGAGATGGTCGAAGAAGCGTTCCTGCACGAACGCGATGTGCGTGCCCTCGGCCGTGTCCAGCAGCGTGGCGCCGGCGCCGGTGAGGTGAGCGTTGGTAGCGCGCGCGTCCGACGGGCAGCCGCGACGCTCGATCAGCCCGCGCTGCTCGAGAGCATCGACGATTCGCGACACGCGGCTGAGGCTCAGCCCCGTCTGGCCCGCGAGGATCGAAAGCCTCAGCCAGTGTTCGGGAGCAGCAGCCAAGCGCGCCAGCAACTCGAGCCCGCTGAGGGTCAGGCCGTATGAGGCCTCGAGCTTGGTATCCAGCTCGCGCGTGAGGTGCCGATGAGTCTGTAACAACCCGATCCACGCGTCGGCGTAGGTCGGCTGCCACTGGGGTGAGCCGTCAGGCGTCGCGATCGTGGAATCGGCGGTGGTGGCTGTGTTTGACGGCTGCGACATTGTTTGCTCTAGCAAGTATAGCGCTTGTGGCAAAGGTTGCGGACCATTGGTGGTTGTGATGCTTCGCGGAGATGCACGTAGTAGGGATGTGAGCCCGATGGACCGAGTCACTCTCGGGGCGCTGCGACGATGACCGCAACCACCTCTCCGCCGTCCGGTATGGGTGACGCCCCACCGGGATCGGCGCGGCGCGCCGTCGGCGCCACGGCGCAGTTCGAGGCGCTCTACCGCTCGTGCGCGAGCGATCTCTACGCCTACGTCGCCTCGATGTTGCGCGACGCGGCCGCCGCCGAGGACGTCACGGCGCTTGCCTTCGAGCGGGCCTACCGCCGCCGCGCGCTCTTCGATCTGCGGCGCGGCAGCGCGCGCGGGTGGCTGTTTGCAATCGCGCGCAACGCTGCGCTCGATGAGCTACGCCGCCGCGCGCGGAGCCGAGCCCTGCTCGACGAACCGGCGGACGAGAGCACCCCCGCCGAGGTCGATGACGAGCTCGGCGAGCGCCGCCTGCTCGTTCGCGCCGGACTCGCGCAACTCGACGCGCGCGAGCGCGAAGTGATCCTGTTGAAGTTCGTCGGGCGGCTTTCCAACGGTGAGCTGGCCCGCGTGCTCGGCTGCAGCGAGTCGAGCGCCGGGACGCGCCTGCATCGAGCGATCAAGCGACTACGAGAGGTCTGCCATGCGCCGCAGTGAGCTGAGCCCCGAGGCCCGCGCCGAACTCCAGGCGCTCGACGCGATACTCGCCCGCGAGCCCGTGGGCGAGGAGCAGCTCGAGCTCGCCGCGCTCGTCGACTCGGTGCGTGGCGACGCGCCCACACTGAGCGAGGCCGCCGCCGCCCGCCTCGAGTCGCGCGTGTTCGCCGGGCGTGGCCTGGCCGGGAGTGCGCGGCGCCGGCCGGGACGCCCGCAACTGGCGCTCGCCGGCGGGTCGCTGCTGGCCTTGGTGGTGGCGGCCGTAGTCGTCCTCTCCAGTGGGGTGCTGAGCACGAAGTCCCCAGGGGTCTCGACGCGGAGCCCGGCGCTGGCGCCGCAGAGCGCGCAAACGTCGCGCCCGACGACGCCGACCGCGTCGGCCGGCGCGGTGCTCCCGGCAGTTCCCGGCGCGGCCCGGAGCGGGGCGACCGCGGCGACACCGCTCGCCGTCGAGCCGACTGGGCGTCTGGTCTCGCAGGCGGCGTCGCTCACGCTGGCCACGCCGGCGCGGAGTCTCCAGGGCGTGGCCGACGCGATCGCCGCGAGCACGGAGCGGAGCGGCGGCATCGTCGAGAGCTCGAACGTCACACTGCGCGGCGACGCGAGCCATGCGAGCTTTACGTTGAGCGTGCCCTCGGCCGTGCTGTCGCGGCTGATCGCCTCGCTATCGCGCCTGGGGGTGTTGCGCTCGCTGACCAGGACGACGACCGACATCACCGAGCGCTACGACCAGGCGCAGGCCGGCCTCGCAGCGGAGCAGACAACGCGCGCTGGGCTGGTCAGGGGGCTCGCCGCCGCCAGCGCAGGCACGGCGCCGAGCATCCGGGAGCGGATCACGACGCTCGACGGCGAGATCGGTCTGGCCTCAGGGGAGGTCGTGGCGCTGGCGTCGAGTGCTCGGACCGCGACGATCTCGGTCAGCGTCGGCGTGAGGTGAGCGACGGGGCAGCCGCTGCGGGCATGCCTTGAAGTGGCCCGTGGGCTCAGGCGGTGATCGGCACGTGGCCGGGCGCGCGGGCGACGCGGTCGAGCCAGCGGTGGATCGCTGCGTAGCGCGAGAGGTCAAAACCGCCCTCCTCGGCGACGTGGGTGTAGCCGTAGAGCGCGATGTCGGCGATCGAGTAGCGCCGGCCGACGATGAAGGGCTCGAGCGCGAGGTGGCGCTCCAGCGCATCGAGCGCGAGGTAGCCGCCTGCGCGCCTTGACTCGATCTCTGACTGCGGCGGTGGGTCGGGAGCGTAGTTCACCCAGAAGCGCACCGTGGCGATGTAGGGCTCGTGGCTGTACTGCTCGAAGAAGAGCCACTGGAGGATCTTCGCGCGCTCGTAGCGGTCCTCCGGAAGGTAGGGCGTGTCCGTGGCGAGGTACCAGATGATCGCGTTGGATTCTGCGATCGCCCGGCCATCGTCGAGGACAAGGGTCGGGATGCGCCACGCCGGGTTGAGCTCGCCGAGCACCTCTTGGCGGTTTGACCGGTCGGCAACGCTGAGCTCGCGCCGCTCATAGTCGATGCCGAGCTGGGCGAGCAGCAGGCGGACCTTGTAGCAGTTACCCGAGACCTGGGAGTTGTAGAGCAGCATCGCGCGCTAAGCCTACGGATCGCGAAGCGATCGCAGCAGGCCCAAGCGCCGGGCGCGAACGCCCGGACGCCGGCCGCCTCGAACGAGTGATCAGGCGGTGCCGTCGGGTCCTGCGAAGCTGGCGGCGACGGTCGACATGATCTGCCCCATCGCCGCCGCGGCCGGGGTCAGGCGCGAACCCTCGGGTGTGGCGGCGATGACGTTGCGCACCGGGCTGTAGGGCGAGAGCGCGCGGATCGCGATGTCATCGCGAGCGCTGGCGACGGCGAGCTTGGGGATCAGGGCGACGCCGACGCCCGCCGCGACGAGCCCCTGCACGGTCTGGTAATCGTCGCTTTCGAAGGAGACGATCGGGTCAAAGCCGGCGGCGTGGCAGCAGCGCACGACGTGGCGTGCGCAGGGGCTCGAGGAGGAGGTCTGCACCCAGGCCTCGGCGCGGAGATCGGCGAGGCGCAGCGTTCGGCGGTTTGCCAGCGGATGGTCGGCCGGCAAGGCCAGGAACATCGGATCCTCGAACAGCGGCTGGCGGACAAGGTCGGTGACGAGCGAGTCGCTGGTGCCTTCAAACTCGAACAGCAGGGCGAGGTCGAACTCGCCGGCGAAGAGTCGCGGGGCGATCTCCTCGGGCTCGCCCTCGGCGAGCGTCAGCTCGACCTCCGGGTGCTGGGCGCGGAACATCGCGATCGCCACCGGCATCAGCGTGGCGCCGGCGGTAGGAAAGGAAGCCATCCGCAACTGTCCGCCGCGCACGCCGGCGATCGCCTCCATCTCGGCCTCGGCCGCCGCGAGCCGACCGAGGATGCTCTCGGCGTGGGTGAGCAGCGCCTCGCCGGCCGTGGTCAGGCGGACGCCGCGCGGCAGTCGCTCGATCAGGGTCACGCCGGTCTCGGCTTCGAGCGCGGCGATCTGCTGGGAAACCGCGGACTGCGTATAGGAAAGAGCGTCCGCCGCAGCGGAGAAGGATCCGGTCTTCGCGACAGTGACGAAAACAGAGAGACGGTTCAGATGAAGCATTAGATCTACTTATACTATTGATGAGTAAGATTACTTGTGCTGATGGCTGGAAAGTGCGACTCTATAGGGGCCTCCAAAGACTTTTGGCTCGCGCTTAAGTGCGGGCCGCCTAGAAAGGAACACCATGTCAGCAAACATCATTATCTCGTTCGACGGGACCGACAACGACCGCGACGCACTGGCGCTCGGCCGGATTCTCGGTAACGCTGGAGCAGAGCTTTCGCTCGCCTACGTACGCCACAGCCACGAGAGCGACCCCAATCGCGAGCGCGAGGCACAGGCCGACGCTGAGCAGGTTCTTGACAGCGGCGCGCAGTGGCTCGGCCAGCCCGAGATCACGCGCCACATCGTCGTCAACGCTTCGACCGGCGAAGGACTGCGCTCACTCTCGGAGTCAGAGAACGCCAATGTCCTCGTCTTCGGCTCGGATTGGCACACGGCTCCCGGCCACGTGCAGCCCGGCGCCTCGGCTGTCCGGCTGATGGACGGCGGTCCGGTGGCTGTAGCGATCGCCGCGGCCGGCCTGCGCAACCAGAAGGACGCGAACCTGACGCACATCGCGCTTCCCGGTGGCGAGGTTGACCCCGCCGCTCGCGAGACCGCAGAGGCGCTCACCGCGCGCGCCGGCACGCCCCTGGCGTTGCCGACGCAAGAGGACGTCGACCTGCTGGTCGTCGGTTCGCGCCCCGGTGCACCCGAGGGTCGCGTCAGCCTCAGCGCCGCATCGGAGTATCTCGTTGATACGACGAACGCCTCCGTGCTCGTCCTCCCGCGTGGCGTCGCGTTCCATGTCGACGAGCAGAGCTCGAGGGTGCAGACAGCAGCGACGCAGGCAGACGGCGTAAACGCCTAGCCAACGTCAGCGTTCCGACCCGGCTTCGCGCCTCCGTGCCTCAGGGCGCGATCAGTGCGCGAAGCCGGAGTCTTGCGCGTGTGTCGGCGGTAGCGGCGCCGACAGGTCCTGCAGCCGCTGAGTGTGCTCGCGCAGGTCGTCCAGGAACATGTCGGCCATTTCGAAATTCATGCCGAAGCGGACGACGATTCGCA
This sequence comes from Solirubrobacterales bacterium, assembly GCA_003133565.1. Classification (GTDB taxonomy): domain Bacteria; phylum Actinomycetota; class Thermoleophilia; order Solirubrobacterales; family Solirubrobacteraceae; genus Palsa-513. The sequence goes on from PKYB01000023.1 coordinate 44,493, forward strand.
GCACAGCCAGATCGTCGCGGTTCTTCGGGAAGTAGTAGGCCGGGACCTGCCAACCACGCCCCCGCAACCTCGCCGATACGTCGAACACCGTGTAGTTGACGATCTCTGGACGCAGCGTGAAAGCGAACACCGGCAGCTCGCTGCCGTCGCTGATCAGCTCGTAGGGACCGATCTTGGCGATCTCGGTGGCCAGGTACTGGGCGACCTCTGAGGAGCGTTGCTGGATCTCGCGGTAGCCCTCGTGCCCGAGACTCGTGAACATGTAGTACTGGGCGATCACCTCGCTGCCGGGGCGTGAGAAGTTGAGCGCGAACGTCGGCATGTGGCCGCCGAGGTAGTTGACGTCGAAGATCAGCTCCTTCGGCAGTGCCTCGGCATTGCGCCAGATCGCCCAGCCGACGCCGGGGTAGACGAGCCCGTACTTGTGGCCTGAGGCGTTGATCGACTGCACGCGCGGGATGCGGAAGTCCCACTCGAGCGTCGGTTGGATGAACGGCGCGACGAACCCACCCGACGCCGCATCGACATGCAGCGGCACGTCGATTCCGCTCGAAGCCTGGAACGCGTCGAGTGCCGCGGCGATCTTCTTGACCGGCTCGTAGCTGCCGTCGAAGGTCGAACCGAGCACCGCCGCCACGCCGATCGTGTTCTCGTCGCAGTGTTTGACCGCCTCCTCGGCGTTCAGGTGGTAGCGCTTGCCCTCCATCGGCACGAGACGCGGCTCGACGTCCCAGTAGCGGCAGAACTTCTCCCAGCAGACCTGGACGTTTGCGCCGGTGACGAGGTTGGGTTTGTCGGTCGGCTTGCCGGCGGCGCGCATCCGTTCGCGCCAGCGCCACTTCAGCGCGAGCGCACCGAGCATCACGGCCTCGCTCGAACCGGTCGTGGAGCAGCCGGTCGAGCTCTCACCCTCGGGCGCGTGCCAGAGGTTGGCGATGATCTTCACGCAGCGCGCTTCGATCGCGGCCGTCTGCGGATACTCGTCCTTGTCGATCATGTTCTTGTCTGCGGTCTGCGCCATCAGCGTCGCGGCGTGGCTCGGCATCCACGTCGTCACGAACGTCGCGAGGTTCAGGCGGGCGCTGCCGTCGAGCAGCAGCTCGTTGGAGATCGCCTCGTAGGCCAGCTCGCCGCCGAGCCCCTTCTCCTCGAGCCGGTGGGTCGGCGCGAGGTCCCGCTCGAGCGAGCGGTGGGGCGGCTTGGTGTGGGGGTCTCTGCTGGTCAGCGCCATCTGCACACCCTCCTCGCGGTTTGCGGTCCAGGCGATGGTACGACTAGGGCGCGGGGCGTGCCCCGCTCGAGCGGTCGCGCGGTCGGCGGGTTGTGGTGGTCAAGCCTCGGCGGCGAGCACTGCCGCGGGCGGCGTCGCGGCTCGACGTCAGGCGGTGTCGAGGAGCCCGCCGATCTCGGCGAGCTGTTCCGGCCGCAGCGGCCCATGTTCGAGCGCGCCGACGTTCTCCTCAGCTTGGGCCACCGTCTTGAACCCGGGGATCGGGATCGTGTTCGGGCTGCGGCCCCACAACCAGGCGATCGCGCCTTGAGCTGGCGTGCGTCCATCGCTCGTCAAAATCTCGCGGATCGCGTCCAGGCGCGCGATCCATTCCGGCTCGGCCTCGCCCTCAGCGGTAAAGAACTTGCTCCAGTCGCGTTGCACTGAACGCCAATCCTCGCTTCCGACGCGGGCCTCGCCGCGGTATTTGCCGCTGAGGAAGCCGGCGGCAAGCGGGCTGCGGTTGATGCTCGCCATGCCGTAGCGCTCGCACAGCCCGACCAGCTCCGGCGCGTCCTGGAACACGTTCATCGTGTGTTGGATTGCCGAGCAGGTGCCGCGCCGCGCCCAGCGTTCGCCGCAGGCCGGATCGTCGGTGCTCCAGCCGTAGGCACGGATCAGTCCCTCGTCGACGAGCGACTCAAGCTCGGCGGCGATCGGCCCATCCACCTCGGCCCCCAGCTCGCCAATGTGTAGTTGCAGAAGATCGATCCTGTCGGTCGCGAGGCGGCGGAGCGACGCTTCACACGACCCGCGCACATGCTCGGGCGAGGTGTCCATGCCCGTGCCGCGGCGCACGCCCTCGACAAAGGTCCAGCCAAACTTCGTTGCGATCACCACGCGATCACGGTCAGCGCCGAGCGCTTTGCCGAGCAGCGTCTCGCTATGCCCTGCCCCGTAGGAGGCGGCTGTGTCAAAGAAGGTGACACCGAGCTCGAGCCCGCGGTGAATCGCCTTGGTCGACTCCTCGTCGTCGACCGGCCCCCAGCTCGTGGCGGCGCCGTCCGCGCCCTGCATCGGTCCGCCGATCGCCCAGCAGCCAAGGCCGAGAGCACTGACCTCGATGCCGGAACGCCCCAATGGACGCTGGTCGATCGTGGGCACGCGGGCGCAGTCTAACTCGCTGCGCACTCGAGTCACGGGCGGGTTGTGGTGGTCAAGCCTCGGCGGCGAGCACTGCCGCGGGCGGCGTGGCGCCCAAAGACCGCCAGGCTATGGCGGCAGTGAGGACGAGGCCCACGCCGGCGAGGGCAAACCCGGCTTGCGGATCAATTTCCTGGGCAACGAGGCCGGCAAGGAGTCCCGTGACCGGAGCCATCCCGGGTAGGGCCATCGTCCACGCCCCCATCACTCGGCCGCGCATCTCCGGTGCGGCGAAGAGCTGGACGAAAGCGTTGGCGCGGGAGATGAACCAGATCGAGAAGAGGCCGCACAGCGCGAGGCCGACCAGCGCGATGCCCAGCACCGGCAGGGCAGCCGTAATCAAGACGGCGATGCCGCTACACAGCGCGAGCAAGCGGACGGTTCGTCCCGCAGGAAAGGCGCTGCCGGAAGCGGAGAGAACCGCCCCGCCGATGGCACCAACACCGAAGGCAGCCATCATCGCCGCGTAGCCGCTTGCGCCGGCGTGAAACACGTGCGTAGCGAGCAGTGGCAGGGCTACGCCAGTGTTGAACAACATGCCGGAGGCTGCAGCCATGAGCAGGCAGTAGCGGATTTCCGGATGACTCCAGGCGTAGCGCAATCCGACGCGCGCGGCACCGCGCTCACGCGGTCGGGCGGCGACGCGATGGGTCGGAGGGAAGATCAACAGCACGAGCAGCGGCAGCACAAAAGTGCCGGCGTTGAAGAAGAAACAGCCGGCGATGCCGGTCGTGGCGATGAGAATGCCACCACTCGCCGGGCCGAGCACCCGTGAGGCGTTGATCACCACCTCGTTGAGGCTGATCGCGTTCGCCGTCCGCTCACGGCCGACGAGGTCGATGACGTAGACCTGCCGGGCTGGCTGGTCGAGTGCACTCACGCAGCCCGCGGCGAGGGCGCAGAGGTAGACCATCCAGAGCCGGATCGAACCAGTAATGGTCAGCACGCCAAGCGCCGTCGAAACGAAAATGAAACCCGTCTGCGTGCCGAGCAACAACCGCTGCCGGTCGAGCCGGTCGACGAGCGCACCGGCCCACGGCCCGCCGATCAGCAGTGGTCCCCACGTGCACGCACTCACCACGCCGAGGGCCAAGCCGCCACCGCCGAGTCGAAGGACGAGCCAAGCCTGTCCGACCGCCTGGGTCAGGTTGCCCGACCCGGAGAGCGTCTGGCTGATGAACCACCAGCGGAAAACCGGAACCTGGAGCGAGCCAAACGCCGCCCGGAAGCCCTGCCTGGCGTGGTCGTTGTTTTCAACTCCGGGCGCGGGGGGAACCGTGTGTGCGCTCGTTGCGACTGCAGGGGTGACTGCTGGAGGGTCGACCCGCGCGCCGCGGTCAGGTGCCGTCACGTCACGCTCGGCCTCGAGGTGGGACTCCCGAGGCCGTTGAAGAGATCCGTCTCGCTTTCACGCATCGGCCTTCGTGTCAGCTGCGCGCCTTGCGCTCGGTGAAGCGCTCGAGCCCATCGTCGGGGATCGGCTCCCAAGGCGCGGCGTAGTCGACGAAGGCACGGAAGGTAGGGCGCACGCCCGGATCGCCGTCGAACGCACCCATCCGTACGCTCATCTGCGCCGGGTCGTCCGGGTTGCGGCTGAACAGGTGCGAGCCGCAGACGCGGCAGAAGCACTTCTCGAAGCCTCCGTCCGGGTGGCGCCAACCCGTGACGAGGTCCTCGCCGGCGAGCAGCCGGAAGGTGGTGCCGTCGATGCGCGCCTGCGCTGAGGCTGCTGTTCCGGTCCGCCGCTGGCAGCGAGTGCAGTGGCAGTAGCCGGCCTCGTGGACCGGCTCAGTCAGCTCGAAGCGCACACCGCCACAGCCACAGCGACCGCTCGTTGATGGTTCGGGCACGGCGAAAAGTCTCGCACGCCGCGGCCAGGCCATGCGGGCGTTGTCGCTCGGGGCTCGAGGAGTACCCTCGCGAGCATGACCGCGGTCAGCTCGACGACGCCCCGGATGCTCGGCAACTACGTCGGCGGGCGGTGGACGGCCGTCGCCGCAGGCGACGTTCTCGACGTCAACAATCCGGCAACCGGCGAGCTGCTCGCCCGCGTACCGTTATCGGGCCGCAATGAGCTCGACGAAGCTGTGCGGGCCGCGCGCGCGGCGCTGCCGGCGTGGCGCGCGGTGAGCGTGATCGAGCGAGCACGGCGCCTCTTTGGACTACGCGAAGAGCTCTGGCAGCGCCGCGAGGAGCTCGCAAGGTCGGTGACGGCGGAGATGGGCAAGACGCTTGGCGACGCCCGGGCCGAGGTCGGCCGGGCGATCGAGATGGTCGAGTGCGCGTGCGCCGTGCCGACGACGATGCAGGGACGGATCCTCGAGGACGTCGCGCAAAACGTCGACTGCGAGACGGTGCGCCAGCCGGTCGGCGTCTGCGCGGCGATCGTGCCGTTCAACTTCCCGGCGATGGTTCCGATGTGGTTCCTGCCGTTTGCGATCGCCTGCGGCAACACGTTCGTGCTGAAGCCTTCGGAGCAGGTTCCGATGACGGCGCAGATCATCTTCGAGGTGCTCGACGAGCTCGACCTTCCGCCAGGTGTCGTGAACCTCGTGAACGGCGGCCGGCCGCTGGTTGAGGCGATGCTCGACCACCCCGGTATCGACGCGATCTCCTTCGTCGGCTCGGCGGGGGTGGCGCGCCTGGTTTACGAGCGCGCAGCGCGCGCGGGCAAACGGGTGCAGGCGCTCGGCGGCGCCAAAAACCACATGGTCGTGATGCCGGATGCCGTGATCGAAAGGACGGTCGAGGCGATCATTGGATCGGCGTTTGGCGCGGCCGGGCAGCGCTGTATGGCGGGCTCGGTCGTCGTCACGGTCGGCGCGGCGCACGAGCGTCTGATGGAGGAGCTGGCGGCCGCCACGCGGCGCCTGCGGGTCGGCGACGGCATGGACACGTCGACCGACGTTGGTCCGGTCATCTCGACGGCCGCGCGCGAGCGCATCGGGGCCGCCATCGATGTTGCGATCGCCGCTGGCGCGCGCGCGGCCGTCGACGGGCGGGGCGCGGCTGCCGACTCGGGTCCCGGGAACTTTGTCGGCCCGACGATCCTCGACGGCGTCACTCCCGACATGGCGATCGCGCAGGAGGAGGTCTTCGGCCCCGTCCTCGCCGTCGTCGCGGTTGCGAGCCTCGATGAGGCGATCGCTGTCGTCAACGCGAGTCGTTTCGGCAACGGTACGTCGATCTTCACCGAGTCGGGGGCAGCCGTGCGCCGCTACCGCCACGACGTGCAGGCCGGGATGATCGGCGTGAACATCGGCGTCGCAGCGCCCGTCGCGTTCTTCCCCTTCTCCGGCTGGAAGGACTCGTTTCTCGGCGACCTTCACGCGCACGGCGGCGATGCGGTCGAGTTCTTCACGCGCAAGAAGACCGTCACCAGCCGTTACTTCTCCGCCGGCGACGGCTCGGGCCCCTACTTCGTCGAGTAGTCCGCCCTCCCGGTGCACGATGCCACGAGACAAGTTTCCCGGCGCCAGAGTCTGCAAGCCTCGTTTGGGGTGAGTGCCTTGTGCGGGTCGGAACGGACCGTCACGATGCATGAGTGCGCAGCGTGGCTCTGCGGCTCTCGACGGTTGCGGTGGTCCTGCATCTTCATGTGCATGTGCGGGGTCCGGGAATCGACTACGTCGGCGTGCTCCTCGCATCGGGAGCGAGCTGGGCAGGACCGCCGGGGCCGGGCGAGGCGGCACTGATCGCCGCCGGCATCGCCGCCGCGCACCACCATCTCGGCATCGGGCCGATCGTCGCGGTCGCCTGGGTCGGCGCCACTGTAGGCGGGATGTTGGGGTGGATCGTCGGAATGAGAGGTGGCCGGAGCCTCGTCACGGCACCCGGCCCGCTGCGCCACGCTCGCCTCGCACTCACCGCCCGGGGCGACCGCTTCTATGCGCGCTACGGTGTCGTCGCCGTGCTGCTCACACCTTCCTGGGTCGCGGGGATCCACAACATGCACTGGTCGCGCTACGTGCCCGTGAACGCCGTGTCAGCGCTGGTGTGGGCGCTCGGGATCGGGTTTGCCGCCTACTGGATCGGCCCGTCGATCACTGCCATTGCCGCGGACGTCGGAGTGGGAAAATGGCTGATCGTTGGCGCGGCAGTCGCGATCGTTGCAGCGATCGTTTTGCTTCGACGCCGCGCTTCGCACGGCGGAGCCTGACGCGGTGCGCATCTGCCGACTCTCGGAGACCAGTCGTGCCTGACGGCAGCGAGGCGCCCGCCCAGATGGGCGTTGCTCCCGTGGGAGCGCCGAGCGGGCCCAATCGCTGGGCCGTCCTCGCGCTGCTGGGCACCGCGCAGTTGATGGTGGTACTCGACTCGTCGATCGTTAATATCGCGCTGCCGTCCGCGCAGCGGGCGCTTCATTTCTCGACGAGTGACCGGGAGTGGATCGTCACGGCTTATGCGCTGGCGTTTGGGAGTCTGCTCCTGCTGGGTGGCAAGCTCGGCGATTTGTTCGGGCGCAAGTGGACGTTCATCGTCGGTCTCAGTGGTTTTGCGATCGTGTCGGCGATCGGCGGGCTGTCGACGTCCTTCGACATGCTTGTGACCGCGCGGGCGCTGCAGGGAGTGTTCGGGGCGCTCCTCGCGCCCTCCGCGCTCGGACTGCTGACGTTGACCTTTGCCGATAGTCCGGACCGGCCCAAGGCGTTTGGGATCTTTGGCGCGATCGCCGGCGGCGGCGCCTCCGTGGGCCTGCTGCTCGGTGGCGCGCTCACGCAGGTCCTGTCCTGGCGCTGGTGCCTCTACGTGAACCTCGTCATTGCCGTGCCGACTGCAATCTTTGCGCTGCGCCTGCTCGTCAACGCCAGCGATCCCGACCGACCGCGCGTCGACATGTACGGCCTCCTCGCCGGCTCGACTGGACTATTCGCGCTCGTCTTCGGCTTCTCAAACGCTGAAACCCAATCGTGGACTGCTTCCGCCACGATCATCGCGCTGACTGCGAGCGTGGTGCTGCTGTGCGCATTCGTGGCCATCGAGAAGCGCGTCGCGCACCCCTTGCTGCCGCTACACATCCTGCTGGATCGCGGGCGCGGAGGCGCCTACGTCTCGGTCCTGCTCTCCGCCGCGGGCATTTTCGCGGCGTTCTTCTTTCTGACCTACTACATGCAGCAGACCCTGCTCTTTTCGCCGCTCACGACCGGCCTGTCGTTCCTGCCGATGACCGGCGTCCTTGTTGCTACCTCGATCACCGTGCAGACCAAGGTGCTGCCGCGCACCGGCGCAAAGCCGCTTGTGATGGCGGGCATGACGCTTGGCATGATCGCGATGATCTTGCTCACCCGACTCACTCCCGGCAGCAACTACGCGAGCGGTGTCCTTCCGTCGCTACTGATCCTGGGCCTCGGAATGGGGTGCATCTTCGCGCCGGCGATCGGAACCGCCACGCTCCGCGTCGACGTCCACGACACCGGCATTGCCTCCGCGATGGTCAACACGTCGCAGCAGATTGGCGGCTCCGTCGGCCTCGCGCTGTTGAGCACGCTGTCGGCCAGTGCCGCGACCGGCTACGCCGTGAGCCACCGTCACCTGCTTGACGTGGCTTCGGCGGCCGCCGTTCACGGCTACACCACGGCGTTCACGTGGACGGCTGGGATGTTCGCCCTCGGCCTCTTTCTTGCGCTTCTCATTTTGCCTTGGAAGACGCCGCGTCGAGCCTGCACCCTGAAGACCGCGCTCGCCAACGGAATCGCCTACGCGCACCACCACAGCGAGGCAGCGCACGCCGGCGCCGCGAGCGATGCCGCGCTGAGCGTGCCGATCGCGTTGCACGAGCAGTGACGCCTCGCTCGGCGGTTCGCGCGGAGTGGTCCGCGCGTCTAGCCAGCTAACCGAGCACGACGGGGGTGTCGGTGCCGGAGCTGATTGGACTGGAGTCAGAGCGTACGGCGGCCGCGATCTCCTCGGCGGTGACGTTCTGCGGGTGGTGGCAGGCCGCCAGATGGCCGCCCGCGTATTCCGTCAGCTGCGGCTCGACCTGGGCGCAGACGTCGGTCGCCCGCGGGCAGCGGGTGTGGAAGCGGCAGCCGAGCGGCGGGTTGATCGGGTTCGGCGGCTCGCCGGTGACAAGCGGCCGTTCCCGTGCGCGGTTTTCGGCGGGGTCGGGAATCGGGATCGCTCCGAGCAGCGCCGAGGTATATGGATGTATCGGCTTGTCGTACAGCTCGCCGGCAGGCGATACCTCCATCAGCTTGCCTAGGTACATGACGATGATGCGGTCGGAGACGTGGCGTACGACGCTGAGGTCGTGAGCGACGAAGATGTAGCTCAGCCGGAACTCGTCCTGAAGCTCCTCGAGCAGATTGATGACCTGCGCTTGGATCGACACGTCGAGCGCCGACACCGGCTCGTCGAGGAGGATCAGCTTCGGGTCGACAGCCAGCGCGCGTGCGATCCCGATCCGCTGGCGTTGCCCGCCAGAGAATTCGTGCGGGTAGCGATTGAGATGCTCGGCTTGGAGTCCGACCCGGCTCAGCAGCTCCTGCGTTTCGGCTTCGGTCCGGTCCTTGGCAACCCCGCGCAGTCGCAGCGGCGTGCTGAGTATCTGATTGACGCGCTTGCGCGGGTTGAGTGAGGCCTGCGGATCCTGGAAGACCATCTGCATCTGGCGGCGGATCGGTTCGAGCTCGCGGCGCGACGCGGACGTGATGTCCCGGCCGCGAAAGCGGATCACGCCGCCGGTGGGGGTCGTCAGGCGAACCAGCGTCCTGATCAGCGTCGTCTTGCCGCAGCCCGACTCGCCGACGACCCCGAGCGTCTCGCCTTCGCGGAGGGTGAAAGAGACGTCGTCCACAGCATGTACGTGCCCGATCGTGCGGTCGACGATGATGCCGCGTTTCAGCGCGAACAGCACACGGAGGTGCTCCACCTCCATCAGCGCCGAGCCGCCGTTGCCGGGCGCGTTTGCGCTCGCGGCCCGGACCGTTTGCGGCCCCTCCGGCCGGTCGACGTCGTCGCTCACGCGATCACCGGCTCGGGGCTGGCGAGGCCGATCTGGTCACCGACGACGCGCAGCTTGCGCTTCTGCTCGAGCTCCAACCAGCAGCGATCGACGTGCTCGGCGTTGCCCGGGATCCGTGCGAGGAGCGCAGGATCCTCTGTGCACTGTGCGAATGCGTGCGGGCAGCGCGGCCTGAAGTGGCAGCCCTGGGGGGTGTGGAGCAGCGATGGTGGGAGCCCCGCGATCGCCGGCAGACGCTGCGAGCTGTCGCGATCGATCCGCGTGATCGACCCCAGCAAGCCCCAGGTGTAGGGGTGCTGCGGGTCATAGAACAGCTCGTCGAGCGTGCCCTGCTCGACCACGCGACCGGAGTACATGACGACGACGCGATCGGCGATGTCGGCGACCACGGCGAGATCGTGCGTAACGAGGATGATTCCGGCCCTGGTCTCTTCGCGCAGCGTGCGCAGCTCGTCCAGGATCTGGGCCTGGATCGTCACGTCGAGCGCGGTNNACCCGCTGGCGCATGCCGCCGGAGAACTCGTGCGGGTAAGAGCGCAGGCGCTCAGCGGCGTTCGGCACGCCGACGCGCTCCATCAGCTCAACGGAGCGCTTCATCGCCTCTCGCTTGCTGATCGCCTTGTCGTGGGCGCGGATCTGCTCGACGATCTGGTGGCCCACCTTCTGGACCGGGTTGAGTGAGCTCATCGGATCCTGGAAGACCATTGCGATCGTCGCGCCGCGAATACGTTGAAGCTCGCGGTCGGAGGCCGACAGCAGCTCGGTGCCGTCGATCGTCGCGCGGCCCTCGATGCGGGCATTGTGGCCGCGCGTCAATCCCATCAGCGTCATCGCGGTGACGGTCTTGCCCGAGCCCGATTCGCCGACAATCGCGACAACCTCCCCCGCGGCAACCGAGAACGAGACGCCGTCCACGGCGCGCACGAGCCCGTCCTCGGTCGCGAACGAGACGCGCATGTCCTTGACCTCCAGCAGCGGTTCAGCGGCGCTCATTGCAGTCGGATGCGCGGGTCGAGGAAGGCGTAGACGATCTCCGTCAGGGCGCCGAGCACGACTACTGCGAGGGCCGTGAGCATCACGACCGACATCAGCGTGACGGTGTCGATGCGACCGATCGCCTGGTATGCGAGGTAGCCGACGCCGTGGAGGTTGTAGACCGACTCGGTCAAGATCGCGCCGCCGCCGATCACCTGTGCGAGATCGAGACCCCACAGCGAGAGGATTGGGATCAGGCTGTTACGCAGGATGTGGCGGACGAGCACCTGGCGTTCGGACAGGCCCTTGGCCCTGGCGGTGCGCACGAAGTCATCGTTGATCGTGTCGAGAATCGTCGAACGCAGGATCCTCGAGTAGATCCCAATAAACAGAACGGAGAGCGTGAACCACGGAGCGACCAGGTGCCAGAGCCATTGCGTCGGGCTCTGCGTGATCGGCACATAACCCGACAGCGGGATGATCCCTTCCTGGTAGCCGAGGAAGTAGATCAGCACGGCGCCGAGGAAGAACACCGGCATCGAGACGCCGACCATCGACAGCACGGTCAGCACGCGGTCGGTGTACCGCCCCGCCTTGATCGCTGCCAGCGTGCCGACGAGGATCGAGGTGAGCAACCAGATGATTCCCGCGCCGAGCGTCAGCGACAGCGTCGTCGGGAACCCCGCCCCGATCTCGGCTAGCACGTTGAAGCCCGACTGGTAGGAGTACGCCTTCCCTTCGAAGATGTTGGCCATCGTCTTGACGTACTGGACCCAGATCGGCTTATCGAAGCCGTAGCGCACGCTGATCAGGTGGACCTCGGCGGGGTTTGCGAGGCGCCCCGCGATCATCGCCGCGGGGTTGCCGTTGGGCAGCGCGACGATGAACAGGAGGAAGGTGACGAGCGAGATCGCGAACAGCATCGCGATCATCACCAACAGGCGGCGGACGAGGAAGCGTGCCATCAGAAACGGGCTCCCACGTGCCTACTCCTTGGCCAAACGGATCTTGGCCCGCGGATCGAGCGCGTCGCGCAGGCCGTCGCCGAATACGTTGACCGAGAGCACCGCCAGCACGAGCATGAGCCCCGGGATCAGCACGTTGTGGAATGCCGCGGGAATCCCGGCGATGCCATCGCTGATCATCGTTCCCCAGGAGGCGTTAGGCGGCTGAACGCCTGCGCCGAGGTAGGTCAACCCGGCCTCGGTGAGGATCGCGTTTGCCAGCATCAGCGGGATGAAGACGATGATCGTGCTCGCAAGGTTGGGCAGGATCTCGGTCGCCATGATCCGCACGTGGCCGAGCCCCTGCTGGCGCGCCGCGTCGACGAACTCGCGATCGCGAAGCGCCAGCACCTGGGCGCGGATCGGCTTCGCCACGTAGGGGATGTAGACGAAGCCGATGACGACTGCCGTTGACAGCAGCGTCGTGCCATGGAATGGGCCCAGGCCATGCACCTCAAGTACGGTGCCGAGCGTGAGTCCGAGCAGATACACGGGGTAGGCCCAGATCACGTCGAGCACGCGGCTAATGACCCCGTCGGTGAAGCCACGGAAGTAGCCGGCGAGCAGGCCGCAGATAGTCGCGAGCACCATCGTCAAGAGTGTCGCCACGACCCCGATCTCGAGCGAGTTGCGCCCGCCGTAGANNGGGATGCCGATCAGGCTGACGACGTCCTCGGCTTTGCCACCGACGTTGACGGTGCCGGTGATGTTCTGCGTATCCGGTCCGATGTGCGCGACGTAGTGCGAGTAGAGCGGCGCCAGCAGGCAAAGCACCACGATCAGCAGGAATAGGCCGCCGAAGACAAGCGACACCCAGTTGCGTCGCAGGCGACGCCACGCCAGGCTGTAGGGGCCGACGCCAGGCGGCAGTTCGCCGACATCAGGCGGCGGTTCCTCGACGTCAGCCAGCAGAAACTCGGCCGGCGGTGCCGAGAACGAACTCCCGCCGTCGTTCGGGTCGAAGATCGCCATGACGAGACCCCGATTGGGGCCGGGCCAGCGTAGCTNNCCGGCCCATCGACGGGTTCCTACTTCAAATCGAACGACGTGAAGTCCCAGCCGTAGATCGGCTGGAAGATCAGCTTCGAGTAGATGATCCGGTCCGAGGTGAAGAACGGGAACTTCTGGTACCCGAACACCGCCACGTACGCCCTCTTCGCCACGTACTCATCGAGCGCCTGCCACTGTGAGACGACGCTGCCGAGTTGTGTCGTCGGCGTCGTGCCCAGCTTCGATACCACGGCGTTGAGGTGCGGGTCGTTGGTCTGACCGAAGTTCTCGTTATCGGTCGGAAGGATCGAGGCACCGTCCAGCAGCACGCCGTAGAAGTCGACCGGGTTGGGGAAGTCCTGGTTCCAGTCAGCAAAGCCGGTCTGGGGATGCAGGGTCTTCGACTCGCCGATCGTCGTGAAGTACGTCGCGTCGGCAATCACCTTCTGCGTCGCCTTGAACCCAATCGAGTTCAGGAACTGCGTGTAGTAGGTCATCCACTGCTGGCGCGGGGCGCGCGTCTCGCTCCAGACCGTCACCGGTTGACCCGCCATGCCCGACTGCTTGACGAGCGCCTTGGCCTTGGCCAGGTTGCCCGTCCCGGGCGTGCCGTACGGGCACGCACCCGTTGGGTGACCCGGCACGGCCGGCGGCAGGAAGAAACAGGCCGGCGCAAGCGTGCCGGAGCCAAGCCGGGACATCGCGTCCTCGTTCAACCCGGTCACGACCGCCTCGCGGGCGAGCTGGTTGCTGAATGGTTTTTCCGTGACGTTCAGGAATATGTAGTAAGTCGAGCCGCCGAGGTTCACCAGGTTGTAGCGGCCTTTCGCCTTCGACTGGATCTGCGGCAACAGGCTGCCCGGAATCGTGTCGGCCCAGTCGAAGACGTCGGCGCTGTTGTTCAGCACTGCCAGAGCGTTCGCTGAGACATTCGCGGAGACCTTGACGTCCACGTTGTCGTAGCCCGAAGGGATGCCAGGGATTGCCTCCGCAGCCCAATGGGGATTCTTCACCACGTCGTAGGACTGGTTGGCGACGATGTTGGTGACCTCGTATGGCCCGACGCCTGGTGGCGGGCTGGTCGGCTCGACCTTCATCGGGAAGCCGCTCGGAATGATGCCGAGCGAGGAGAAAGCGAGGACATTGTCAAACGGTCCGTACGGCGCCGTCAGATGGATCACGATCTTGCCCGTGGCGTTGTTGGTCGTTATGCCGCTGATCGTGCTCGCCTTGCCGTTTGAGTAGGCCGTTGCACCTGCGATCACGGGCGTAATGAACTCGCCCGACCCGCCCCACGGGATCTTGATCGCCCGCTCGACGGTGTAGAGGAAGTCGCTCGCCACGACCGGCTTGCCGTTGGAGAAGACGAGCCCCTTTCGCAGAGTCGCGGTGTAGGTCTTGCCGCCGTCGGAAATCGTCGGCAGCGCGGTCGCGAGCCCCGGGATCAGATTCCCTCCCGCAGCGCCGCTCGCGTGCTTGTAAGTGGTCAGGCCCGTATAGACGAGCCAATTGGTCTCTGCGCCCTGGGTCGTGTAATCGAGCCCCGGATCTAGCGACTGGGGAAACACGCCCGCCACCAGCTGGACCGTGGGCGTCGACGACGCCGTTGCGGCGATTGACGAGCCGCCCAACGCACTTACTGCGGCCGCACCGACCAATATGGCGAAGGCCACTCCCGTACGCCTTCTCAATACTGCGCCTCTTCGTCTTCTCACAACTACGCCTCCTACCACATCATGCTTGTTGACAATGCGGGCAATGTATTGCCCCGACAGGAAGATCGCGAATTCTGGTTGAACCGTAATTTTGTCCTAACAGCCTCCCGCCCCGGTGGGCCCGCTGGCGAAACATCCGGGCGAGGACCTATCCGCGAGTAAACACGGGCGCAAACGCTGATCGCCACGGATGTGGGTCCGGCGGCCCAGTTCATTCGATAGCCCGATGGCCCGGTCCGGCGGCGTCGCCCGCGAATGCGAACCTTCCGGGTCGCGCGCACGAATAACGTCCCGCGCGTGCTCCTCGGCGTTGACGTGGGCGGGACATTTACCGACGCGGTTCTAGCCGGCGCCGACGGCCGACTTCACACGGCGAAGGCGCCCACCACCCAGGGCGATGAGTCCGAGGGAGTCGTGCAGGCGATCGAGGCGGTGCTGACGGAAGCCGGCGCGACGGCCGGCGCGGTCACGAGCTTTGCGCACGGTACGACCGTCACGACCAATGCGCTACTCGAGGGCCGCGGAGCACGTACCGCGCTCGTCGCCACCGCGGGTTTCACGGATCTGATCGAGCTCGGGCGACAGACACGCGCCGACCTCTACAGGCTGTGTGCGTCGCAAGCGGCACCGCTCGTCCCGTTCGAGCTGCGCTTCGCCGCCGACGAGCGGATGGGACCCGGTGGGCCACTGCGCGCGCCGCGGGGACTCGATGCGCTCGCCGAGCAGATCGCTCGCGCTGACGTCGAGTCGATCGCCGTCGTGCTGCTGCACGCCGCCGCCCACCCACAACACGAGCTGGCCGTCGGACGCGTTCTGCACAAACGGCTCGGCGCCATCCACGTGTCGCTTTCGCACGAGGTCAGCGCGACACCGCGGGAGTATGAGCGTGGGGCCACGACCGAAGTCGACGCCGCGCTCTCGCCCCCGCTCGGGCGCTATCTCGGCACACTCGCCGCAGAGGCCGTTCGGCTCGGACTACCTCAACCGGCGGTGATGCAGTCCTCCGGTGGCCTGACCAGCGCGCACGTTGCGGCTTCGCACGCGGCTCTGACGGTTTTGTCGGGGCCGGCGGGTGGTGCGCAGGGTGCACGCCTGCTCACCCGCCGCGGTCGCGACCAGGACCTGCTCTGCTTCGACATGGGGGGAACCTCGTGCGACATCTGCGTCATCGACGACCGGGTGATCAGGGAAAGCCTCGAGCGCACGGTTGCCGGCCGGCCGATCGCCCTGCCGAGCCTCGATATCAGCACCGTCGGAGCGGGTGGCGGCTCGATCGCGTGGCGAGACCCCGGGGGCGCCCTGAGGGTCGGTCCGCTGTCCGCCGGAGCTCAACCGGGCCCCGCGGCCTACGGGCGCGGCGGGCAGCAGCCCACCGTCACCGACGCGCACGTCGTGCTCGGTCACCTTGGCGCGGGCGCGACGCTCGCTGGGGGCGTGCGGCTCGATCGCCGACGGGCCGAGCAAGCGGTCGCGGGCCTTGCGCGCGAGCTGGGCCTCAGCCTGCATCAGACGGCCGGCGGAATCCTGCGCGTCGCCGACCGCGAGATGGTGGGAGCGCTACGCGCGGTCACTGTGGCGCGCGGCGTTGACCCGCGTCGCTACGCGCTGGTGGCCTTCGGTGGGGCCGGGCCCCTGCACGCGACGGCGATCGCTGAAGCCCTCGGGATCCGCCGGATTCTCTGCCCGCAGAGCGCCGGCGTGCTGTCAGCTCTCGGCCTCGCAGCCGCGGCGCCTCGCCGTGATGCAACAGCCGCGTTCGAGGCCGCCGACGTCACACGGCTGCTCGAGCGGGCACGGCGAGAGCTCACGGGCGAGCCCGTGCGGGAGCGCGTCCGCTACGCGTTGCGCTACTCCGGCCAGTCGTTCGAGCTGATGGTCGATGCCCCCGCCGATGCCGGGCGGGGAGAGCTACGCGAGCGGTTCGAGGCGGCGCACGAGCGCGAGTACGGCTACCGCGACCACGAATCGGTGGTCGAGCTGGTCACCGTCACCGCGTCAGTCTGGGGCGCGGAGCCGGAGATTGAGCTGCACGCCAGGCGCACGAAAGCGCGCCGCGGGACGCAGAGCCTCTGGATCGACGGGTCCGAGCTCGAGGCGGCGCTGGTAGTGGGCAGTCCGGGTCGGGGCGAGCGGATCGACGGCCCGGCGATCTGCGCCCTCGCCGAGGCGACGCTGCTTGTCGCGCCCGGATGGGCCGGCCGCCTACACGACGACGGCACGATCGAGCTGGAGCTGACGCGATGAACGGCCCCGGAGCGACGCTCGACCCGATCGAGCTACAGGTTCTGCTTGGAGCGCTGCGCGCAGCGTGCGAGGAGATGGGCGCGCTACTCGTCCACGCAGCCCACTCGCCGAACATCAAGGAGCGCCGGGACGCTTCGAGCGCGCTGTTCGACGGTGCGGGACAGATGGTGATGCAGGCCGAGCACATCCCCGTGCACCTGGGCGCGATGCCGGCGGCCGTCGCCGCGGTCCGCTCGTTCGAGCAGGCGCCGGGATGCTCGTGGATCCTCAACGATCCGTTCGCCGGCGGCACCCATCTGCCCGACATCACCGTGATCAGCCCGGCTCACCGCGGCGGGCGACTGATCGGCTTCGCGGCGACGCGCGCGCACCACGCCGATGTCGGGGGACGCACTGCGGGATCGATGCCCGCGGACAGCCGGACGCTCGAGGAGGAGGGCGTCTTGATCGCCCCCCAGCCGCTGGACGACGCGACGATCGAGCAGCTGGCCGCCCGAATGCGACAGCCGGCTGAGCGTCGCGCGGACCTGCGCGCGCAGCTTGCGGCGAACCGGATCGGCGCCCTGCGACTCGCCGAGCTGGCGAGCGATCTGGGACCCGATCGGCTAGCGGGGGCGCTCGGATCAGTGCTCGACTACGCCGAACGGCGCGCTCGTGCTGCGATCGCGGCACTCGGGGACGGAGTCCGCGAGGCGCGCGATGTCGTCGAAGCGCTCAACGGCGACCTCGAGCTCGCGCTTCGCGCGAGCGTGAAGGGTGATCGACTGACTCTCGACTTCGCCGGCAGCGCGGCACAGCACGACGGCAACCTCAACTGCCCGCTCGCGGTGACGCATTCGGCCTGCTACTTCGCCGTCCTCGTACTGACGGACCCGTCGACGCCCGCGAACGCCGGCGCCTACAGGCCGCTCGACATCCGTGTGCCCGAAGGGAGCCTGCTCAACGCACGCCGGCCGGCAGCCGTGGCGGCGGGCAACGTCGAAACGTCCTCGCGCGTCGCCGATCTCGTCCTCGCGGCGTTCGGGCGAGCCCTCGGGCAGGGAACGATGAACAATCTGACGCTCGGCAACGACCGCTTCTCCTACTACGAGACGACCGGCGGCGGGCAGGGAGCGTGTCCGGACGGCGACGGCCCGAGCGGCGTGCATGTCGCGATGTCGAACACGCTCAACACACCGATCGAAGCGCTCGAACGCGCCTACCCGCTCCGTGTGACCCGCTACGAGCTGCGGCGGGGGACTGGCGGCAACGGCCGCTTCAACGGCGGCAGCGGCGTGCTGCGCGAGATCGAAGCGCTCGAACCGATGACGTTCTCGCTGATCGGCGAGCGGCGCCGTCACGCTCCCCGGGGCGCCGCAGGAGGCGGCGCGGGTGCACGCGGTCGCGACAGCCTCGACGGTGAGCCGCTGCCTGGGAAGGCGACGGGCGAGCTCGCGCCGGACAGTCGCCTGCGCATCGAGACGCCGGGCGGTGGCGGGCACGGGGTGCCAGACTCGAACTCTCGGGGGGACTGACGAGTGTTCCCCAGCGATCCCCGGACCGGTTGATTTGCCGGACGGCCCCGAGGGGTGAGACCCAGACTCGAACGTTGGGCCGGAGCGCTCGGACCGCTGGCTCATGCGAGACTCGTGCGGGCTGTTACGACCAGGAGGTATTGGCATGGGCTTCTCGCCGAGTGGTATCGCAGCGATCACTCTGTTCGTCGAGGATCTGGATGAGGCGAAGCGCTTCTACCAGGACGTGTTTGGACTGGCTGTCGTGTTCGAGGACGCGAACTCGGCGGTCTTCCGTTTCGGGGATACGCTCGTCAACCTGCTGACGATCAAGGCCGCCCCAGGACTCATTACGCCCGCAGTGGTGGCCAGCCCGGACGGCGGATCGCGCTTCCAGTTCACGATCGCGGTCGATGACGTGGACGCGACCTGCGAGGAGCTGGCTCGACGAGGAGTGCGATTGCTTAACGGCCCGATGGATCGGCCATGGGGCGTCAGGACGGCGAGCTTTAGCGACCCCGGCGGTCACATCTGGGAGATCGCAAAGTAAAAGACGTTGTCGCTGTGCGGCCACGGGAGCTCGCCGTGTGATCGCTCCCGTGGAATGGAGGCGTCGCCGGAGAGGACAGTCCCGCGCTCGCATCGCGCGACGAGCATCCGTCTGTCGCTCACGTAGGTCGTTGCATGGCGGGCCTCCGATGCTACGGTCCGTGGCGTGAAGCGGCGGCTGGTCGAAGGGGTCGCGGTGCGGGAGTGGGGCGGACTCGCTGAGCCCGGTGTCCTGATGTGGCCTGGCCTCGGCTCGACCGGTGGCTATTTCGCCTCAGTCGCGGAGGCGATGCCCGGGCGAGCTGTCGCGGTCGATCCTCCGGGCTTCGGCGACTCGCCGCCGTTGGAGCCCTGCACCTCGGAGCGGCTCGTCGAGCTGGCACGCGCTGTGATCAGCGAATGCGGCTGCCGGGCGATAGTCGGCCACTCGCTCGGCGCCTATCTGGCCGTCGCTCTCGCGAGCGACCCACCAGTCGAGCTGCGTGCAGTGGTACTGATCGACGGCGGGTATCTGCGCGTCGACGAGATGGTCGAACTCGGCCAGCCGCCTGTGAGCGCGAGCAGAAGCGAACTGGTCGCGTGGCTGTCGCGGCACCGCCTGCGGTTCCGGGACTGGGACACAGCGATCCAAGAGATAGCCGCGATGTTCGACAGCAGCGTCACGCCAGCGCTAGAGGCATATCTACGCGAAGTACTGGTCGAGGTCAATGGCGAGGTCCGCGACCCTCGATCACCCGAACGCATGGCCGACCTGCTCGTCGCAGCACGCAGCCGCGACACTCCCGCGCTCGCTCACCAGATCGCCGTCCCGACGCTGCTGATCGCCTGCGCGAAACAACCCGAGCATCGCGAGCTCAGGCAGACCGCTTGGCAGAGATTCGCGGACGCCTCGCCGCAGATCCAGCTCCACGTCGCCGAAACTTGGAGCCACAACCCGATCATGGAAGCCCCCGTAGCGTCAGCGAACCTCATCGCCGACTGGCTCCGAGCGCACCTATAGCTCCCGCGGGGCCAGGACCGCACCAGTCTCACGCCCGCTCTAGAACGGGCGTCGATGGATGCATGCCATAGGCTCCTCTCGTGCGCATACTCGGGCTTGTCTTTGCGGGAACTGCGACGGAGCATCGGGCTGAGATGTCCCTATTTGTTCGAGATATCCTCGGCCTCAGGCGCACGCAGATCGGCGGTGTTGAGGCCGACATGTACACACTCCCCGATGGATCGCACTTCGCTGTCGCCGGTCCGTATGGCATGGGTGACACCGACCGTTCCGTCGGGTTTTGTGTAGAGGACCTCGACGATGCGATCGTCGAACTCCGAGCCGCGGGACTCGCAGTCGACGAGCCAGCCGAGAACGATCGGCAGCGCTACGTTCACTTCCGGGCGCCCGACGGCAAGCTCTACGAGCTCGTCGAGGACCGCTGAACAGAGTCGCACTAGGCGGCTCGCGTCCCAACGAGCCGTGCCGTGTCGCGCTCGCACCAATAAGGTGTCGCGAGCCGCGCCGTCGATCTGGACAACGTCATTGAACCCAACGCGAGGAGCTCCTGCGGTGCGCAAAGTAGTCGTCTACGAACTACTTTCGCTTGATGGGATAGCCGAGGAGCCGATGGAGTTCATCACGGACTTCGACGAGATAATGCGAGAGAACCTCGGCCGTGTCATCGCCACCCAAGACACCGTGCTCCTCGGGCGACGCACCTACGACGACTGGGCTGCATTCTGGCCCAGCAGTGACATTGAGCCGTTCGCGACCTTCATCAATGGCGTCCAGAAGTTCGTCGTGACCTCGACGCCGCTCGAGCAGCCGTGGGCTAGTAGTTCGGTCGTCGGTGGCGGTATAGCCCAATTCGTCGTCGATCTCAAGCGTCAGTCCGGTGGCGACATCGGGGTCCACGGCAGCATCTCGCTGGCTCAGTCGCTCCTCCAGGAGAGCCTAGTTGACGAACTCCGACTTGTGATCGCCCCAGCCGTGCAACTGCAGGGCCGAAGGCTCTTCGATCACGCCGGCCGCAAGAGGTTGTCACTCACCCGCAGCGTCACCTCTCCAACCGGCTATCTGCTTGTCGACTTCCAGGTAAAGAACTGACGTCGACTTCATCAGTCTGGCGATCGCATGCATCGCAGCGTCAGCGTCTGGGCTGAGAACGCATCGACGACGTAGGAGTGCCGCCGGGTCCTGCCGCCGCGCGAGCGCTTCGCCACGCAAGCAGACACCACCGCGATCCAGGGTCGCGTTGCAGCTTTGCGCGACGACGGGCGGGAGACCCGCTGGCCGGTATTGCCTGCTCAGCCGACGGCCGCGACGGCTCGCCGCACCGCGTCCATTGAGGCGCGTATGTCGTCGTCGTCGGTCGACCAGTTGCTCACCGACACCCGCAACACGTCCCGGCCCTGCCAGCGCGACCCCGACATCCAAGCGGTGCCGTCCGCGATCACCGCGGCGGTGACCGCGCGGGTGCGCTCGTCGTCGCCGAAGGTCACGCACACCTGGGTGTAAACGACGTCGTTAAGCACCGTCGCGCCGTCGATCGCGGCGAGGCCAGAGGCGATGGCCTGGGCGTTTCGGGCCATCCCGGCGACAAGCTCGGCTACCCCCGACCGGCCGAGCGAACGCAAGGCCGCCCACACCGGTACCCCGCGTGCCCGGCGGGACATCTCTGGAACCCGTTCGAACGGTTCCAGGCTCCCGTCCGTCGGTAGGTAGCTGGCGCTGGCGCCCATCGCCGCGCGCAGAGGGCCCGGATCGCGAACGACGGCGATCCCGCAGTCATAGGGCACGTTGAGCGTCTTGTGCGCGTCGGTGGCCCACGAGTCGGCGCCCGACAGCCCGTCGACGAGGTAACGGAGGGATGGCGCGGCCGCAGCCCACAGCCCAAATGCGCCGTCGACGTGCACCCAGGCGCCATACCGGTGTGCCACCTCGACGGCACTTCCGAACGGGTCGAACGCACCGGAGTGCAGGTTGCCGGCCTGCAGGCAAACGAGGGTTGGCACCGCCGACGGCGCGTCACTGAGTGCCCGGTCGAGGGCCTCTACCTCTAGCCGGCCCTGCGCGTCAGCCGCCACACGTTTCGGAGCTCCGAGCCCCAGGTAGCGCAGCGCGAGGTCCACCGAGACGTGGCCCTCATCCCCAACGAGCACGCGCACCGGCGGTCCGCCCGCCAATCCATTCGCCTCGACGTCCCAGCCGGCTGCCGCGAGGACGGCCTGCCTTCCCGCTGCCAGGCAGGTCGCGTTCGCGGTCGTCGCGCCGGTGGCGAAGCCAACCGCGGAGCTTCTGGGCAGGTCCAGCAATTCGAGTAGCCACTCCCCTGAGGCCTCCTCGATAGCCGCGGTCCCGGGGGTTGCGTAGCACATTCCCGTGTTCTGGTCCCAGGCGGTGACCAGCCAGTCCGCGGCGAGCGCCGCGGGCAGTGTGCCCCCCATCACCCAGCCGAAGAAGCGGCCCGAGCCGATCGCCATCAAGCCTGGTTCGGCGAGTAGCGCGAGCTCGTCCACCACCTCTGCGGCGGACAGCGGCTCAGCGGGGAGCGGGCCGATTTTCGTGAGAATCTCCGCGACCGAGGTCCGGGGCGGTACCGAACGAGTTCCCACCGTGTCCAACCACGTGCGGGCGTGCGCCACGGCCCGCTCCATGGCTTCGTCGTAGGGCCCGCGGGTTGCGCTCATGAGCGCAACCCTAGCCCGATCCAGCTAACCGGGTCGGCTCAACCGGCTGTGACCGAGGGACGCGCGTTTCGTGCTTCAATCCCATGGAAGCCGACCGGTTCGGCCACGGACGCAGCCCGTGGGCTAAACGAACGCCACGCCAAACGTCCGCACCCGCCCAGAGCCCGGCCCGCTTACAGGCCCTTCTCTAATGGCGAGACCCAGACTCGAACTGGGGACACCACGATTTTCAGACAACCCCGCGAATCGATCGAATAGCGCCTGATAGCAGGCGATTTGCGGCGCGCTGCGTCAGGACGGGCGAGCAGTGAGCCAGTCGGTCGCGGCGGCGTACAGTCGCTGGTCGCGAGCGCCGTCCAAGTGCGACAGGCCTTCGTAGAGGTCCACGCTCACGCGATCCGCGGCTCGCGGGTTGCGCTCCGTTAACGCTTCGCGGAAGCGGACGGCCGCCTCAGCCGGCACGTGCCCATCGGCCGCGGCGCACTGGAAGCTGATCGCCACATCGCGGTCGTAGGCCTCGAGGTGAGTCATCGGATTGAACGCGTCAAAGCACCACCGGGCGTAGCTGTCTGCCTGTCCCTGGTCGATTATTTGCCGGCGCTCATCCAGTGTGCGCATCCCGGGTCGCGTCCAGTCCGGGGTAGCCACAAGAGCGCTCACGCGACTGATCCGCGGGTCGATGCCTGCCAGCGCGACCGCGACATCGCCACCCATCGAAACGCCTCCCGCCACGTGCGCCCCGCCACCACCGAACCGCTCATCCGCCCAGTCCAGCACGCGCAAGGACTCCAGCACGGTCTGCCCCAACAGCGGCCACATCCGCTGGCGAAACGAGGCGAGCACACGACTTGCGAACTCCCACGGGGGAGCACCACCGCCACGCCGCCCGTGCCCAGGCGGATCGAAACTAACCGCGACCAAACCGCGCTCAGCCAAGCGAACTAGCATCGGTTCGGCCTGCTCCGTCGAGCCACCAAGGTGCGTCAGCCACAACGCCACGCCGCTCGCGCTCTCACCCGGCGCCACCCAGCGCACCGGAATGCCCTCAACCTCATCACTGCCGGCCACAACCTGCTCCATCACTGAATTGTCCACCCGCCGCAACGAATCAGATCACCTTCGCCTGCACCGACGCAAATCGACCGTGCGCGAACCCCACCCCCGGCTGTCGCTGAGCGTACGCTTGATCCGTCCTGAGCAGCAGTTCAGTCTTACGCCAGACCCACTGCTGCTTCGAAGGGTGGAGCAGTCGTCTGCGGCGAACCGGCTCGTGTCGCCGCATCGGGCGACGGGCAGGGTCCGAGGTTCGAACTCGGGATACCACGATTCGCGCGCGATCGAGACTCCAATTCGACGACGCCGCCATCGCCAAAAGCCCCGTGATTGCTGGGGACCGCGAGTGTGCCACGCCACCCATCGCTTCGGAGAAGGCCAGGATCAATCGCTATTTAGCCCACGACAGAGGCCTCGTGGGCTAAACGCGGCGGAAGGGGCCGTCACCGGAGATTTGGGCCACGAGGTTGCTTTGGTGGGCTAGGAACGAAGCGAGCCGGCTGAGGCAACGCGACCGGAGTCTCGGTTGGCACAAGCGTCTCGATCGGCGCAGCCAGGATTGCTGCTGCGTCGTCCGCTGCGAGCGTCAGCGAGACCAGGTTCGGACGCTCTTCCGGCCGGCGAAAGGGGGCGCGATCGCCCCCTGTTGGCGCTAGACGTCGCCACCGTAATGGGCTTGCAGGAGGCGGAGGATCTCCTGTTGTTGCGGGCGCGCATCAGCCGATCGGGTTCCGCCGCGGCCGGTTGTCTGGCGCGCGAGCTGCATCGGCGTGGAACCGCTCCCGTTGGTGGCCTGGCGATCCGCTCCCACCTCGAGCCGCCCCTTGACGGCGCCCGCGCATCGGTTACGCACAGCACGGTGCAGTGGCGTCGTCCCGTTCTTGTCCACAGCGTTCGGGTCAGCACCTAGCTCAACTAGGCACAAGACCGTTGCCTTTTGCGCGACCGGATTCCATCTCGCGGAACCGGGGCTGCCGTCGACCGCGTAGTGGAGGGGCTCGGCGCCGCGGCGATTAGCCGCCGCGACCGCGGCGCCAGCGTTAACCAACTCCCGCACGAGGTCGGGTTCGTAGGCCGCGGCGGCGATGTGCAGCGCGGTGTCCCCGGCGTATACGTAGTGGCCGATCTCGTCGAGAGATACTCGTCGGCGCCGTGCCTCGTCGCGCCGACCGCGAGGCGTGTCACCGCGAGCTCTGGCGCGGCCGCGAGCAACTCTGCCGCGCGCGCCTGGTCGCCCTGCGCGATCGCCCGCACGAACGTCATCAACGACGCATCGTCCCGCACCGGTGAACCGGAGCTAGACTCGAAGCTGTCGCTACCTGCGCCGGTCAGCTCGATGCGCCCCCACCTGTGGCGATCCTAACATCGACCGTTGCGCCCTCGTCGGAACTTCGGCACCCCACCACCCGGCACGCAATGGCGAGACCCAGACTCGAANNCAACTGAGCTATCTCGCCGAACGGTTGCCGATGGTACCGGCTCGACCTTGGAGCTTGGTCGGCGCTCTGCTAGGGATTCCGCGGCAGCGGGCCAGCTGGCCCGCGGGTCGGGCAGTGGTGTGAGCCGGGATTCGATCTCCGCTCGGCGCGGCTCGAGCCAAGGCGGCAGTACGACTTGGCGTCCGAGCTCGCTGACCGGCAGATCGTGCGCGAAACCGGGACCATCGTCGGCGATCTCGTACAGGATGCCGCCGGGCTCGCGGAAGTAGATCGAATGAAAAAAGTGGCGGTCGATGATCGGCGTCGTGTGCACCCCGGCGGCGTTGACGCGCTCGTGCCAGCGCGGGTGCTCGGCCACGGTCGTGCCCCAGGCGACGTGATGAATCGAGCCGGCGCCCTGGAGCGCCCGATCCTCCGGCGCAGGGTCAAAGGCGATCTTTGCGCCACGCCGCGCGCCCCGCAACTCGAGCGCGTGTTCTTCGATCGCGCGGGCACCAAGGACATCCGTGAGCAGCGCCCGGCTCGCATCCTGATGCCGGCTGTAGGCTCGCACGCCGGCGAATCCGAGCAGGGCATGCTCGGGTGGGATCTCCGGGTGGACGGCGCGCAGCGGCCCGTCGGCGACGCCCTGGACGAGCAACTCGTGCTCAAGACCCTCCGGATCGGCGAAGCGCACCGCGTCTACATCGACGCTCGGCGGCACGCCGAGCTCGGCGAGACGCTCGGCCCAGAACGCGAGAGAGGCGGGCGAATCGACACGCCAGCTGACACGGTGGACCATTCCGGCGCCCGCCCGGCCGGGCGGCGCACCGGAATATTCAAAGAACGTGAGGTCTGCCCCAGGCGAGCCCTCCTCGTCGGCGTAGAACAGGTGATACACACTCGGGTCGTCCTGGTTGACGGTCTTGGTGACCAGTCGCAGGCCGAGCACGCGTGTATAGAAGTCGACGTTGCGTGGTGCATCGCCGGTGATCGCGGTGATGTGGTTGATTCCTTCGAGGCGCATCTCGTCCGTCTTGCCGGCCTCAGCCATCGGTGCTCCTAGCTCCGTTTAGTCGCCCACACATCCACCCCGCATCAGGGTACGGGGTGAATGGCCGCGCCGCGGCTCACCTACCGTGGCCCCGCCGAGATTGCGCCATCGGCGAGCGCGACGAGCTGGCTCTTAGTACCGCTAAACCACAACGTGTAGAGCGCGCCGTACTCGCGCCAGCGGATGCTCGCTGGGCTACACGACGCGCCGCAAGCGATCGGGCTGAAGCGCGCGCTGATTCCCTTCGTCAGCGAGACGCGATCCGCGCCGTCGAGGTTGCCCTTCGCCGCAGCCGCGAACTCGGCGACGAAGCAAGCCGGCGAATCGGCGCAGTGCGGCGCAGCGCCGAGCTGGATGTCGTAGCCATCGCCGCTTAGGCCGCCGGACGCGTAGAGATGCGCCGACGGAAAGCCCGCGGCGAGTCGTGCCGGGACGAGCACGTGAAGCTTGCCGTGCTCAGCCCGCGCGAGCGGGCCCGCGAGAACCTGGAGCAGGTCGACGTCACCATTGGAGGAAGCCGCCACGGCAGCCGGAAGGGCCAGCGCACCGACGATCGTCACGACAGCGAGCCCCCAGCGGCGCATCGCGCCCGAACGTAACAGCTCTAGGAGCGCAACTACGGTCGTGCTAGGACGGAGTGTCGGCCGCGGCCAGCGGTGTCTGCAACGGGAAGTGGCAGGCCGCGACGTGTCCGGGATCGAACTCGCGGAGCACCGGCTCCTGCTCGGCGCAGAGGTCCTGTGCGCGCGGGCAGCGCGTGCGGAAGCGACAGCCCGACGGCGGGTTGCGGGGGCTCGGCAGCTCGCCTCGAATCGCGACGTCCGCCCGCTTGACCGCCGGATCGGGAACCGGGATCGTCTTGATCAGCGCATCGGTGTAGGGATGGGCCGCTCGGCGGTAGATGTCATCGCCGGTTCCGAGCTCGACGAGCTTGCCGAGGTACATGACGCCGATCCGGTCCGCGAGGTACTTGACGACCGCGAGGTCGTGCGAGATCACCACGGAGGACGTGCCGCGCTCCGCCTGCAGACGGCGCATCAGGTTGAGGATCTGCGAGCGGATCGAGACATCCAACGCGCTGACCGGCTCGTCAGCGACGATCACCTTCGGATCGAGCATCAACGTGCGGGCGAGGCCGATTCGCTGACGCTGGCCGCCGGAGAACTCGTGCGGGTAGCGCTCGACCGCGTTCTGCGGGAGACCCACCTCGCGCAGCACGTTCGCGATCATCTCATCCTGCTCCGCGCGCGAGCCGATCTTCTGGATCTCAAGCGGCTCCCGCAGGATCGCGTGGACGCGCATCCGCGGGTCGAGCGAGGCGTAGGGATCCTGGAACATCATCTGCAGATCACGGCGAGCGCGGCGCAACGTGCGGCCCCTCAGCTCAAAGATGCGCTTGCCTTCGAGCTCCACCGTCCCGGCATCCGCCTTCTCACCGCCGACGATCAGCTTGCCGAGCGTGGTCTTGCCGCAGCCGGACTCACCGACGAGGCCGAGCGTCTCGCCGGCGTCGACGTGGAGCGTAACGCCCGACACCGCCTTGATCGAGTCGACCTTGCGCTTCAGGATGATCCCCGCGGTCACGGGATATTCCCGTACGAGATCCTTGAGCTCGAGTAGATGACCACCCCCGTTTGCGCTCGCCACCGCTGGCGGCGTGGCGCCTTCAGGCGGAACGATCGTTGGCAGGCGCTCGATCGGCCCATCGACCGGATGCCAACATGCGAACAGGTGGCCGTCGCTGCCGGTGAGTGGCGGCTCCTCTTCGCGACACTGCTCGGTGGCATACGCACACCGCGCGGCGAAGCGGCAGCCGCTGGGCGGAGGGGCAAGGTCCGGCGGTAGTCCGGGAATCGTGTACAGCGCCTTGCTGCGGTCCTGCTCGAGGCCTGGAATCGAGCCGAGAAGCGCCTGGGTGTAGGGGTGGCGCATCGCGGTGAAGAGGCGCCCGGTCGGCGCCGTTTCCACGATCCGCCCGGCGTACATGACGTTGATGCGATCGGTGCGGCCGGCGACGACACCCATGTCGTGGGTGATCAGGAGCGTTGACATCCCAAGGCGCTCCTCAAGATCGTCGAGCAGGGCGAGGATCTGGGCCTGGATCGTTACGTCAAGTGCCGTGGTCGGCTCATCGGCGATCAAAATCTTCGGCTCGCAGGCGAGTGCGATCGCGATCATCACGCGCTGGCGCAGACCCCCGGAGAGCTCGTGGGGATAGCTGCCGAGGCGCTCGCGCGGCTGCGGCAGTCCGACCAGTTCGAGAACCTCGAGCGCACGATCGCGTGCCTCCTGCTTCGAGGCTTCACGATGCACTCGAACGGGCTCTGCGACCTGCTCCCCGATCGTCATCGTGGGGTTGAGCGAGGATTGCGAGTCCTGGAAGATCATCGCGATCTCGTTGCCGCGGGTCGCCCGCAGCTCGCGCTCGGACAACCCAACGAGCTCGCGGCCCTGGATGCGTATCGAGCCCTCGATGATGTGACCGCCGTTCGGCAGGAGACCGAGCAGCGACAGGCCGGTCATTGACTTGCCCGAGCCCGACTCGCCGACGAGTCCCAGGGTCTCGCCGGCATCGATCTGGAAGTCGACGTTTCCGACCGCCTCCACGACCGAGCGCGAAAGCCGGATCTGGGTGGAGAGGTTCTTCACCTCGAGGGCGACGGTCATAGGCCGGGGCCTCAGCGCCGTCGCAGACGGACGTCGAACGCATCGCGCAGCGCGTCGCCGACCAGGTTGCAGGCCATGACCACGAGCACGAGGCACCCCCCGACCGGGAAGACGAGCCACCAATAGCCGCTGGTGACCGCGTTCTGGGCGTTTCCGAGCATGTCTCCCCAAGACGCGATCGGGTAGGAGAGGCCGAAGCCGAGGAAGCCGAGATAGGCGATCAAGAGGATCGAGTCGGCGATCAGAAAGGTGATGTTCACGATCACGACGGAGAGCGCGTTAGGGATCAGGTGGCGAATTATCAGTCGCGTCTGTGTCCCGCCCATGATCCGGGTGGCGGCGACGAAGTCGCGCTCTCGTAGCGTCAGGACCTCGCCCCTGACAAGACGCGCCGGTATCTGCCACGAGAAGAGGCCGATGATCAGGCTCTGCGATACCACCGTCGCGCTGTAGCGCGTCGCGAGCACGAGGACGATGAAGAGGAGCGGGATTGACAGCAGGATGTCGACGAAGCGCATCAGAACGGCATCGACGATCCCGCCCGCAAGGCCGGAAAGCGCCCCGTATAGCGTTCCGATCACGGTCGCCATAAACGCCGCGAAGAAGCCGATCTCGAGCGCGGTCTGTCCGCCGGCCATCATCCTGCCGAGCTCGTCGAAGCCGTTGTCGTCGGTGCCGACAACGTGGCCCCAGCTCGGAGCGAGGTCGCCCGTCAGGGGGTTGGTCAGGCTTTGGTTCGTGTGGTAGAAGAGCGGCCCCGCGAAGCTGAAGACAACAAAAAAGACCAGTACCCCGAGGCCGACGATCGCGAGCCGGTTGCTGAAGAACTCGCGCAAAGCGAGGCGCCAGCCGCTTGCGAGGATCTGAACGTCGCCACCCTCGGGCGCGGTCGTCGGAATGTTGGGCGACCCGAGCGGAGGGATACCCTCGACCATCTGCTGCGCGCCGATCTCAGCCAACACGGATCCTTGGATCGGCAACTGTCACGGCAATGTCAGCGATCAGATTGCCGATGACCGTGAGAACGCCGCCGATCACCGTGTAGGCGAGCAGGACCGGGTAGTCCAGGTTCTGGAGCGAGTCGAAGAAGAGCAGGCCGAGCCCGGGATAGTTGAACAACCCCTCGGTGATGATGTTGCCGGCGAGCAGCCCGGGAATCGATAGGCCGACGAGCGTGATGATCGGCAGGCAGGCGTTGCGGAGCAGATGGCGCGTCAGCACGAATCGCTCTGCGAGGCCCTTGGCACGCGCGAGGCGGATGTAGTCCTGGGCAAGGACATCGAGCGCCGACGAGCGCATGTAGCGGCTGAAACCCGCCACCGTCAGCCCGGCGAGCGTCACGATCGGAAGCGTCAGCTGCATCGGGTGGGTCACCGCCTCCCAAGTGGTCGTGACGTTGTCGCTGACGAGTGCTGGGAACACATGCAGGTCCAGCGCAAAGATCTGGATCAGGATCAGCCCGAGGAAGAAAGAGGGCATCGAATACAGCGTGAAAGTGGCGGTCGTCGCGATGTAGTCCCCCGGCGAGTTGCGCTTGACCGCCTGGGCAATGCCAAGCGGTATCGCGATCAGGAGCGCCAGCACGAGAGCCGTTCCGGAGAGATACGCGGTGCGTCCCGCATTCTCATTCAGCAAGGCTCCGACGCTCTGTCCCTGCTTGTAGGAGTAGCCGAACTTGAACTGGACGAGGTTCGAGATGTAGCTCGCGATCTGCACCACGAGTGGTCGGTCGTAGCCGTGAGTCTTGTTCCAGGCCGCGATCGTGTACCTGTTCGCGTGGGTCCCGAGCGCCGCCACTGCCGGACTGCCACCGGTGAACGCGAGCAGCGCGTATACGACAGCCGTGACGCCGATCGCGATGATGAGCGCAGCTATGCAGCGGCGAACGATGTAGCCGGTCAAGACTGGACCGGTCCGCGGCTAGTACTGGAGCCGATCGCGCGACCGCCGACGGCTCCGAAGCCGGCGGCGGCGATGCGCGATATCTGACTCACGGCAGCGTCCTTGAACGGTCGCTTGCTATTTGTTGATGTACCAGTACTGCGGGTACGTCTGGTAGGCGGTCAGCGCGAGGAACGAGTCCGCGGGGCCACCGACCTTGTTGCTAACTGCGATCAGCAGGTCCTGGTTAGGCATGAAAATGGCCGGAACGCTCTTGGCGAGATAGGACGCCTCTGCTGTCACTGCATCCGGGTTGTTGCCGTAGACCGAGTTGTGGATCAGCGTGTTGGCAGTCGGGTCGTCGTAGGCACCCTGGTTATAGGTGCCGCCGATGTTGAAGATGCTGTTGGTGGTTGGGTAGTAGTCGTCGGTAAAACCGCCGAAGTCGTTCACTCCCCAGTCGTTGACGTACTTCGCGCCGGCCGGCGTTGCGTCGTTGTAGTTGGCGAACGCGAAGTTGAACGTCTTGATGCTGAACGAGATGTCGATGCCTGCGGCGGCCTTTGCCTCCGAGCCAAACGCCTCCGAGGTGAGCGGCGCGACCGGCGCCTCGGCCGCAGGGATGTAGACCCACACGAACTTGAACGGCGTTCCCTTCGGGATTCCGGCACCGCACTCACCGGCTCCTGTCCCCGCCTTGGCGCAGGTCGTCTGGCCACCCGGGACAACGTTCCAGCCGTGGCTCTTGAGCAGCGCCACCGCCTTGGCCGGGTCGTACGGGTAGAGCGGGGTGACCGCGTCGGTCGGCGTGAACGAGGTCGCCGGCGCGGACGGGACAGGGCCGTACGCGGTAACCGCGGCGCCCTTGTAGATCCCCTTCACGTAGGCCGGTTGGTTCTGCAGGTACTGGAGCGCCTGGCGCGCATAAAGCTGCGAGATGACCGAGTTGAAGTGGTCGGTCGTGTCTTTGAAGTTGAAAATTGCGTCGAAGAAGCCGAGGTCCGGATAGCCGAAGAAGCTGTAGCCGGCGGACCGGATCGCGGCTGCCTGCGGGACGTAGGTCGGGTCAAGCGGCGTCGAGATGTCGACCGAGCCGCTCTTGATCGCGTTGAGCTCAGCCGTCTGAGTAGTGAAGGTCTCGCCTTCGAGCTCCGAAATCGACGGCTTCGGCGATCCACCGAAGTCGGGGTTCGGGGTCGCGGTCCAAGAACTGTTCGTCGTATTGAAGGTCTTGAGGATGAACGGGCCGTCGTCAATCTTCCACAGCGGGTTCGAGCCAAATGTCGCCAGCGAGCTGCCCAGCTTCTCGAGATAGTCATAGATCGCCTTCGCATTGGCCGGGACCGTGTAGTCCAGGTGCGGCCCGCCCGCCTTGGCAATGTTCCAGTCGGTGCTGGGCAGCGGCTCGACCCCGGCGTCCTCGCTCTCGAGCTCATCATTGAGGAAGAAGCCCGGGTTGAAGCCGCGCGTCAGGTGGATCACGACGGTGTACTTGCTCGGTGCCGTCACGCTTGCGACGTTCGATGGGAAGAGCCCGGGCGAGTAGGACGCCAGGTTCGCCGGGTTCTCCTTGACCGCGGCCTTCATCAGGTCGATGTCAAAGACCATGTCGTTGGCATCAACGGGCTTCCCGTTGGCCCACTTGTAACCCTGGTTGAGAGGGATCGTGACGGTCTTATTGCCGTCGCTGAAGATCGGCTTCTTGCCGATGCTCGTCGCGTAGTCGATCTCCTGCGTGTCGCCAACCGGTCCGTTATAGAGCGGCACGAAGAAGTCGTACTGGAAGCTGAAGCTGGTGTAGACCGACGATTGCGCATCGCCGGTGATCGGGAAGATCGTCAGCGGCGTCGACCCGGTGAGGAAACCGATCGAGATCGTTCCGCCCTTGCTCGGCGTCCCGACAGACGGAATGCTGCCGAAGATGCT
>PKYB01000045.1 GCA_003133565.1 Solirubrobacterales bacterium
CGTCAGCCAGCGCGCGCAGCTCGGTGAGCGTCTCGCGCGCCAGGACGACCGCCTCACACCAGCAGCCCGGCTCGCCGTCGCCGCAGCCGTACTCCGCGGCGCAGCTCGGACAGAGCTTGCGTCGTGAAGAACTCGGCTGGTCAACCGTCGCCGCCACCACAGCCAAACCCCGCGCCCCTCACTTGGCCGCTCCTTCCAGTTTCTTGACGGCGTTTGCGACATCCTGAATGAAGACGACGAAGCGCGGTCCCCATTGCGAGGCGATCGAGTCGTTCACGGGTAGAACCGCTCCATCCTTGACCGCCGCGATGTTCTTCCAGCCGGGCCGCTTGTCGACCGTCACCGCGGTCTGAGCGCAGCAGACCGTGTCGGCGAGGACGATCAGGCTCGGGTTGCTCGAGACGATGAACTCGGCCGAAAGTGACGGATAGGCGGGAGCAGACTTGTCCGCGTCGGCGATGTTGCGCAACCCGAACAGCTGCGCGACCTGGCCGATGAAGGTGTCGGACTTCACCGAGTAATAGGGGTCCGTGCCGACCTCGAAGTAGACACTCAGCGACTTTTTCGGCTTGGGCACCGAGGCGACGATCGTGCTCACCTGGTGTTTCATGCCTGCCACGACCGTCTCGGCAGCACTCAGATGTCCGGTTGCCTGCCCGAGCTGGTCGATCTGCGCATAGGCGGCGGCGAGGCTCGTCACCGCCGGCTCGAGGAGCACCGGAATGTGGAGCTTTTGGAGGTGGCCGACGATGTTGTCGATGTCGTCGTAGATCACGACAAGGTCCGGCCGGTACTTGGCGATCGCCTCGACGTTCGGCTCGTAGCCGCTGAGGCTCGTGACCGGCGCCCCGGCTGGGTAGGTCGAGTAGGAGTCGACCGCGACGACCTGCTTGCCGGCACCGTCGGCGAAGAGATCCTGCGTTGCTGACGGCGAGAGCGAGACGATCCGCGTCGGGCGGCTGGGGATCGTCACCGTGCCGTTTGCCGCCTTGATCGTGACCGGGAAACCCGGGCTGGTCGCGGCGTTTGCGCTGCCGGCGCCGGCGAGAGCGACGATCGCAGCGATTTGGGCAGCGAGTGCCAGCGGCGGTCGGCGCCGCTGCCGTGAGGTGAAACTAATCATTTAGACCTCCGCGTTAGCGAAGGGAGAGGGTTCGGCGGCTCAGTGCCGCGCGGACCGCCCTTCCTCCGAGGGCATTGTTCGCACGGTGCAGGCAGGCGACCTGGCTCATCCCCCGCGGGGGCATCACAGTTGCGGGACAGCGCCGGAATCACACCGGCTTCGCTGCGACTACACCGACCGGGGAATATGTGCCCGGCGGCGCCAGCCTACTACGCCTGCGCGGACGGTGGCCGTTCGGCGGCGGCGCGCTCTAGGTGGTGGGCGCGAGCATCAGCGGCAGCTCGGCGTAGGGGAGGCCCGGGTCGGCGATCCGCTCCGGGTGGAGCAGATGGGCGAGCTGGTGGACGCCGTCCGCCAGCCGCGGCGCCGGCCTTGAGAAATGGGCGTCGCCGTCGACGATGACCGTGCGAGTCGGCAGGCGGAGCTCGCCGGCACGCCCGCGCGCCTGCTCGAGGCTGAAGCCGCACGCCGCCACCACGATCAGCTCGGGGTCCTCGCCAAGGACGGCCTCCCAGCTCGTCGCGGAGGAGTATTCGCCCGGCTTGCTGAGGATGTTCGTGCCGCCCGCCGCATCGACCATCTCGGGCAGCCAGTGGCCCGCGCAGTAGGGCGGATCGATCCACTCGGCGACGAAGGTGCGCGGCCTCGGCAGACCGGCTACGGCGGACTGCACGCAGGCGATCTTCGTGCGCATCGCGGCGGCCACGGCGACGCCGCGATCACGCTTGCCGAGCCGCGCGGCGAGCGCGATCACGCTCTCGACGACATCGCCGAGGGTGCGCGGGTTCATCGAGTAGAGCTCGCAGTCGATCGCGACGGCCGTTTCGAGATCGCCGCTCGAGACGGCGCAGACCTCGCAGAGATCCTGGGTGATCACGAGATCCGGGTCGAGCTCGTCGATCAGCTCCGCGTCGAGGGTGTAGAGCGAATGGCCGGCGGACGCTGTGGCTCTTACGACCGCGTCGATCTCGGCGCTCGAGAGGGTGGACACGTCGATCTGCGTCCGCGCGACGAGCGGCTTGTCGGCGACCTCCGCCGGCCAGTTGCAGTCCTCGGAGATGCCGACCAGCGAGTCTAGGAGGCCCAGCTCGGCGATCATGTCGGTCGCGCTCGGGAGTAGTGAGACGATCCGCATCGGCGCAGCCTAGCTCGCGTGGAGAGCCAAGTGTGAGACGTGGCGGGGGCCTCGAACTCGTCCCGGTTTTGCGAGTCGTGTTCCCGACAACTGGCACGCGATTTAGGGCTTCACCCCGTAGCCGCAGCGAGTAGTTAGACCGGGACCGGTGAGAGCACGGTGTCGATTTGGCCGATCGCTAGTGTCATGCCTTCCTCCATGCCCATGGCCAGCATCTTCTGCATCTGCTCGACATCGGTGAATTGGGTGACCGCGGTCATCGTGGTGCCGCCGTCGGCCCGCTCGAACGTGACATGGCCGGTCATCGGCTCGATACCGGACATGGGCTCCCCGTCATCTCCTGCGAGCCCGTTCGCGAATGTGAGCCTGCGTGGCTTGTCGATC
>PKYB01000031.1 GCA_003133565.1 Solirubrobacterales bacterium
TCGCCATCGAACTTGGACTGCTCGTAGGTGTTGCGGAAGCCCTGGCCCAGGTCGAGGTCAACCTCGCGAAAGTGTCCGTGGTGGCGGCCGGCGACATAGGCCGTGGAAACGTGCACGTGGCGTCGCAGCTGTCCGCGATCGGCGAGCACGCGTGCCAGCTCGAGCATTCGCACCGGTCCTTGGGCGTTCGTCCCGCGGGCCGTCTCGAGCGGCAGGTCGAACGAAATCGACGCAGCGCAATGGATGATGCTGGTGACTCGCGCCAGCACCTCGTCCCGGTCTCGCCCGCTGAGCGCAAGCCGATCGACCGTGATGTCACCCGCAACCGCGCTGACGCGGGCGATCGAAGCCGGCGGGTCGTCATAAAGCTGGGCGTAGACGCCGGCAAGTCGCGTCTCCGCGGCCGCGCGGTTGGGCGCCCGGACGAGGCAGATGACCTCGACATCGTCGCGCTCGAGCAGCCGCGCGAGCACCTCCATGCCGACGAATCCCGTCGCTCCTGTGAGGAGCACCGTCTCGCTCACCGCAGCGGAGCCCCCATCGCGTGAAAGCCACCGTCGACGTGAACGATCTCGCCCGTGATCGCCCGCGCATAGTCGGACAGCAAGAAACAGACCGTCGCGCCGACAGGCGCCGCGTCGCGGGTGTCCCAGCCAAGCGGAGCGCCTGCGCGCCACAGGCTCGCGAGTTCGTCAAAGCCGGGAATCCCACCGGCGGCGATCGTCTCGATCGGGCCCGCGGAGACGAGGTTGACGCGGATGCCTCGCGGTCCGAGGTCGCGCGCGAGATAGCGCGAGACGCTTTCGAGTGCGGCCTTTGCCACCCCCATCCAGTCATACACCGGCCAGGCGACGCTGGCGTCGAAGTCCAGTCCGACGACCGAGCCACCACCCTCGGCGGCCGCTAGTGCTGGCGCGAGCGCCGCGGCAAGCGCCTTGAACGAGAACGCACTGGTCTCAAACGCGGTGAGCGCGCTCTGCACCGGCGTCTCGAGAAAGCCGCCGCCGAGCGCGTCCTGCGGCGCGAAGGCAATCGCGTGCAGCAGACCGTCGAGCGCGCCCCAGCGGCTCGCGATCTCCGCCGCCACCGCGTCCAGGTCCTCGGGCTTGGTGACGTCCAGCTCGAGCACGTCGGGTGGGATGGGCAGCGCCCTGGCCGCGCGTTCGGTGAGTCGCCTGGCGCGACCAAAGCTGGTCAGCGTGACCTGCGCGCCGAGATCCTGGGCTTGGCGCGCCACCTCGAAGGCGATCGAGCCGCGCGTCAACACACCGGTGATCAGCAGCCGCTTGCCGTCGAGCATCATGCCCCCTCGACGGAATTGGTCATAGTGGAATGTTGCCGAGCGGACGCCGCCGCGGCGGAACCGAGTCCAGCGCCCCGAAAGCCGCCGAGACGCGGTCGCGCGTTTCCGCCGGTTGGATCACGTCGTCGACGTAGCCGTCGGCGGTCGCCGCCCCTGGGTGCAGGTGCTCGGCGGTATAGGTAGCGGCGAACGCCTCGCGCGCTCGCGCTGGATCCTCGGCGGCCTCGATCTCGCGCCGGTTGATGATGTCGACCGCCTGCAGCGCACCCATCACCCCGAGTTGAGCCGACGGCCAGGCGTAGACGAAGTCGGCGCCGAGGTCCTTGCTGTTCATCGCGATGAACGCACCGCCAAACGCCTTGCGAAGCAGCACCGTGACCCGCGGCACCGTGCACTCGGAGAACGCGTGTACCAGCTTGGCCCCATGACGGATCACGCCGAGTTGTTCTTGCTTGGTGCCCGGCAGGAACCCGGGCGTATCGACCAGTACGAGCAGCGGAATGCGAAACAGATTGCAGGTCCGCACGAAGCGCGCCGCCTTCTGTGAGGCGTCGCTGTCGAGCACGCCACCGAGGTAGCGCGGCTGGTTCGCGACAATCCCAACCGAGCGACCGTCGAGGCGGCCGAAGGCGCAGAGGATGTTGCGCGCGTAGCGCGGCGAAATCTCAAGCATCCGGCCGCCGTCGAGCAACGCGCGTGCGACCTCGCGAACGTCATAAACCTGCCGTGCGGCGGCCGGCACCGGGGCATCCGGCGCATAGCCGGGCGGATCGATGATCGGCCAGCGGGTCGGTGGCTCGGAGCTGTTTTGGGGGAGATAGTCGAGGAGGTCGCGCGCGAGTAGGGCGGCTTCGAGATCACTCGGCGCCACGAGGTGACAGACGCCGTTGCGCTCATGCACGCGGTACCCGCCAAGCTCGACGGCGCTGACATGCTCGCCGGTGACCGCCTCAACGACGCCGGGGCCGGTTAGGAACATGCTCGCGCCCTCGGTCATGATCACGAAGTCGGTCAGCGCCGGCGCGTAGGATCCGCCGCCGGCCGATGCACCGCAGATCACCGAGATCTGGGGCACGCGACCGGAGAGCTGGACGTGACGGTGGAAGATCCGCCCGTAGCCACTGAGCGCAGCAAGACCCTCTTGCATCCGCGCGCCCGCCGACTCGATGAAGCCGATCACCGGCACGAGCGTGCGTTCGGCCAGCGCGAGCACGGAAACGACCGTGTCGGCGTGCGCCTCGCCCAGCGAGCCACCGGCAAACGAGGCGTCCTGCGCAAAGGCCGCGACCGGTCGACCGTCGACGCGGCCGGTGGCGCCGATCACGCCGTCACCGGGGCGCGCCTTCTCGCCCATCCGCCGCGAGCGCACGTCGGTGCGCAGGAGGTGGAGTGAGTCGGGGTCGCAGAGCACCTCGAGGCGCTCGAGCGGCGTCAATCGCTCCTCCGGTCGTGAGTCGGTTAGGACTTTCATGTGGCCTCCAGACACAGCACAGCATTGTGACCGCCAAAGCCGAAGGAGTTTGAGATCGCGATCGCGCGCTGGTCTTGTGCGAGTTCCAACGGACGCGCGACTTGCGGAATGTAATCGAGGTCGAGCTCTGGATCGGGTTCCTCAAGGCCGAGCGTCGGCGGCAGCAGGCGGGCACGCAAAGCAAGGATCGTGGCAACCGCCTCGACCGCCCCGGCGGCGCCGAGCAGATGTCCGATCGCCGACTTCGTCGAGGAGATCGGCACCTTGGCAGCGTGTTCGCCGAGCGCGGTCTTCAGCGCGCCCGTCTCGGCCCGGTCGTTAATCTGCGTCGAGGTGCCGTGGGCGTTGACGTAAACCACGTCGCTGGCCCTCACGTCTGCGTCTTCGAGCGCGCGCACGATCGCCGCCGCCGCGCCTTCGCCGTCCGCCGGCGGCGCCGTGATGTGGAATGCGTCAGAGGTTGCTCCGTAGCCACGGAGCACAGCGAGAATGCGCGCGCCGCGTGCACGGGCCGCGGCGCCGTTTTCGAGCACGAGCGCCGCCGCGCCCTCGCCCATCACGAAACCGTCGCGGCGCAGGTCAAAGGGGCGCGAGATACCGGACGGCGAAAGTGCGTCAACGGCGACGAATGCCGCCCGCGAAAGTGGCGTGAGCGCAGCCTCGGTCCCCCCCGCGACGACCGCCGTGGCGTCGCCGTACTGGATCGCGCGCATCGCCGAGCCGATCGCGTGGGTGCCGGCGGCACATGCCGAGACGACGCCGTAGCTCGGGCCCTTGAGGCGGTGGCGCATGCTCACCGCCGCAGCGCCCGCGTTACCCATCATCAAAGGGACCGCGAGCGGCGACACGCGCTTGGGTCCGTGCTCGATCAGCATCTGGTCATTGGCCTCGATCGTGCCGATGCCGCCGATGCCGGTACCGATGATCGCCCCGATCCGCCTCGGGTCGTGCGGCAGACCGTCACCCCAACCGGCGTCGGCAAGCGCTTCGGCGCTCGCTACGAGCACAAGCTGGCTGAAGCGGTCGGCGCGACGCGCCTCCTTGACCGAGAAGTGGTCGGTCGCCTGGAACTCGTCGCAGCGCCCCTCGCCGTCCTCGATGCCGCAAACGCCGGCGGCCCAGCGCTCGTGCAGCGTCGCGGCGCCAAGGCCTAACGGCGTGACCGCGCCAAGGCCGGTGACGACTACTTCGTTCACTGCGCGCGCGCCGCCACGATGTCGATCGCGTCGCCGACGGTCTTGATCTCGGCAACGTCGCTGCTCGTCAGCTCCACGCCGAACCGCTCCTCGATGATCTGCGACAGCTCGGCCAGGTCGAGCGAGTCGACGTCGAGGGCTTCGAGTTCGGCGTCGCGCGTGATCGCCGACTCCTCCGCACCAAAGGTGACGAGTGCATCGGTTATGACCTGTTCAATCTGCTCGGTGTTGCTATCTGCCATCTGGGTCCTTTCGCTGGGGATCAGGCGGAAAGCCCGCCATCGACGTACAGGGTGGAAGCCGTGATGTAACTAGCTCGCTCCGAGGCGAGGAAGGCGACAGCCGCCGCCACCTCCTCCGGGCGACCGGGGCGCTGTGCGGGCACTCGCTCACCGAGCGCAGTCGGGATGTCCTCCGTCATGTCGGTCGCAATCAGACCCGGTGCGACGGCGTTAACCGTGACACCGCGCCGCGCAACCTCGACCGCCGCCGTCTTCGTAAAAGCGATCACGGCGGCCTTTGACGCAGCGTAGTTGGCTTGACCTGCGTTTGCGCGCGGGCCGACCACAGAGGCGATATTGACAATGCGGCCGAAGCGGGCGCGGATCATCTCGCGCAGCACGGTGCGCGTGAGCCGGTAGGTCGAGCCGAGGTTGG
This sequence comes from Solirubrobacterales bacterium, assembly GCA_003133565.1. GTDB lineage: Bacteria > Actinomycetota > Thermoleophilia > Solirubrobacterales > Solirubrobacteraceae > Palsa-513. The sequence goes on from PKYB01000031.1 coordinate 4,628, forward strand.
TGTCGAGCACGCGCTGCCAGTCCTCGTCAGTGAGCGACAGTGCGAGCCCGTCCGCACGCAAGCCGGCGTTGTTTACCAGCACGGCGATCGGGCCGAGCTGGGTGTGGACCGCTTCGACAAGCTGCGCCGGCACCGAAGGATCTGCAACGTCGCCCTGGATCGCCACCGCGCGTCCGCCAGCCGCCTCTATCGCCGCCACGGTGGCTGCGGCCGCGTCGCCGCTACTGCGGTAGTTGACGGCAACCGGCCAGCCATCCTCGGCCAGGGCGAGCGCAATCGCCCTGCCAATTCCGCGCCCTGCCCCGGTGACCAGCGCGCACGACCCCTCGGGCCGCCGCTGGGCTTCGCCGAGCACCGACACCCGGGGCTCGCTCGCGGCGGCCGGCGTGACGCTCGCAGAAGGACTCACGGCTTGCCCCACTCAATCACCGTAGCTCCCCAGGTAAAGCCGGCGCCGGCGGCGCCGAGCAGCACGCGCATCCCCTCACGCAGAGTGCGTTTGGCACGCGCCTGCGCGAGCGCGAGCGGCACGCTGGCAGCGGAGGTGTTGCCGAGCTCCGCGATGCAGTCAAAGACCTTGGCCGGCGCGATCTGCAGGCGCTCGGCGAGCGTCTGCAGGATGCGGACGTTTGCTTGGTGGTAGATGAAGAGGTCGATGTCGGTGAGCGCCACGCCAGCCTGCTCGCAGGCGGCCTGCGTGCCGCCGGCCAGCCTGCGCACCGCTTGTTTGAACGTCTCGTGCCCGTCCATCGAAAGCAGCTGCGTGTCGCGGTCGGCGACGATCAGCCCGGCGTGGGCGCCGTCGCTGCCGAGCACGACCGGACCAAGCGACCCCGCAGCGCCGGTCGAGCAGACCACCGCGCCCGCGCCGTCGCCGAACAGCGCCGCCGTGTTGCGGTCCGTCGGATCGACGTGGCGCGACATGATCTCGGCGCCGATAACGAGGGCGTGCGAGGCGGCGCCGGTGAGGAGCATGCCGCGGGCAACGGCCAGCGCGGAGATGAAGCCCGTGCATGCGCTGCCGACGTCAAAGGACCCGGCGTTCTCGGCCCCGAGCGCGTGGGCGACGACCGGTGCGGCGTTAGGCATCACAGAGTCCTGGCTGCAGCTCGCGACCAGCACGAGGTCAAGCTCTGAGCCGTCGAGGCCCGCGTCGAGCAGCGCGGCGCGTCCAGCCTCGCTCGCCAGCTCTGCGAGGTTGGCGCGCGGATCGGCGTAGTGCCGCGCCTGGATGCCGGTGCGCTTGACGATCCAGTCCTCGGTGACGCCGATCTGCGCGCTCACCTCGGCGTTTTGCACGACACGCGACGGCAGCGCGCCACCGACGCCAACGATTCCGGCACGCACGGTCAGCGGCAGGGCCAGCGCGAGGGCGGCGTGCTCAACGGCGGACGCCATCGCTCCTCGCGATGCTCGCGTGCATAACTAAAGCTACGCAGATCACGCGCGTGCGGTACACCGCGAGGCGGCGTACACCCCCGGACGTGGGGGGTCAACCACCCAAATGGGGGGTGCGATCCCGGCGCGGCGGCTAGACCGGCGAGTGAGAGCCTCATCGTCGGCCACAGTGCCGGCCCGCCTCGCCTCGTGTACTCCTGCTCGACGACGTTTGCCCGGCCCGATGTTGTCCTTTGTATCAACCACACCGGCGATCTTCTCGCTGGCTAGCGTCGCCATGAGCACCCAATCGCCCAGTCCCGGTTGCTCATCGATGCGCCACCAATGCACTCAGTTGGACAGCCCAAGACGCTGCGCGCGCTGGACCGCGTCGGCACGGTTGCGCGCGCCGAGCTTGCGATAGAGGCTGCTGGTGTGCTCCTTGATCGTGTGCGGCGAGAGATGCAGCGCCGCCGCGATCTCGCGGTTCGTCGAGCCGCCGGAGATAAGGTCGAGAACCTCGCGCTCGCGCGGTGAGAGCGGCGTGCCATCGACGTCTACCTGTGGTTGGAAGACGGTCATCCCGAGCCCGACCATCCGCACGGCCCGCGCGATGTCCGAGGCGCCCCAGTCTTTGGGGATGAATCCCGACGCGCCCGCAGCTTGTGCTGCCCCGGGAGAGATCCGTCCGGCGCCTGAGATCAACAGCACCTTTGTCTCAGGCGAGCGCTCACGCAGCTGGGCGGAAATCTCCGGCCCGGACTCCTCGCCGATGAACAGGTCGACGAGCGCCACGTGCGGCTTGTAGCGCGCAGCAAGCGCATAGGCCTCGGCAGCTGAGCGCGAGCTGATGCAGCGCTCGACCCACGGTTGGTTGCTGAGCATTAGACGGAAGCCCCAATGAACGACGTCGTGGTCATCGACGATCAGCACTCGCAGGCGCGTCTGCGAGTCGGCAGCGTCGAGCAGCTCCTCAGCCGGGCCTAGCGCGCCCGGGCCGACACCGCCCGCGTCACTCTCGCTCGCGAGCGTCATTGGTCGCCCTGGCCGTAAGGCACGACGAGTCGCACCTGCCAGCGATCGTCGTCGCGAGCACCAAACTCGAGCAAACCGCCCGCCTGCAGCGCTTCGAAGCCCGCCAGTCTGAGTCCCATGCCAGCGATCCCGGCGGCCTGACCGCTGACGCCGTCGTTGGTCACCTCGAGCACGAATGTGCCATCGCGCGTCTCTGTCCGCACACCGACGCTCGTCGGCTGAGCGTGCTTGTGCGCGTTGCGGATCGCCTCGGCCAGCACGGATTGGGCGAGCGGTTCGAGTTCAGCCGGCACCGCGATCGCGACCTGCTGCCCGCCGTTCCCCGCGGGCCCGGTCGGCCCGTCCAGCTCGATGCCGAGGTCGGGATGCTCGTGGCGCAGCCGCGCGACCTCTTCGCCCAGCGTCGTCTTCGTCGCCGCGACCGAGCGGCCTAGCGGACGTTGCATCGCTGTGCGCAGTTCACCCAGCGCGCGCTGGATCTCCTCGGCGCAGCGCTGCCGTGTCTCGTCGTCGAGCACGTGGTCGCCAGACAGCGCGAGCGAGACTCCGAACAGCCGCTGCACGACGCTCTCGTGCACCTCGCGCGCGAGGTCGATTCGCGCCTCGAGCTGCCCCGCACGCTCGTATTGGCGGGTCGCGGCGCGGGCCATCGAGGCCAGTGCCGCCATCTTGCCGAGGATCCACAACACCTCTCGCTCGCCGTCGGTAAGCGTCGCCTCATCGCCGCCGCGGTCACCGAGGATCACGCCCATCCACCGTCCGCGGGCCGACATCGGCGTGCATACGACCGTCCGTGCGCCCAGCGCCTTGATGTAGTCAGCCGGCAGTTGGCTCTCGAGATCGGTCGAGATCTCAAGCACCTGGTCTTCTTCGAGCGAACGGCGGGCGAGCGCCGCCGATTCAACGTTGAAGAAGTCGTCGGCAAACAGGCTCAGATCGACGCCAAAACTGCCGGCGGCGTGCACCCGGCGACGCGCCGAGTCGTAGCGGAAGATAACCAGGCGGCGCATCGCGGTACAGCGCGTGATGCCCTCGCAGAGCCGGCTGTAGAAGTCATCGCCAAGCCCCTCCTCCTCGCTCTGGGCGAGAACGTCGGCGAAGATCTCAATCGCGTCTGCACTCGCCGGAGCCAGCGGCGCGGTGGTCGGCTTGTGCTTGGTCTCGTTGGCTGGCATCTCTGAAGCGGCGCCTCGGGAGGGCGCGCTTTTACATTCTCCACCCTCGCGCGCGCGCATGACCGGCGCCGGCTCGGCGTAGGCTCTGGCGCACCGTGGAACTTCGCCACCTACGCTATTTCGTCGCGGTCGCCGAGGAGCTCCACTTCCGCCGCGCGGCCGTCCGCCTGCACATCTCCCAACCGCCGCTGAGCCAGCAGATTCGCGCGCTCGAGCGCGAGCTCGGTGTGTCGCTGCTCGAGCGCAACCGCCGTCGCGTCGAGCTGACCCCGGCCGGCGCGAGCTTTCTCGCTTCGGCGCGCGAGATTCTCGACGCTGTCGATCGCGCCGCCGGCACGGCACGGCGCGTCGCCGGCGGCGAGCTCGGCTCGCTGTCGATCGGCTTCGTCGGGTCAGCGATGCTCAGCCCGACGCTGCCGGCAATCCTGCGCGACTTTCGCGCCCGCTATCCCGACGTCGAGCTCGGCCTTCGCGAGCTGCCGACAACCGAACAGCTTGACGCACTGCTCGCCGGGCGGATCGACATCGGTGTAATTCGCGGGCCGCTCACGATCCCGGCCAACGCCGGGATCTTTGATTTCATCGCTATCCAGCGCGAGCGCCTCGTCGTGGCCCTGCCCGATACCCACCCGTTCGCGACCAAGCCGCGTGTGCGGGCAGCCGATCTTCGCGGCGAGACGTTTGTCATCTTGCGTCGGCGCGAGTCACCGGGCCTGTTCGCCTCGCTGGCCTCCGTGATGAGCGATGTCGGCGGTATCCCCGACGGCGCGCTCGAGGTGACGGAGATGCAGACGATCGTCGGACTGGTCGCCAGCGGCTATGGGATTTCGCTGGTGCCCGCCTCGGTCGGCGAGCGCGAGCGCAAGGGTGTCACGTTCCGGCCGCTCGCCGATCCATCGCCGATGCTCGAGCTGCAGGTCGCCTGGCGCGCCGGCGAGCGCTCAGCGGTCCGCGATGCCTTCCTGCGCGTTGCCGCCGCCGAGCAGTCGATCGCGAGCACTGCAGCGAGCACGCCAGCCTGACGGCGGCTCTGTTAAACGTGCAAAGCCCCCGGGGATATGAACGAGCGGTCACGGGGGCTTTGCACAGGGAGGAGAGGGAGACATCAGACTACGTCCACCTCCGTAACACGTCCAATATGTATTTTTACCACCTGTGAGTCGTTCGACGTCTCAGGCCTTGAGCCGCATATAGACTGAGATAACGTCCCGAGCGCAGCGCCACACCACGCAGGCAACTCGATTGGAGATCACCGTTGAGCACCGACGCGACCCCAACAATCCTCCTCTGCTACGACGGCTCCGAGCACGCGACGCACGCCATCAGCGTCACCGCAGCGCTGTTCCCCGGTGCAACCGTGAAAGTCCTGCACGTCTGGGAACCCGTCGAGCACATCATCGCCCGCTACGCGGTCCTCGCGCCCTACCTCGGCGGCGAGCTGATCCCCGCCGCGGACGCCGGCGCTGAGGAGCAGTCGGACAGCCTTGCTGACGAGGGTGCGAAGCTCGCCAAGCAGGCCGGCTTGATCGCCACCGCCCACAGCGCAAAGCTCTCGACCACCGTCTGGGAGGCCGTCGTCGCGGCGTCCACCTCTCTTGGCGCGCAGCTGATCGTCACCGGCACGCGCAGCCTGAGCGGCGTGCACGAGCTCGTCGTCGGCACCCTCTCGCACTCGTTGCTACAGCACAGCGAGCTGCCACTGTTGGCGATCCCTGCGCCCCTCCCCGACTAGCCCGCGTCCCGGGGGGCGGTTCAGGTGTCCTGCTGGTAGGTGTGCACCACGGTCTCGTGCTTATAGGTGCAGGTGACCCGCGCGTCTATCTCGGTGGGAATCGAGTCACTCACGACGCTGCAGCGAAACCCGAGCACGCCACCGGGGCAGCGGCCTTTGACACCGCCATGCTTGAGGCGGCAGTGGTAGTAGGCGATCGCGACCTTCTTGCCCGTCGCGCAGGTCGTCCCCGAGACCGAAAGCGAAGTGAAGTAGCCAAGGCCGGGATAGGTTGGCAACGGGCAGGTGCGCGGCGGGTGTGCCGTGGGCTTGGCGCTCGCCCCGCACGCCCCGCCGAGCGGCGCAGTGACCGCCGCGAGCAGCACGGCGGCGCGCAGGTACCACTCGGCCCGGCTCGTCCTCTTTGACCTTCCTGTCATCTGCCAATGCTCTCGATCGTCGTTAGTCGGTGAAGTCGCGCCTGACTGCCGCGAGTACCGTCTGCGCCAGTAGAGCCGAACCGGCGGCGTTGAGGTGGATGCCGTCGGACTCGCGCACGATCGTTTCGACGCCGTCGATCTTCATCGCATCGCGATAGACACCGCCCGGGGTAAAGATCGGGACGGTGTCGATCACGCTGACCTGCGCCGCCCACGGCTGCACGCCAACTTCGATCGCCGCGTTGACCACACGACTGATCCTCGCACGCGCCGCATCACGGGGCGTCGGGAGCGTCAGCCAGTAAACGTGCGCGGCGCCGTCTTGGCGATAGGTGTTGGCCATCTGCCTGACGCGGTTGGCGTAGATCGCAGCCCATTGCGCGTCGCAGCAGGAGACCTGCTGGCCGCTCGGTCCGCTCATCGGAAAGCCGTCGTTGGCGCCGATGAAGACGACGATCGCGTCCGGGTGATACCGCTTGACCTGATAGGCCGACAGCTGGGCCCAGTTAACGATGAAGGTCGTCGAGATCCCGGTGCCGATGTGGGGGTCTTGGACTACGTGCACGCCCTTGGGAATGAGGTCGCCGGCGAGGTCGGAGTCGAGCGGCTCGGACATCGAGTCGCCGGTGACCAGCAGCGTGTGCAGCGCGACTTTGGGCGGCGCTCGCGCTCCGATCGTCGCCGGCGGGAAGGCCGCCGGCGTAACTGTCGAAGCCTGCGCGCCCCTCGTCACGGCGGCGAACCCCGGCCCGCTCAGCGCCGGCTCGGGGTTGAGGAACGCGGTCGTCGTGTGGGCAGCGCTTGCTAGCGGTAGCTGGCCAGCGATCCAGCTGCTCGGGTGACCGACCGCGACCACGATCGCGCGTCCGATCCCGGGGTTCATCTCATCTCCCGCCTTGAGCACGGAATGGCCTGCGAAAAGGACGAGCAGGGCGGCAACCAGGAGCACCGACACGACCGCGTCGCGCGCCTTGAAGCGGCGCAGACCGAAGTCGTCGAAACGGTTCATCAGGCTGTCGTCGCGCGGTTCAGCCATGACTCAGAAGCGGAAGTAGATGAACGGTGGCACGCCCTGGCTGGATACCGTAGCGCCGGCAACCACGATGACGACCGCCAAGCCGCAGGCCACAACCAGCGGACGCAGGCGCTCGATTCGCCCCTGCAGCCGCTCGAGCAGCCGCGGTGGCGGCAGCTGGAAGCCGACTACGACAGCGATCGCGAGCAGGACTGGCGCCGTCCACAGCGTGGCCGGGCCGAACACTGTGAGGCGCGTGAGGAACAACCAGAAATTCGCGAGGCTCGTGGCGCGGAAGAGGATCCAGCCGAGCACGATCAGATGAAAGGTCACAAGCCAGCGCAGCCAACCCGGGAGCTTGAAGCGCCCGCCGATCGCGTGCTCGACGCACAGGCCAACCCCGTGGAACGCGCCCCACAAAACGAACGGCCAGGCGGCCCCATGCCAGAGGCCGACGAGCACCATCGTGATCATCAGGTTGCGGTAGGTCAGCAAGGTCCCGCCGCGGCTGCCGCCGAGCGGGATGAAGAGGTCGTCGCGGATGAAGCGCGAGAGCGTCATGTGCCAGCGTCGCCAGAAGTCGCGGAAGCCGGTCGCGCGGTAGGGGCTGCGAAAGTTCTGCGGCAGGATGAATCCGAGCAGCAGCGCGAGCCCGATCGCCATATCGGTGTAGCCCGAGAAGTCGCAGTAGATCTGTGCCGCGTAGCCGTAGGCAGCCAGCAGCACATCCGGCGCCTTGTAGGCCTGCGGCACAGCGAACACAGGATCGACCACGGCGGTCGCGAGGAAGTCGGCGATGACGACCTTCTTGATGATGCCTAGCGCGATCAGCGAGAGCCCTGAGCTGACGGCCACGCGGTCGGGGTCGCGCGGGCTTGTCAGTTGCGGCAGGAACTCGCGCGCCCGCACGATCGGGCCGGCGACCAGATGGGGAAAGAAGCTGAGGTAGACGGCAAAGTCGATCAGCGAAGCCGGCTCGACATGTCGTCGCTTGACGTCGACCACATAGGAGATCGCTTGGAACGTGTAAAAGCTGACGCCAACCGGCAGCGCGATCGTCAGCAGCGGCAGCGGCGCTCCGAGCCCGACATGATGGAACACGTCGGCCCATTGCTGGACGAAGAACGAGTAGTACTTGAAGACCGCTAGGACGAGCAGGTTGAGCGCGACGGCTACGCCGACGATGACGCGGCGGCGGCGTTCATCCTCGGTGCGGTGCAGCAGGAGTGCGGCCGCCTGGTTCCCGAGCGTTACGCCGGCGAGCAGGAAGCAGAACGTCCATCCAGCCGCTGCGTAGAAGACGTAGCTCGCGAGCAGCATGAACGGCTTCCAGGCCCGCGGGTGCGGCATCAGGGCCCACGAGATCGTGAGCACCACCGGAAAGAAGATCGCGAACTGGATCGTCGGGAACAGCAAGGGCCCGCCGGCCTAGTGCCAGCTCGTCATCAGCTTGCGGATCGACCGCAGCAGATATGGCCCGAGCGTCGTCGAATAGGTGCTGGTCATGTGGTCGAAGTCGTCCTTGTAGACGAGCGCGCCGCCGATCACCGGGTAGCACAGGCGGCTACCACAGAAGAAGTTGGTGAGGTCGACGATCTGTACACGCGACGAGTGCAGCTTCTCCGCCGCGAGGACGTCAGGATCGACATGCAGCGCCCCCGAACGCGGGAACGCGCACCGCAGGCCGGCGTCTTCGTGCTCGGCGATCGCCTTCGTGACGCAGGGGAGCGTGCCCCCGTCGATTTGGGGATCGTCACGGATCACGATGATGTGCTTGACCGTCGCCGGCAGCGCCGCCCACGCGGAGGTGATGCCGGCGACGCGCGCCGCTGTCTCGCTCACGCCGGGCGCGGTCATGACCAGACCCGGGTGATCGGAGGTGATGACCGTGCTGATCTGGGGGTTCTGGTCGAACCACTGCAGGACGTCCTGATTCCAATCGATGCAGGCGTCGCGCTGCGGGTTGCCTTGGGCCAGGATCGCCTTCGTGAAGGGACAGCTGGGGTGGGTGACGTCGTAGGCAGACCAGTCCAGTGCTTGTGAGGCGACCTGGAGAGCGGCACGCCAGTGCTCGGCATGACTGTCGCCGAGCAGCGCGACCGACGCAGTCGCGCCGGCGCTCGCGGCGCCGAACGTGCACACCGGGATGACCGCTTCGATCGGCGTACACGGAGCACCGGGGATCAGCAGCGCTGCACTCGGGGTGGGCACGACCATGAGCCTCAGCTCGGGGTTCTCACAGCGGTGCAGCCGATCGCGTGAGGCGGCGCCGAAGCACCGCGGCGGCGATGTGGCGGCGGGCGCGCCCGTAGCAAACGCGCATGCTGCCCCGACGAGGGCAATAAGGACGACGGCTCGACACACGCGCTCCGAGCGGTCGGGCCTGACGACTGCAGCCAGCACGCAACAAACGCGTCGCATTACCGTCGCCATCGCGCGTCACTGTACAACGGAGGCTCTGACGCGCACATAGGGCCCTCTGATATCGGGGCGCCCGGATTTGAACCGGGGACCTCACCGACCCGAACGGTGCGCGCTACCAGGCTGCGCCACGCCCCGACGAAGTTGGCGAGTATCCCACAGCCGTCGCGTTCGCTACCGTGACGGCGATGGCGGCGCTCAGTGAGATCCTCCTGGAACTCGACCGCCTGCTCGAACCGGACGCGTTCAGCGACTACTGCCCGAACGGCCTTCAGGTCGAGGGCCGCGGCGAGGTCCAGCGCATCGCGACAGGCGTCTCGGCCAGCAGCGAATTCTTCGAGCGCGCGCTCGAGGCGGACGCCGACCTCCTGCTCACTCATCACGGCCTTTTCTGGACGGGTGACGATGTCCGCGTGGTGGGGCGACACCGCGAGCGCCTGCGTTTGCTGCTGGCCGCCGATGTTTCGCTTGTCGCCTATCACCTGCCGCTCGACGCCCATCCGACATTCGGTAACAACGCGCTGATTGCTACGGGGATCGGCGGCACGCTCGAGGCGCCGTTCGCCGCCGTCGCCGGGCGCGACATCGGCTGGCGGGCGCGGTTTGACGACGACGGCGTCACGGCAAGCGAGCTGGCCGAGCGACTGCGCGCGCTCACCGGCCGCGAGCCGCTGACGTTTGCGTTCGGCCCGCAACGCATTCGCACGATCGGCATCGTCTCCGGCGGTGGCGCGCGCAACGTCACCGACGCGATTGCCGCCGGTCTCGACGCTTTCATCACCGGCGAACCCGCGGAGTGGGCGCGCGCGGTCGCGCGCGAGTCGGCGATCCACTTCATCGCGGCGGGCCACCACGCAACCGAAACGTTCGGCGTCCGAGCGCTCGGCGAGCACCTTGCCGAGCGTTTCGGCGGCGAGCACACCTACATCGACATCGAGAACCCGGTCTGAGGAAATACTTATTGGCGGCGCGCTTGCATGTGTCTGACACAGGCGATATACCTATTCGTGGTCACGAAACAGGAGGGACGCACCGATGGCGAATCACCTGACGCCCACGGAGCTCGCGCGTGAAGCAGGCCTCGAACGCCGCGAAGTGATCTCGAAGTGCATGGAGATGGGCGTCCCGATCTTCCAAGGTCGGATCGACAAGGCTCTGTTCCTCGACAACCTCAGCCGCCTCGGCATAATTCGCCAGACGGCGGAGGCCTAACCTACCGCCACAACTCGCACTCATGTGCCGGCTTCGTCGCCGGCACGTGAGTTCCTGCGTCAAGCGCCGTAGCGGAGTGTGTCGGCGCGGTTGCTGGCGCTGGCCCCCGGTCCGGGGCCTATCCTCTGATCGGGTGTCTCGCGGACCGTCCGCAAAGATCATCGCGCTCTGTGCCGCGCTCGTGCTGGGGTCCGCCGCGACCGTCGCCGCGTCGACGGGTGGTTCTGCTGCACCCGGCGGGTCGAGCGGGACCAGCGGGTCGAGCGGGTCGAGCGCCCTGGGCGGCACGACGGGCGCGACCGGTGCGATCTCCGCGACCGTGCTGGCCAAGCTCGACAAGACGATGACCAAGGCGATGAAATCGGTCGGCTCGCATTCCAGCGCCTATGTGATCGACCTGAGCACCGGCGAGACGCTCTTCGACGACGACGGTCTCGTCCCGCGCTACCCGGCGTCGGTCGAGAAGCTCTACACGCTCTCGACCGCGCTCGCGCGGTTCGGTCCGAGCGGCACGCTCCAGACGAGCGTCTACGGCGTCGGCACGCTCGAAGCGGGCGGCGTCTGGGACGGCAACCTCTATCTGCGGGGAGGCGGCGACCCAACGTTTGGCTCAAGCGGCTACATCAAGGAGAACTACAGCGTTGGCACGAGCGTCGCGGCGCTCGCCGCGCAACTCGTCGCGGCCACCGGCATCACTCGCGTCGACGGCTCGATCGTGGGCGACGAGTCCTATTTCGACAGCCTCCGTGGCGACCCGGCGAGCGGCTACCTGCCGGACCCGGAGCTGGTCGGCGAGCTGAGCGCGCTGAGCTTCGATCGCGGCGACAGCGGCAAGCAGGGTTCGCCGCCGGCGCACGCCGCGCACGAGCTGGCCCTCGCGCTACGCGCGCTCAAGGTCACGGTTACCGAGCATTCTGTCGCCGGCACCACGCCGAGCGGCGCGCGACTGCTGACGAGCATCGCTTCGCCACCGATGAGCACGCTGGCGGCACTCACCGCGACGCCCTCGGACAACCTCTTCGCCGAGATGATCCTCAAGGGCTTGGGCGCGCGCTTTGGCACCGGCGGGACCACGGCCGCGGGGGCGGCGGTGGTGCTGCATTTCCTTGCCGGCCTGTCAATTACGCCGCAGATCGTCGACGGCTCGGGCCTTTCGCGCTCGGACTTGACGAGCCCGGTCCAGGTTGTCACGCTGCTGCGCGACCTCAGCCCCGGCGGCGTGAGCGCGCTGGCCGGGGTTGGCGATGCGCTGCGCGCGGCGCTGCCAGTCGACGGCGAGACCGGGACCCTGGTGGCGCGGATGATAGGAACGCCGGCCCAGGGGAACTGCATCGCAAAGACCGGGACCCTCAGCGACGCCTCAGACCTCGCGGGCTGGTGCGATGGGCGCTTCGCCTTCGCCTTGCTGATGAACTACGTCGACGTCACCAAAGCGCAGAAGGCGCAGGACAAGATCGTTGAGGCGCTCGCCGCGCTCGACCCGCCGGCGAGCCACGGCTCATTCCAGCAGCGCTAGGAAGGCGGCCTCGTCGAGCACCGCCACCCCTAGTCGCTCGGCCTTTGCGAGCTTTGAGCCAGGCGAGTCACCGGCGAGCAGATAGTCGGTCTTCTTCGACACGGTGCTCGTCACACGGCCCCCGGCCGTGAGGATCCGCTCGCTTGCCTGCTCGCGCGTGAGCGTTGGCAGCGTGCCGGTAAGCACGAAGGTGAGCTCAGCTAGCGGCCCGTCACCGGGTGGCGGACCATCCTCTTCAAGGCGAAGCCCCGCTGCGCGGATGCGCTCGATCAGCTCAAGGAGCACCGGATCGGCCAGCTGGGCGGCGATCGCTTCCGCCATTTTCGGGCCGACGCCGGGCGTCTGCTCGATCTCTGCGGGCGTTGCCGCCAGCAGCCGGTCGAGCGAGCGGAACTGGCTTGCCAGGTTTCGTGCCGTCACCCCGCCGACCTCTTCGATGCCGATCGCGAAGAGCACGCGGTGAAACGGGCGCTCGCGTGAAGCGTCGATCGCCGCGATCAGGTTGCGCGCGGAGATCTCGCCGAAGCCCTCGAGCTCGAGCAACTGATCCTCGCCAAGCGCGTAAAGGTCAGCCGCGTTGCGGACGAGTCCCTGGTTCAGGAGCGTCCCCACGAGCGTTTCGCCGAGTCCGTCGATATCCATTGCGCCGCGCGAGACGAAGTGGCGCAGCAGCTGCCATTGGCGGCCCGCGCAGGCGGTGTTGGGACAGTTGGTGAAGACCGAGCCCGCCGGCTTGACGGTCGGCGTGTCGCACACCGGGCAGCGCTCGGGCGGCCGTGGCGGCGGTTCTCGGTCGGGGTTCTCGACGGCGTGCGGTGCCGGCGAGACGACCTGGGGAATCACGTCACCGGCACGCAGCACGATGACCTCGTCGCCGGGGCGGAGATCCTTGCGCGCAAGGTCCTCCTCGTTGTGCAGCGTCGCCAGCTTGACGGTTACGCCGCCGACGTGGACCGGTTCGAGCTCCGCGAAAGGATGCAGATCGCCGAACTTGCCGACGTTCCAGTGGATCGCAAGGAGTCGGGTCTTGGCCGTGGTCGGTGGGAACTTCCAGGCGACCGCCCAGCGCGGATCGCGCCCGGCGGCACCGAGACGGCGCTGTAGCTCAAAGTCCGACACCTTGACGACAACGCCGTCGATCTCGAACTCGAGCCCGCCGCGCCGCTGCTCCCACTCCAGGCACTGCGCGACGACCGCCTCCTCGTCCTCCAATGCCACGATCTCGCTGTTGACGTGGAAGCCGTGCTCACGCAGCCAGGCCAGCGCCTCCCACTGCCCGGTGAGCTCGAGTCCCTCGACGGTGCCGATCGCATAGGCGAGCATCGACAGCGGGCGCCCCGCCGCGAGCGCCGGATCGAGTTGGCGGATCGTGCCGGCGGCGGTGTTGCGCGGGTTCATGAACGTTGAGCGGCCCTCGGCGGCAAGCCGCTCGTTGAGCGCCGCGAAGTCGGGCAGCGACATGTAGACCTCGCCGCGAACCTCGAGCAGAGGTGGGGCGCCGTCGACCACCAGCGGGATCTGGGCGATCGTCCGCAGGTTGTGCGTCACGTCCTCCCCGACCTCGCCGTCGCCGCGCGTAGCTCCGCGCTCGAACACGCCGTTGCGGTAGAGCAGCGAGATCGCGAGGCCATCGATCTTCGGCTCGCAGACAAAGCGAAACTGCGCGTCGGCAATCCCCTCGCGCGCGAGGTGCGCGCGCATGCGCGCGACCCAGGCGCGCAGCTCTTCGGCCGAGCGGACGTTGGCGAGCGAGAGCATCGGCTGGAGGTGGCGGACCTTCTCGAGTCGCTCGACGGGCTGACCGCCGACGCGCTGCGTCGGCGAGTCGGGCGTCGTCAGCTCCGGATGGGCGGCCTCGAGGTCGCGCAACTCGTTGTAGAGCGCGTCATATTCGTCGTCGCCGATCTCCGGGTCGTCTTCGACGTAGTAGCGGCGGGCGTGGTAGTCCAGCAGCCGACGCAGCTCGCCGGCGCGCGCCGCAGGATCCTCGGTGCTCGTCACGGCGCCAGCAGACGCTCGAGATCGAGCTGCTCGAGCGCTTCGATCCCCGGTCGGTGGGTGAGGTCGAAATGGATTGGCGTGAGCGCGATCTTGCCGGCAGCAACCGCCGCCAGGTCGGTCCCGGGCACGTCCTCGAATCCCGGCGCGCTGCCGTAGATCCAGTAGCGCCGCCGGCCCTCCTCCTCCTGGTCGAGACGCAGCTCGTCACGGTAGACGCGCTTGCCGAGCTCGGTCACCTCGATACCCACTGGCACGCCGCCGGGGACGTTGATGTTGAGCAGCGTCGACGGCGACAGCGGCACCCGGTCGGGTGAGCCGACGAGCCGCGTGACGAGCGCGGCGGCGGTGGCGAAGTCGTAGCGACCGCGCTCGACGTAATCGAGTTGGCGTCCTGCCGCCTGCTGGGAGACGGCGATGCTCGGAATGCCGAGCACGACGGCCTCGAGCGCCGCGGCAACGGTGCCGGAGTAGGTGATGTCATCGCCGAGGTTGGCGCCGTGATTGATTCCTGACACGACGAGGCCTGGTTTGAAGTCGCCGACCAGTCCGAGGTTCGCCAGCCGCACGCAGTCCACGGGCGTGCCGTCGGTGGAGTAGCCGACGGTGCCGTCTTCGAAGTCGACCTCGGCGACCCACAGCGGTCGCCGCGTCGTGATCGAGCGCGCCATCGCCGAGCGGTTGCCATCGGGCGCGATGACGACGACGCGGACATCCTCGAGCTCGACGAGCGCCCGCCGCAGTGTCTGCAAGCCCTCGGCCTCGATGCCATCGTCGTTGGTTAGCAGGACCTCGAGCACGCGCTGTGAGGATATTCCGCGGCGCGGCCCTGGTCGTGCGCGAACGCCGATGAGGGCCCGGGGCCGATCGTAGGGAGGCTGGTGGTGTCGGCTCGGCGGACCGGCCGGCTGCCGCCGGCGCTAAGCGAGGACTGTTGGAAGGTCGTGCGCGCCGGCGAGGATGGCATCGAGCAGTCCGGGGAAACGCGCCTCGAGATCTTCGCGGCGAAGGGTGCTCAGTCGCGCGGTGCCCTCATCGTGCTGCTCGATCACCCCAGCCTCGCGCAGGACGCGGAAATGGTGAGTGAGCGTGGATTTGGTTACGCACAGCCCGAATGAGCCACAGCGCCGGGGCGTCGGGTCCTCGGCAAGGCTCTGAACGATGCTCAGGCGCTGCGGATCGCTGAGGGCGTGCAGCACGGGCGCGATCTGCAACTGCTCGCGGGTGGGATGGAGAAGGCTCATAAAAACATTGTACGCCGATCGTCGTCCAATATGGTACGATGTCCGTCGTACTAACGAACTACCAAGTGAAAGACACTGTCATGACCAAGACTTTGATCGCGCCCGCAAGCACCACAGCGGAAGCCGGCGAACACCAGAACAATTGGAGCGACGCTCGTTGGGCAGCCGTCGTCGAGGCGGCGTACGTGCTCGACGCGGTGCGTCGATGAACGCCACCATCGAGAGTCGCATTCGCGCTCGCACCCGCGATCGCGCCGGGGTGCTGCTGGTCCTCGTGTGCCTCGCCCAGTTCATGGTGATCCTCGACGTCTCGATCGTCAACGTCGCGCTGCCGTCGATCCGTAGCGGGCTGCATTTCTCGACCACCGGGCTGCAGTGGGTCGTCAACGCCTACACGCTGACATTTGCCGGGCTTTTGATGTTGGGGGGACGCGCCGCGGATCTGCTCGGCCGCCGACGCGTGTTCATCGGCGGCACGGCGCTGTTCACGCTCGCCTCGCTCGCCTGCGCACTGGCCGCCTCGCGCGGCCTGCTGATCGCAGCGCGCACCGTCCAGGGCTTCGGTGGAGCGATCATCTCGCCGGCGAGTCTCGCGATCATCGCCACGTCGTTTCCCGAAGGCCGCGAACGCAATCGCGCGCTTGGGATCTGGGGCGCGATCGGTGGCATCGGCGCGACCTGCGGCGTGCTGCTCGGAGGAGTCCTCACGCAGACGCTCGGCTGGCCATCGATCTTCCTGATCAACGTTCCAGTCGGTCTGGCTGTCTTGCTGCTGGCCCCGGCGATCGTGCCGGAGGGCCGCCGCAGCGAGGCCCGGCGCAACTTCGATGCCACCGGGGCACTGCTCGTCACGGGCGGCCTGATGGCGGTCGTCTACGGAATCGTGCGCACCGACACGCACGGCTGGGGTTCGACGGGGGTGATCGGACCGATTGCGCTCGGCCTGCTCGCGCTGCTCGCCTTCCTGGCGGTCGAGGGCCGCTTCGCCACCGCACCACTGATGCCGCTGGGGCTGTTCCGCTCGCACTCGCTGCGGGCAGCCAACTTGATCGTCTTCCTACTCGGCCTCGCGGTATTCGCGATGTGGTTCATCCTCTCGCTCTACCTGCAGCAGATACGCCACCTGGATGCGCTCGAAACGGGCTTCGCGTTTCTGCCAATGACGCTCGGCATCATCACCGCCGCGTCACTCGCGCCCCGGCTCGTCGCGCGCGTCGGCGTGCGCCGACTGATCACAACGGGAATGGCGCTCACCGCGGCCGGTCTCGCCCTGCTCTCCGGCGTAACACCGGGCTCGAGCTATTTCACCCACGTGCTCCCCGGTGGCCTGCTGGCGGCGATCGGCATGGGGCTGTCACTGGTTCCCGCAACAATCGTCGCCGTCCAAGGTGTCCCCGGGCACCAGAGCGGGCTGGCCTCGGGCCTGGTCAACACCTCGCGGCTGATGGGCGGTGCGCTGGGCCTCGCCGTGCTTAGCACGATCGCCGCCGCGCGCACGCACGCAGAGCTGCTCAACGGAGTCGCTAGCCAGACCGCGACGACCCACGGCTACGAGCTGGCCTTCAGGGTCGGCGCCTTGATGGCGCTTGCCGGTGCGGTGAGCGCAGCGGCGCTGCTGCGGCCAACCGCGAGCACCCAGGGCAAACGGGCGGATGAGGCAAACGGCACCGCTGCGCAAGCCGCCTGAGGCGATAGCGCCTAAGCGTGGTGGCGCCTGCGGTTGAGCGCGGGGACGCGCCGCAGCCCTAGCTCACCACCAGGAGCGCTCGCGCGCACGCTCGGTGCCGCCGGTTCGGTCGAGCGCGTCGAGGGCGGCCAGTTCGTCCGCTGACAGCGCGAAGTCGAAGAGCTCGGCGTTTTCGGCGAGCCGCTCGCGATGCGTCGACTTCGGGATCACGATTGTCTCGCGCTGGATGCACCAGCGCAGTAGGACCTGTGCCGGCGTGCGTCCGAGCGCTTCCGCGATCCCGGCGACGGTGGGATCGGAGAGATGGCTGCCCGTCCCGAGCGGGCTGTAGGCCTCGAGGGCGACCTGACGCTCGCGGCAGGCCGCAAGCAGCGCCCGCCGGTATTCGAAGGGGCTGAACTGGACCTGGTTGAGGACCGGCGCGACGGTGGCGATGGCGATCACCTGATCGAGCTCGCTGACGCTGAAGTTCGAAACCCCGATCGAGCGCGCGTAGCCGCGCTGGTGGGCCTCCTCCATCCCCGGCCAGGCCCAGGTCGGCCCACCCCCCGGCCAGTGGACGATGTAGAGATCGACCTGGTCGACGCCGAGCGCCCGCAAGCTCTGCTCGGCCGCGGCCGCCGGATCGCGGTTGCGCGGGTTGAGCTTGGTTGTGATGAAGACCTCCTCGCGCGGGACGCCGCTCTCGCGCAGTGCGCGGCCGACGCTCGCCTCGTTGCCATAGGCCTGCGCGGTGTCGATGTGGCGATAGCCGAGCTCGAGCGCCGTACGGACAGCCCCTTCACATTCGGGCCCGTCGGGCACCTGCCATACGCCGAGGCCGAGGGTCGGTATCAGCGAGCCATCGGCAAGTACACGCGTGCGCTCCTGTGATCCGGCTATTGGGTCTGGCATGTTCTCCTTAGTTGGTGTCGGGCGGATGAGCCCGCCGATTGGCGATTGAGGTGCTCAAAAGGTGACGGCCTGCCAGCGCCGGCCGCCGTCGAAGGTCATGATCATGCGCGTAGCGGTGCTGCTCTGCGAGCCGATGATCGCGAAGCCCTGGCTGGGGCTTGTGAAGGCGAGGTAGTCGACATCGCCGTGGTAGACGATGCTCCAGTGGAGTCCGCGGTCGAAGCTCGCGACCAGGGCTGACGGTCCGTTCTGGGCCGTGTCGGGGAGCAGGACGACCCCGGGACTCGGCGACGCTATGGGCCCGCCGAAATACTGCGCCCGCGCGGGAAGCCGGAGCTCGGGACCAGCCTCGAAGCTCGCGCCGGCGTTGCTCGAGAAGTAGAGCCAGACCGAGCCGAGGGTGGCGCCGGGCGGAGCGGACTTCGACAGCGGGTAGGCGAAGCCGCCCATCGTGCACAGCGCGACGAGGTTGCGCGGTGTCGAGGCCGCGGGGATCGCAAAGCTGTGGCCGACGGCGGCGCACGGCGGCGTCCAGTTGACCCATTGGCCGTCCGTCGTCAGCCGCGCGCTGCCGGTCGTGCCGCGATCGTTGCCCTCGACGAGCCAGCCGGTCGCGCCTTGAAGGACGAACGCCCCCGATTGCTCGGCACCGCCAGCGGGATCTTCCAAGCTCGGGGTACGCGCGCGCCGCCAGCTGTCGTGTGCGACCGGAGAGACTTCGACTTCGACGGTGGCGGCGCCGTTTCGCTGGAGCAGGTAGACCTCTCCGGCCGCAGTCTCGACGTCGAGCAGCGCCCCTTCGCTCCCCAGGGCATGGAGCGATTGCGCGTGCCAGGTCGAGCCGCCGTCGTGTGTGGACCACAGGGTTGGCTCGCTCGCGACATAGGAGTAGCCGTCCTCGCGGGCCGGCGTGGCGAGGCCGCCGTAGATCCAGCCGTTGCTCGCGTCGGCGAAGCGAACGTTGAGGTCGGTGGCCTCGTTGAGCGCGGCCGCGGCGCCGCTGACCCTGCGCTCGGCGGCCGCGAGGAGGGCGGCGGGAAGCGGGCGGAGGAGCCACGAGCGTCCCGCGTCGGTACTCTCGCGCAGCTCGAGACAGGCGCCGGCGGACGTGCAAGGCGCCGTCCCGAGCGCCCACGCTCGCCGCAGTGAAACGAAGGTCACGGAGAGCGGGGCGAAACCGCTCGCGGCCGAGACACTGCGCCCGAGCGGAGGGGCCGCCGACGCGGACGCCGAACGGCTGGCCGTGACGATTAGAGCCAGCGCCCCGAGAGCCAGGCAAGCGGCGAGCGCCAGCGAGCGCCTGGTGGCGCCGCTCCTTCCCCCGATCAGACGCATGAGATCATCCTCGCACGCCGCGACCGCGCTCAGGTCCGTTGGGGCGGGCCGGCGGCGCAGCGTAGGTGACGGAGGCGAGATAGAGGCCGTGGGCGGGCGCGGTTCGTCCGGCCGCGCTGCGCGGAGCGCCATCGAGGAGCGCCGCGAACTCCTCGTAGCTCCGGCTGGCGGCGGCGACCTCGAGCATCGTGCCGACGAGCACGCGAACCATCTGGCGCATGAAGCTGTCGGCCTCGATCCAGAAAACGTCATCGCGCCATTCGGCTTGGATGACATGTCGTTCAAAACGGGTGTGATGGGTCTCGGTCGGAGTGAAAGCGGTGAAGTTGTGCGTGCCCATCAGCGCCGCGGCGCAGGCATCCAGGGCCTCGCGGTCGAGCTTGCCGGGGACGTGGAAGGCGCGGCCGTACTCGAAAGGGGAGCGGACGGGCGCGGCGAGGAGGCGGTAGCAGTAGGTGCGGCTCTTGGCGCTGTGACGGGCGTGGAAGTCCGCCGGCGCCGGCTCGCTCGAGAGCACCGCGACGTCGTGGGGCAGTAGGCCATTGAGCCGGCGCGGATCGAGGGCTTCATGGCGGTAGCTCGCGACCTGGGCCAGCGCGTGCACGCCCGCGTCCGTCCGACCGGCGACGGAGGTCGGAATCGGTTCGCCGAGGATCGTGGCGAGCGCGCGCTCGAGCTCCTCCTGAACGGTTCTTTGGCCAGGCTGCCGCGCCCAGCCCGTGAACTCGCCGCCGTCGTAGGCGAGCGTCAGCTTGGTGACGAAGTGGTCGGCCACGCGCCTACGTCGCGAAGAGCAACGGGATCGTCAAGCAGCACCGCACCCAAAGAACGGCTTGCGCGCGAGCGCGCGGCGCCGCCGTTCAGCCGACGAGCTCGAGGAAGACCATCTCCGTCGAGTCGCTCTGGCGCGGGCCGAGCTTGATGATGCGGGTGTAGCCGCCGGCGCGCTGCTCGTAGCGCGGGGCGACGACCTCGAACAGCTTGTGCACGGCGAACTTGTCCTGGCCGAGCGCCGACAGCGCCTGGCGTCGCGCGTGCAGGTCGCCGCGCTTGGCGAGCGTGATCAGCTTCTCGACCTCCGGCCCGGCGGCCTTGGCCTTGGCCTGCGTCGTCTTGATCCGCTCGTGCTCGATGAGCTCCTTGGAGAGGTTCATCGAGCAGCGACTTGCGGTGCGCCGGCGTCGCGACTGAGCTTGTGGCGCTTGCTTTCTGGTGGCGCATCTCGTCCTTACAGCCTCAGTCTTCACGGAGGGTGAGGCCGCGCGCCTCGAGCGTCTCGATGACCTCGTCGATCGACTTCTTGCCGAAGTTCGGGATCGCGTTCAGCTCTGCCTCGGATTTCGAGATCAGATCGCCGACGGTCTGGATGCCGGCGCGCTTGAGGCAGTTGTAGGAGCGCACGCCGAGCTCGAGCTCCTCGATCAGGATGCCCCACTCCTCGCCCTGCATCACCAGCGGCGTCACGGTGCCGACGGCGCTGCCGAGGCCACCGTCGAGCTGGCCGGCCGGGCCGGCGCGGAGCTCCTCGACGCGGTCCTCGTCGGTGAAGATCGCGAGCTGGGAGATCAGCAGCTCGGCGGCTTCGCGCAGGGCCGCCTGACGGCTCGACCGAACCGTCGGTCTCGATGTCGAGGGTGAGCTTGTCGAAGTCGGTCCGCTGTCCGACGCGGGCCTGCTCGACGGCGTAGGCGACGCGTCGCACCGGCGAGAAGATCGAGTCGATCGGGATCACGCCGATCGGCTGGTCCGGGGACTTGTTGTCCTCCGCCGGACGGTAGCCGCGGCCGCGGCCAATCGTCAGGTAGAACTCGAGCCGGGCCTTCTTGTCGAGCGTCGGCAATGTGGACCTCGGGGTTGAGGATCTCGACGCCCGCGGGGAGGTCGATGTCGGCAGCCGTGATGTCGGCCGGGACCGGTGGCGACCAGCGCCGCCTCGATCTCGGTCGCGTCGGAGTGCATCCGGCAGACGATGCCCTTGAGGTTGAGCACGATGTCGGTGACGTCCTCCTTGACTCCGTTGATCGTCGAGAACTCGTGAGCCACACCCTCGATGCGAACGCTCGTCACCGCCGCACCGGCCAGAGAGGAGAGCAGCACGCGCCGCAGCGAGTTGCCGAAGGTGTAGCCGAATCCGCGGTCGAGGGGCTCGATTACGAACGAGCCACGGTTGTCCTCGACGGATTCGCTCGTGATCCGGGGGATTTGAAAGTCAAGCATCGGGGTCCTAACGTCGTCGTGTTCTGAAAGCTCGCAGGCCCGCCCGGGCGCCGGCCAGAGTGTGAAGAGGGGAAGCTATTTTGAGTACAGCTCGACGATGAGCTGCTCTTGCACCGGGGCCGCGACCTCGCGGCGTTCGGGCTTGCGCAGGACCTTCGCGGTGAGTCCGTCGTGATCGGCCTGCAGCCAGGCCGGCACCTGCCCGGTCAGCTCGGTCGCATCGCGGATCACCTGTTGGGCGGGGGTTCCCGCCTTGACCGCGATCACATCGCCGGGACGGACCTGGTAGGAGGGGATGTCGACGCGGCGGCCGTTGACGGTCCAGTGGCCGTGACGGACGAGCTGACGCGCCTGGCGGCGCGAGGCGGCGAAGCCGAGCCGCACGAGCACGTTGTCGAGGCGACACTCGAGCAGCGTGAGCAGGTTCTCGCCGGTGATCCCGGGCTGCCGCGAAGCCTTCTCGTAGTAGTTGCGAAACTGGCGCTCGAGGAGCCCATAGTAGCGACGGGCCTTCTGCTTCTCGCGCAGCTGGAGGCGATATTCGCTCTGCTTCTGGCGGCCGCGGCCGTGCTCCCCCGGCGGATAGGCACGCCGCTCAACGCCGCACTTGTCGGTCAGGCAGCGCTCTCCCTTGAGGAAGAGCTTCTGGCCTTCACGGCGGCACTGCTTGCACTGGGGGGAGGTGTCTCTTGCCATGTTTTCGGGGGGTGTTGCTGTTCGGGTTTGCTGCTGCGGGGTTGCCTAGACGCGGCGGCGCTTGCGCGGGCGGCAGCCGTTGTGGGCCTGTGGCGTCACGTCCTTGACGACCGTCACCTCGAGACCCGCGGCCTGGAGCGAGCGGATCGCCGTCTCGCGCCCGGAGCCCGGGCCCTTGACGAAGACTTCGACCTTCTGCAACCCCTGCTCCATGCCCTTGCGGGCGGCGGCGTCGGCGGTCACCTGCGCGGCGAACGGCGTCGACTTGCGCGAGCCCTTGAAACCGGCGCCGCCGGCGGACTCCCACGCGATCACGTTGCCGTGCTGGTCTGTCAGCGAAACGATCGTGTTGTTGAAAGAGGTCTTGATGTGTGCCTGACCGATCGGGATGTTCTTCTTGACCTTGCGCCGTCCGCGCGCTGGACGCCTGGGTGCCGGCATTACTTCTTCCCGGCCTTCTTCTTGCCGGCGACCTGCATGCGCTTGGGCCCCTTACGGGTCCGGGCATTGGTCTTGGTGTTCTGGCCGCGAACCGGCAGGCCGCGGCGGTGGCGCATGCCGCGATAGCAGCCGATCTCGGTCAGCCGCTTGATGTCCTGCGAAACCTCGCGGCGCAGGTCGCCCTCGACGGTCAGCTGCTGGTCGATCGCGTCGCGAAGCTGCGCAACCTCCGATTCGGTGAGGTCGCGCACGTAGGTGTCGGGAGAGATCCCGAGCTCTGCGAGCAGCTTCGAGGACATCGGGCGACCGATGCCGTAGATGTAGGTGAGGCCAATCTCGACGCGCTTGTTCAGCGGGAGATTGACCCCCGAAATGCGGGCCATCGGCTAGCTACCCCTGCCGTTGCTTGTGGCGCGGGTTCTTGCAGATGACCAGCACGGTGCCGTGGCGGCGGACGATCTTGCACTTCTCGCACATCGGCTTGACCGACGGTCGTACTTTCATGAGACCTTTCAGATGAGCCCGTGGAGTTGGCTCTGGCTGCCGTTGCGGCCGCCGCTACCACCCACAGGTTACGCACAAACGGCCCCGGCTAGCTGACCGGAGCACGACCGCCAATATTAGCAAGCGGGAGTTGCTCATCGTCGGCTCGGTGCCAGGGGGTCAGAATTCGTGGGCCGTCGCGGGTGATCGCGACCGTGAATTCGAAGTGCGCGGCGAGCGAGCCGTCTTGCGAATAGATCGCCCAGCCGTCGTTTCCGGCCCGCACCTCGGCCGATCCGGTGGTCGTCATCGGCTCGATCGCGAAGACCATGCCTTCGGCCAAGCGCGGGCCGCTGCCGGCTGCACCGAAGTTCGGGATCTGCGGGTCCTCGTGCATGTCGCGACCGACCCCATGCCCGACGAGCGAGCGCACCACCGCCACGCCGTCGCCCTCGCAGCTCGACTGGATCGCGTGCGAAACGTCGCCGAGGCGGTTCCCGACGACACACTGCTCGACGCCGCGGAAGAGCGACCGCTGTGTCGAATCGAGCAGGTGCGAGGCGAGCACGTCGACCTGGCCGACCGCGAACGTACGCGCCGCGTCGGCGACCCAGCCGTCGAGGGTGACGCCGACGTCGAGTGAGATGACGTCGCCGCGCGAAAGTTTGTAGGGACCGGGGATGCCGTGGACGATCATCGAGTTCGGCGACGCGCAAATCGAGGCGGGAAAGCCGCGGTATCCCTTGAAGGTCGGCACCGCGCCCTGTGAGCGGATGTACTTCTCGGCCGCCTGATCGAGTTCGGCCGTGCTGACGCCGGGGCGAATCTGGCGTTCGAGCAGTTGCAGCGTGCGGACGAGGATCGCGCCGCTGGCCGCGATGGCGTCGATCTCCTCCGGCGATTTGCGGATGATCACAGCTCGTCCTCCAGACGCAGCGTCGCGATCGTCGCCCGAATGTGGGCGTGCACTTCGCTCGGCGAACGGGTACCGTCGATGCGCCGCAGCAGGCCCAGGTCCTCGTAGTAGGCGATCAGCGGCTCGGTCTGCTCGTGGTAGACCACGAGGCGCTTGCGCACCGTCTCCTCGCGGTCGTCGTCGCGCTGGATCAGCTCGGAGCCATCGACGTCGCAACGCCCCTCGTGGGTCGGAGGGTCGAAATCGACGTGGTAGATGCGACCCGTCTTGCGGCTCACGCGCCGGCCGCTGATCCGCTTGATGACGACATCATCGGGAGTATCGATCAACAGCACGCCGGTGAGCCGGCGCTCGCGCGCCTCGAGTTCCTTGCCGAGCGAGTCTGCCTGATCGACCGTGCGCGGAAAGCCGTCGAGCACGAAGCCGTCACGGGCATCGTCCTCGGCGACGCGCTCGAGGATGACGCCGGTGATGACGCTGTCGGGGACGAGATCGCCGGCATCCATGAAGCGCTTGGCTTCCTTGCCAAGATCGGTTTCGCCAGCGACAGCGGCGCGCAGGATGTCACCGGTCGCGATGTGCGGCAGACCGAAGTCGGCGGTCAAGTTCGTCGCCTGGGTGCCCTTTCCAGCGCCGGGAGGTCCGAGCAGGATGAGGTTGAGTTCGGCCATGTGAGCTCCGCTATCCGCCGGGCCCATTTTGGGCGCACGACTCCCGCTGAAGCGTACTGACTACGTTTTGAGGAAGCCCTCGTAGTTGCGCATCATCAGCTGCGCCTCGAGCTGTTTCATCGTGTCCAGCGCGACGCCGATGACGATGATGATCGAGGTGCCGCCGAAGTTGAAGGTCACCCCGGTGCGGGCGTAGACGACCGCCGGCAGCGTCGCCACCGCGGCCAGATAGAGCGCACCCGGGAACGTAAGGCGGGCGAGGATACGGTCGAGGAATTCGGCGGTTGGCCGACCCGGTCGGACCCCGGGGATGAACCCGCCGTACTTCTTCAGGTTGTCGGCTTGGTCGACAGGGTTGAACGTCACGGCCGTATAGAAGTAGGTGAAGACGATGATCAGCAGCGCCTCGCCGAGGATGTAATGCCAGCCACTGGGTGAGAAGAAGTCCGCCACCTGCTGTGACCAGTGCGTGTGCAAGAGCTGGCCGACGGTTGGCGGGAAGGCCATCAACGAGGCAGCGAAGATCACCGGGATGACGCCCGCCATGTTGACCCGCAGCGGCAAATAGGTCTGCCCGCCCGATGTCATTCGGCGCCCGATCACGCGTTTGGCGTACTGCACCGGGATCCGGCGCTGGCCCTCTTGGACGAACACCACCGCCGCCACCACGGCGAGCACGAGGAAAGGCAACACGACCTTGAAGACCTGGTTTGTCGACGTGTACCACGTCTGGGCGGCGCCGGGAAGGCGCGAAACGATCGAGGCGAAAATCATCAGCGAGATGCCGTTGCCGATCCCGCGCTGGGTTATCAGCTCGCCCATCCACATGACCAGCACCGTGCCCGCCGTCAGCGACATCACGATCAGGAAGATGTGCTGCAGGTCGAAGTGGGTGATTACCGGGTTGTTGGACGTGCCGAGCGAGTGGAAGAGGAACACGTAGCCGATCGATTGCGCGAAGGCGAGGCCGACGGTGAGGTAGCGCGTGTACTGGGTGATCCGCGCCTGCCCGACCTCGCCCTCCTTAGAGAGCTTCTCCAGCGACGGCACGACGACCGTGAGCAGCTGCAGGATGATCGACGCCGTGATGTAGGGCATGATCCCGAGCGCAAACACGGCCATCTCCGAGAGCGCCCCGCCCGAGAAGAGGTTGAGGAAGCCGAGGATGCTCGAAGAGCCGAGCTGGCTCGAGAGCTGCTTCGCGGCGCCGGCGTTGATCCCCGGCGCCGTCAGGTGCGCGCCGAAGCGGTACAGACCGAGCATCAGCGCCGTGAAACCGATCTTCTTGCGGATGTCGGGAACCGACAGCGAGCTGAGGATCGTGCTGAGCATCCGAAACGAAGTCTAGGGACCGACCGCGGTCGCGGGTCTAGGAATCGACGAGCACGCAGCTGCCGCCGGCGCTCTCGATGCGCGCCTGTGCGGTCTTGCTGAAGGCATGCGCGTGCACGGTGAGGCCCTTGGTCAGCTCGCCGGTCGCGAGGACCTTGATCGGGATCCCCTTGCGCGTGCCGAGGCCCGCCGCCTGGAGCGCCTCAAGCGTGACCTCGCTGCCCGCGTCAAAGCGCGCCTCGATGTCGCGGAGGTTGACCGGCTGGGTGTGCGTACGAAACATCTCGAAAGGCATCGACTGCTTCTTTTGCGGACCGCGCAACTTGCGCATCCGCATGTGGATCGGCATCTGNNGTCTTGCCGGTGCCCGAGCCCTCGCCGCGACCGACTCGTTTGCGTGGACGGCGACTGCCTGGGGCTGGGCGGAGCGAATGCAGGCCGATCCGCTCGGCGCCGCTTGCCACCGGCGGCGACGCGGTCGCCGCTACCTCGACGACGGGCTCGGCCGGCTTCGCCGCCGGCTTCCTGGCCCGGGGCGCGGGGGGCGTCTTTCCTGCTTCTGGCGCGGCGGGCGTCTTTCTGGCCCGTGGCGCGGGGGGCGTCATCGCTTGCCCGCTTCCTCGACGCGCACGAGGTGGCGCACGGCGTGGAGCATGCCGCGCGACTGGGGGGTATCGGTGACCTCCACGGCGTGGCCGATGCGGAGCAGACCGAGCGAGCGCAGCGTCGCGCGCTGGGCCTTGTTCGAGCCGTTGCGCGAGCGTTCCTGGACGACACGCAAGCTGGCCGACTGGCCGGGGGTCGCGGCCGCAGCTGTTTTAGGGGCGGGGCTCATGCGCTCGCTTCCGCTGAGGCCGGCTTGCTCTCTGTCTGCTCGAGATGCTCGACTGCGCTTTCGCGTTTGTCGGCGATGCCCAGCACCTGGGCGACCGAGAGACCGCGGAGCTCCGCCACCTCCAGCGGCGTGCGCAGGCCCTTCAGCCCGTCAACGGTCGCCTTTACGAGGTTGATCGGGTTCTGCGAGCCAAGGCTCTTGGAGAGGATGTCGTGGATCCCGGCGAGCTCGAGCACGGCGCGCACACCGCCACCGGCGATCACGCCCGCTCCTGGCGCTGCCGGCTTGAGGAACACCCGCCCGGCGCCGAACACGCCGGTCGTCTCGTGGGTGATAGTCGAGCCGTGCTTGGGCACCCGGAAGAGCGATTTCTTGGCCTGCTCGACACCTTTCTGGATTGCGAGCGGCACCTCGTTTGCCTTGCCGTAGCCGACGCCGACGATGTCCCGCTCGTCGCCGACGACCACCAACGCAGTGAACGAGAAACGCCGGCCGCCCTTGACGACCTTGGCGACACGGTTTATCTCGACGACGCGCTCCTGGAGATCCAGGCCGGCCGAGCTGACTGTTCGATCAATTCGCATAAGAAGAACGGGGAAGGGTAGCAGCGGCCCTAGAAGGCCAGGCCGCCTTCGCGCGCTCCCTCCGCGAACGCCTTGACCTGGCCGTGGTAGCGGTAGCCGCCACGATCGAAGACCGCGGTGGCTACGCCGGCAGCCTTCGCGCGTTCGGCCAGCAGCTCGCCGGCCCGCGTCGCGCGCGGGGTCGGCGCGAGCGTGCGCAGCTCCGGCTCGGTCCAGTTCACAGATGCCAGCGTGCGCGCCGCGACGTCGTCGACCAGCTGCGCCGAGATCCCACGATTGGAGCGGAAGACCGAGACACGCGGACGCTCGGCAGTACCGGAAACCTTGGCGCGTACGCGCCGACGCCGGCGCAGCCGCCGCGCTTCCTTGGTGATCACTGACATCTGCAGCTCCTCACGCGCGCTTGCCAACCTTGCGGGCGACGATCTCGCCCTCGTAGCGGATGCCCTTTCCCTTGTAGGGCTCGGGTGGGCGTTGCTTGCGGATCTTCGCAGCGACCTCGCCGACCTGCTGCTTTGAGATCCCGCGCACGACAACCCTTGTCGGCTGCGGCACCTCGAACTCGATGCCGTCGGGTGCCGGCACGCTGACCGGGTGCGAGAAGCCGAGCGCGAGTTCGAGATCGCGTCCCTTCAGCTGCGCGCGATAGCCGACGCCCTGGATCTCGAGGCGTTTCTCGTAGCCGTCAGTGACGCCGATCACCATGTTGGCGACAAGCGTACGAACGAGCCCGTGGAGGGCGCGATGCTCGCCACGGTCGGTCGGGCGCGTCACGATGAGCTGATCCTCGTTACGGGCGACGGTGATGTCGCGCGGGATCCTCTCCGACAGCGCGCCCCTGGGCCCGTTGACGCTGACGAGGTCTGGCTCGATCGTCACCTCGACGCCGGTCGGCACCGGGATCGGTGCTCTACCGATGCGAGACATTCACCACACCTCCGCGACGACTTCGCCACCGACGCCCGCGGCGCGGGCCTCGTGGCCGGTCATCACGCCCTTCGAGGTGGAGACGATCGCCGTGCCCATGCCACCCTGAACGCGCGGGATGTGCTTGGCATCGACGTAGGTGCGCCGGCCGGGGCGCGATACACGGCGCAGGCCCGAGATCGCCGAGCGGCGCGACTCGTCGTACTTGAGGTTGATCTGGAGGACTTCGCCGGGAGCACCAAGCGCGGGCTCGACGCTGAACGCGTCGATGTAGCCCTGCTCGGCGAGGATCCGCGCAAGCTCGGACTTCTGGCGCGAGCCAGGCATCAGCACCGTCTCGTGCGAGGCGTGAATCGCATTGCGGATCCTTGTCAGAAAATCGGCGATCGGGTCGGTCATTGACATCGCGACGCTCCAGCTACCAGGACGACTTCGTCATTCCGGGGATCTGCCCCTGGTGGGCCATCTCGCGCAAACAGATACGGCAGAGGCCAAATTTGCGGTACACCGCACGGGCGCGGCCACAACGGTTGCACCGACTGTAGGCACGTGTCTTGAACTTCGCTGGTCGCGCCTGTCGGACGCGTTGTGAGGTTTTTGCCACTAAGACTCCTCTGAGTTGGTTTCGTCGCCGGGCGTTGCGGGGGCATCGGAGGTTGCTTCACTGCTCGCCTCGATCACCAGGTCCTCCTCGGGCTGTCCCGGCGCGTCGCTGACAGCCTCCGCACCTTCCGGCTCGGTAGCGCTTTCGGCCTCGGCAGCAGCCTCCGGCTCGGCCGCGCTTTCGGGCTCCGTCTCGGCATCCGGCTCGGTCTCGGCGGCATCCGGCTCGGTCGCGGCATCCGGTTCCGCAGCGGCGTCCGGCTCCGCAGCGCCATCCGGCTCGGCGGCCGCGTCGGGCTCGCCCTCGGCCGTGTCCTCGCCGCCCACCGGCGCGGCTTCGCTGACGTCGGCTGTTGCGGGCGCGGCCGGTGCTTCGGGTACCTGTGCTTCGGGCTCCGGGTCTCCGGGAAGGCGCGGGCGGCCGTCGTGGGCGAACGGGAAGCCGAAGGCTTCGAGCAGCGCGAAAGCTTCAGTGTCACTGCGGGCGCTGGTCGTGATCGTGATGTCGAGACCGCGTACCTGGTCAACTGCGTCGTAGTCGATCTCGGGGAAGATGATCTGCTCACGCACCCCCATTGAGTAGTTCCCGCGCCCGTCGAACGAGCGCGGGCTGAGCCCGCGGAAGTCGCGGATTCGCGGGATCGCAACCGACATCAGGCGATCGAGGAACTCGTAGCTGCGTTCACCGCGCAGCGTCACCGACACGCCGACCGGCATGCCCTCGCGCAACTTGAAGTTGGCGATCGACTTGCGGGCGCGACGGACGCTCGGGCGCTGTCCGGCGATGGTCGCCAGCTGCTCGGTCGCTGCATCGATCACCTTGGAGTCCTGCTTACCGTCGCCAACACCCATGTTGAGCGTGATCTTCTCGATGACTGGCGCCTGCATCGGCGAGGAGTAGCCGAACCGCTCGAGCAGTGACGGCCGGATCTCAGTCTCATAACGCGTCTTCAAGCGTGCTGTCTCCTTCACGGCCATCAGTCAAGCCTCGTCTTCGAACGTCGCGCGACGCGCAGACGGCGACCGTCTTCGCGTTCGATTCCGACGCGCGTCGGCTTGCGGTCCTTCGGGTCAAGCAGCGCAACGTTGGACACGTGGATCGGACCGGAGCGCTCGATCACGCCGCCGACAGTTTCGGCGCGCTGAGCACCGGGGACCTGGCGCGGGCGCTCGTGACGCTTGATCATGTTGAGGCCCTCGACGTAGACGCGCTCCTTCTTTGGATCCACGCGTGTCACCTTGCCGATCTTGCCGCGGTCCTTGCCGCTGATCACCATCACTTGGTCGTCGCGACGGATCTTCATCAGAGGACCTCCGGCGCGAGCGAGACGATTTTCATGAAGTTCCGCTCGCGTAGCTCGCGTGCGACCGGACCGAAGATGCGTGTACCGCGCGGGTTGTTCTGGTCGTCGATGATCACCGCAGCGTTCTCGTCGAATGCGATGTAGGTGCCGTCGGGTCGGCCGAAGGACTTCTTCGTGCGCACGATCACCGCGGTAACGACCTCGCCCTTCTTGACCGTTCCCTGAGGCGTCGCATGCTTGACGGTCGCCGTGATGATGTCGCCGACGTGCGCGTAGCGCCGCCGCGATCCGCCCTTGACGCGGATGCAGAGGATCTCGCGGGCACCGGTGTTGTCGGCGACGCGCAGCCTGGTCTCGTTCTGGATCATCGCGCCCGCTCCAGTACCTGGGACAGTCGCCAGCGCTTCGTCGCAGACAGTGGCCGGGTTTCGGTCAACAGCACCAGATCGCCTTCATGGGCATCGTTGTGCTCGTCGTGGGCGTGCAGCGTCTTTGAGCTGCGCACAATCTTCTTGTAGCGGCGGTGCTGGCGCGAGGTGTCGATGCGAACCGTGATCGTCTTCGCCGCCTTGTCGGAGACGACTATGCCCTGACGCGTCTTCTGGCGTCCGGCTTCGTGCGGAACTTCCGCGACCAGTTCAGCCGTGCTCGCCGGCTTCTTTGCGCGCACCTTGCCACGGCGCAGGGCGCGCGCCTTCGCGTTGGCGACGCGAAGCGCGTCGCGCTCGGCCTGACGCTCCTGCGACGTGCGTGCGGGCCCAGGCGCCGTGCTCGTACGTTGTCGCGCGCGGCGGCGGCGCTCCTTGGGATGAATCACCTCGGCGACTGGAGGCGGCGGCGCTGGCGCAGCTGCTGGCTCTGCTGGCTCCTCAGCGGGCGCGGGCTCCTCAGTGGGCGCCGGCTCCTCAGTGGGCGCCGGCTCCTCAGCGGCCGGCTCCTCAGCGGGCGGCTCCTCAGCGGGCGCCGACTCCTCGGCAGGCGCCGGCGCTTCAGCCGTCGGCTCCTCAACGGGCGCCGACTCGGCCTCAGTTTCCTGCGGCGTCACGGGCGAGCCCTCGGCTTCCATCAGCTCCTCGGCGGCCTCAATCTCTCCGTCGACTGCTTTCTCGTCGGCCATGGCTAGCTCTCCACGCTCTCGGGCGCGCGTAGCTCGCGCTCGCGTGCGATCGTGAGGGCACGTGCGAGTGCACGGCGACTGGCGCGCAGCCCGGTCGTGTTTTCGAGCTCACCCGTCGCGTTCTGGAAGCGCAGGCCAAAGATCTCCTTACGCGCTGTCGCGATATGCGCCTTTAGTTCAGCGTCGGGCATATCGCGGAGGTCTCTTGCGGAGTCGGCCATCAATCAGTCCTCCCGCGATACGAACTTGGTCTTCACGGGAAGCTTGTGCCCGGCAAGGCGCATCGCGTCGCGCGCGAGCGACTCCGGCACGCCTGCGAGCTCGAACATCACGCGACCCGGTTTGACCACGGCAACCCAGCCCTCAGGCGACCCCTTGCCGGAGCCCATGCGGGTCTCGGCCGGCTTCTTCGTCACCGGTTTGTCTGGAAACACGTTGATCCAAACCTTGCCGCCACGGCGAATCTTGCGAGTCATCGCGATACGAGCGGCCTCAATCTGGCGGTTCGTCAGCCAGCCCGCCTCGAGCGATTTGAGGCCGTACTCACCAAACTGAACGCGGACCTGGCCGCGCGAGACTCCGCCCCGCCGGCCGCGGTGCTGCTTGCGATGCTTGACGCGCTTCGGTGCGAGCATCAGCTGGCTCCTCCGGGACCGCGACCGCGACCGCCGCCACCACCGCCGCGACCACCCGGTCCGCCACCGCGACCGCGGCCCCCGGGACCGCCTGGGCCACCCGCATCGCCGGCACCTCGTCCGCGCCCGCCCTCGCGACCGCCACGGCCACCGCGATCACCGCGATCGCCGCGATCGCCGCGTTCGTTGCCTTGCGGAGCCGGCGCGCTCATGTCGGTGAGATCGGCGCCGGTGTAGCCCTCGGGCATGATCTCGCCCTTGTTGATCCAACACTTCACGCCGATCCGTCCGAACGTCGTGCGCGCCTCGTAGAAGCCGTAGTCGATGTCGGCACGCATCGTGTGCAGCGGGACGCGACCGTCGGAATAGGCCTCGGTGCGTGCCATCTCGGCACCACCGAGGCGTCCGGAGACCTGGACCTTGACGCCCTTGGCACCTGAGCGCATCGCGCTGGTCAGCGCCCGCTTCATCGCCCGGCGGAAGGCAACGCGGTTCTGGAGCTGCTCGGCGATCGATTGCGCGACAAGCTTGGCGTCGAGCTCCGGACGCTTGATCTCGAGGATGTTCACCTTTATCTGCTTGCCGGTGATGCGGTGCAGATCCTTGCGCAACGCATCCACCTCGCTGCCGGACTTGCCGATCACGATGCCGGGACGCGCGGTGCGAATGTTGACCTCGACTTCGTTCGCGTCCTTCTTGATCGTGATGTCCGACAGACCAGCGTGCGCGAGCTTGCGCACTATGTGCTCGCGAATCTGGATGTCCTCGTAGAGGAACTGAGCGAAGTGGCGCTCGTTGAACCAGTTCGACTGCCAATCGTGGATGTAGCCCACGCGCATCGACTCGGGATGTACTTTCTGTCCCACCAGTTACTCCTTCGGCCCGAGCATGATTGTGAGATGACTGGTCCGCTTGTGGATCGGCGTCGCGCGACCCATCGCGCGCGGACGGAAACGCTTCAGCGTGGGACCTTCGTCGGCGTAGACCCCGGTGACGTGGAGCTCGTCCCCTACGAGCTCGTGATTGTGCTCCGCGTTGGCGATCGCCGAATCGAGCAGCTTCGCCCAGTCGGCAGCGACGCCGCGCGGCGCGAAGCCCAGGAGCGCTCGAGCCTCGGGGACGGACTTGCCGCGGATGTGGTTACAGACAAGCCGTGCCTTGCGGGCCGATGAGTGCACGTAGCGCGCGTGCGCACGGACCGTCACAGGACCAACCGGTCGCGGCTTACGTGCCGGCGCGCGAACGGGAGCGGCGGCGGCCCGCTTTGCCGGCTGCTTTCCTGTCGGCGCCTTGGCGGCGGCACGAGTCCGAGCGGGCTTTGCAACCTCTGCGACCGCGGCGACAGCCTCGGTCGCGGGCGCCTTCGCGGCCGATTTGCTCGCTGCGGCCCGCGCGCGCGTGGGCTTTGTCTCGGCCGCGCCCTTCGCCGCAGGCTTCGCGCTCGCAGCCCTCGCCCGCGTCGGCTTGGCGTCAGCTGCCTTCGCCGCCGGCTTTGAAGCCGCTGCCTTCGCGGGCGTCGGCTTGGCCTCGGCAGCAGCCTTCGAAACCGGCTTCGCGGCCGCAGCGCGCGCCCGAGTCGGCTTCGCGCCAACAGCAGCAGCCGTCTTTGTCGCCGGCTTCTTCGCCGCCGCAGCAGCGCGCGTGCGCGCCGGCTTCTCCGCGTCGGGAGTTCCGGGAGTCTTCTTCTCGTCGGCCACGGCCTATCTCACCTTCCCGGAGCCGGCGTGCCCGCGATAGGTGCGCGTCGGAGCGAACTCGCCGAGCTTGTGACCGACCATCGACTCGCTGACAAAGACGGGGACGTGCTTGCGCCCGTCGTGGACGGCGATCGTGTGCCCGACCATCTCGGGAAAGATCGTCGACGTCCGCGACCAGGTCTTCAGCATCTGCTTGGTGTTGGCGGTGTTCATCGCAGTGATGCGCGCCATCAGGCGCTCCTGCACGTAGGGGCCCTTCTTGCTCGAGCGACTCATCGCTTGCCCTTCCCGCGCCGGCGGCCACGGACGATGTAGCGGTCCGAGTCCTTACCCTTCTTGCGCGTGCGGTAGCCGAGCGTCGGCACGCCCCACGGCGTGACCGGATGACGGCCGGGCGTGGTCGAGCCCTCGCCGCCGCCGTGCGGATGGTCGACGGGGTTCATCGCGGTGCCGCGAGTCTGCGGCCGCACGCCGAGGTGGCGCTTGCGTCCAGCCTTGCCGATCTTGACGTTCTGGTGCTCGGTGTTGCCGATGACACCGACGGTGGCACGGCACTCCGCGCGTACGAGTCGCATTTCACCGGAGGGCAGTCGCAGCGTCGCCATGTCACCGTCCTTGGCCATCAGCCGAATCGATGCGCCGGCGGAGCGTCCGAGCTGGCCGCCGCGACCGGGCTGCAGCTCGACGTTGTGAACGACGGTGCCAGTCGGCATCTTGGCGAGCGACATGCAGTTGCCAACCGCGATCTCGGCATCCTCGCCGGAGGCCACGACCATCCCAACCGTGAGGCGCGTCGGCGCCAGGATGTAGCGCTTCTCGCCGTCGGCGTAGTGCAGCAACGCAATGTAGGCCGTACGGTTGGGGTCATATTCGATCGCTGCGACCCGCGCCGGCACCCCATCCTTGCGCCGCTTGAAGTCGATCTGGCGGTACAGACGCTTCGCGCCGCCGCCGCGGTGACGCGAGGTCTTGCGGCCGTATGAGTTGCGGCCGCCGCTCTTGGTGAGGCCCTCGACCAGCGAGCGCTCCGGCTCGTCCTTGGTCACCTCGGCGAAGTCGGGATAGGAGACAAAACGCATCCCCGGGCTCGTCGGCTTGGGCTTGCGGATCGGCATTACTGAGTCCCTCCCCCAAGTCCGGCGTAGATCGGGATCGACTCGCCGGGGCCAACCTGCACGATCGCCTTGCGCCAAGCCCGCGTATGGCCGCGCGAGAGCCCGCGGCGCTTGGGCTTGGGCCGCACCGTGATCGTGCGGACATCCGCGACGTGGACGTCAAAGAGCGCCTCGACGGCCTGGCGCACGTGCGTCTTGTGGGCGTCGGGGTGGATCCGGAACGTGTACTTGCCCGCTGCGGCGAGCACATAGCTCTTCTCCGAGACGACCGGGCTGATGATCACTTGCGTGTGCTCCATCAGGCCGCGTCCTTCCCGGCCGCTTCGTCGGTCTCGCCGCCCTCTGGCTCGCGCGACTTCGCGCGCGCACTCAGCGCCGCAAGCCCGGCGTCGGAGCAGAGCAGCGAAGCGGCACCAACGATGTCGGCGATCCCGACGCTGCTCGGCTCGAGCACCGAAACCCGCGCGATGTTGCGAAAGGAGAGCGCCGCGCCACGCTCGTCGGCGTCGACAACGACGAGCGTCGTGAGCGGCTGCTTCCAGCTCGCCAGCAGCGCGGCCGCAGCATGCGTCGAGGGCTCGGCGAAGGCGGCGGCATCAAACACCGCGAGCGAGCCGCGCTCGGCGTGCAGCGATAGCGCGCTGCGCAACGCCGCCCGGCGCTCCTTGCGGTTGACCTTGAACACGTAGGAGCGTGGATGCGGCCCAAAGACGGTGCCGCCTCCGGTCCACACGGGCGAGCGGGACGAGCCCGCGCGCGCACGCCCGGTGCCTTTCTGGCGCCACGGCTTGGCGCCGCCCCCGCGGACGAGACCGCGCGTCTTGGTCGAGGCGCTGCCGCGGCGGCGCGCGGCGAGCTCGGCGCGCACGGACTCGTGCACCAGCGGACCGTTGAAGCGGGCACCAAAGGCATCGGCGTCGAGCTTGACCGTGCGCTTGCCCGTGCCTCCGAGTACCGGCGCGCTACTAGCCATCGGAGCGAACCTCGACATAACCGTTGCGCGGTCCGGGAACGGCGCCGCGAACGAACAGCAGATGCTCCGCCGGGCGCACCGCCACGACCTCGAGACCGCGCTGGGTGATGCGCTTGTTCCCCATCTGGCCCGGGCCGCGGATTCCCTTCATCACGCGTGAGGGCGTCGCCGAAGCGCCGATCGAGCCCGGCGCGCGAACGTTGTGTGAGCCGTGCGACACAGGGCCGCGGCTGAAGTTGTGGCGCTTGACCGTACCCTGGAACCCCTTGCCCTTGGAGACGCCCGAGATCTTGACCCGCTCGCCCGCTGTGAAGGTGTCGACGTCCACCGTCTCACCGACCGAAAGCCCTGCACCTTCGCCGCGAAACTCGACGAGATGGCGCAGCGGCGGCGCCGAGGCCTTGGCCAAGTGTCCGAGCTCGGGCTTGCTCAGCGCCTTCTCGCGCACGCTGCCGAACGCCAGCTGCACGGCGTCGTAGCCGTCGCGGTCATTGGTGCGGATCGCCGTCACGTGACACGGACCGGCCTCGAGCACCGTGACACGGGCGACCGCCCCGTCCTCGCCGAATAGCTGTGTCATGCCGAGCTTGCGTGCGAGGATTGCGGCCATCAGCTTGCGACGCGGATCTCGATGTCGACGCCGGCGGGCAGGTGGTCGAGTCGCTGCAGCGAGTCGACGGTCTTGGGCGTCGGCCGGTGGATGTCGATCAGCCGCTTGTGCGTGCGGATCTCGAAATGTTCGCGCGAGTCCTTGTCCTTGAACGGCGATCGGATCACGCAGTAGATGTTCTTCTCGGTCGGCAGCGGCACGGGCCCGGACACGGTCGCGCCGGTGCGCGTCGCGGTGTCCACGATCTCCTTGGCAGCGGTCTCAATGGCCCGCGTGTCGTAAGCCTTGAGTCGGATGCGAATCTTGTTTTGTGGCGTCGGTGGCATTCGTAAGCGCTGCTCTTCCCGTCTATTGCTGGTGTCTGTTAGCCCGCAAAACGGCGTGCCTGCGCGATGGTCGCCCACCCGCGGAGCCCGCCGATCGGTCCGCATCGTTGCGAACCGGCGTCAATGTCGTATCTGTCGTGGTTGCAGGCCTCGGGTCGCGCTAGCTGCGCTCCCCGGCGGCCCTACTTGATGATCTCGGTCACGACGCCCGAACCGACCGTACGGCCGCCCTCGCGAATCGCGAAGCGAAGACCGGGGTCCATGGCGATCGGCTGAATCAGCTCGATCTCCATCTGGACGTTGTCGCCTGGCATGACCATCTCGACACCGTCGGGCAGGTTTGCCACGCCGGTGACGTCGGTGGTGCGGAAGTAGAACTGGGGCCGGTAGCCCGAGAAGAACGGCGTGTGGCGGCCACCCTCCTCCTTCTTGAGCACGTAGACCTCGCTCTTGAAGTGCGTGTGCGGTGTGATCGAACCTGGCTTACAAAGGACCTGCCCCCGCTCGATCTCCTCGCGCTTGGTGCCACGCAGCAGGCAGCCGACGTTGTCGCCCGCCTGACCCTGGTCGAGAATCTTGCGGAACATCTCCACCCCTGTCACGACGGTGCTCGTCGTGTCCTTGATCCCGAGAATCTCGACTGTCTCGCCGGTCTTGATCACACCCTGCTCGATCCGGCCGGTCGCCACCGTGCCGCGGCCGGTGATCGAGAAGACGTCCTCGACCGGCATCAGGAACGGCTTGTCCAGCTCGCGAACGGGCTCGGGGATGTAGGAATCGAGTACCGCAGCCAGCTCGAGGATCTTCTCGCGCGACGCCTCGTCGCCCTCGAGTGCCTTGAGTGCCGAGCCGGTGACGAAGGGGACATCGTCGCCGGGGAAGTTGTAAAGCGTGAGCAGCTCCCGCACCTCGACTTCGACCAGCTCGAGCAGCTCTTCGTCGTCGACCATGTCCGCCTTGTTGAGGAAGACGACGATGTAGGGGACGCCGACCTGATGGGCGAGCAGGATGTGCTCGCGCGTCTGGGGCATCGGTCCGTCGGCCGCCGAGACCACGAGGATCGCCCCGTCCATCTGGGCGGCGCCGGTGATCATGTTCTTGACGTAGTCCGCGTGCCCCGGACAGTCGACGTGTGCGTAGTGACGGTTCTCGGTCTGATACTCGACGTGCGAGGTGGCGATCGTGATGCCGCGCTCGCGCTCCTCGGGAGCGTTGTCGATCTCCTCGAAAGTCTTGGCCTCCCCGCCCATCTTCTCGGCGAGTACGTTGGTGATGGCAGCGGTCAGCGTCGTCTTGCCGTGATCGATGTGACCGATCGTGCCGACGTTGACATGCGGCTTATCGCGCTCGAACTTCGCCTTGCCCACTTTTTCGTTGCTCCTGTTATCGCAGTTGGAGGCCCGCCAACAGAGGCGAACCCAGAGATACTCTCAGAAACCGCCACGCGGCGGCTGTGCGCCTCGACTACGCGGCGGCTGCCGCCTCTCCGCCACGACTCTCGACGACCTTCTCGGCGATGTTCGGCGGCACTTCCTCATAGCCCTCGAATTGCATTGTGTAGTTCGCGCGACCCTGCGTGTTGGAGCGCAGGTCCGTGGCGTAGCCGAACATCTCAGAAAGCGGGACACGACCAACAACCGCGATCGCGTTGCCGCGCCGTTCCTGTCCCTCGATCCGTCCGCGCCGGCGCGAGAGGTCGCCGATGACCTCGCCGACGAAGTCCTCCGGCACGACCACTTCGACCGAGAAGATCGGCTCGAGCAGCACCGGCTTAGCGCGCCGCGCCGCCTCCTTGAAGGCGAGCGACCCAGCGATCTTGAAAGCGATCTCCGAGGAGTCGGTGTCGTGGTACTTGCCGTCGGTCAGCGTCACCCGGATGTCGACCATCGGGTAGCCGGCCTTGACGCCGTTCTCTAGCGCCTCCTCGCAGCCCTTCTCGACGGCCGGAATGAACTCGCTCGGCACCGAACCGCCCTTGATCTTGTTGACGAAGTCAAAGCCCTCACCGGGCGCCGGCTCGAGGTCGATGTAGACCACGCCGTACTGGCCCGAACCGCCGGTCTGGCGGACGAACTTGCCCTCGACGTGACGCGCTTCGCCGCGCACCGTCTCACGGTAGGAGACCTGCGGCCGCCCGACGTTGGCCTCGACGTGGTATTCGCGCTTCATCCGGTCGACCAGCACCTCGAGGTGCAGCTCGCCCATGCCGGAGATCTCCGTCTGCCCGGTCTCATCGTTGGTCTGCACGCGGAAGGTCGGATCCTCCTCGGCGAGGCGTCCGAGCGCGATCGACATCTTCTCTTGGTCGACCTTCGTCTTGGGCTCGACGGCGACCTTGATCACCGGTTCGGGGAAGACGATCTGCTCGAGCTTGATCGGTGCGTCCGGCGCCGCCAGCGTGTCGCCGGTCGTGACCTGCTTGATGCCTACGGCGGCGGCGATGTCCCCGGCGTAGACCTCGCTGACATCCTCGCGGTCGTTCGCATGCATCATCAGAATCCGCCCGATTCGCTCCGTACGCCCGGTCGAGGCGTTCAGGATGCGCGAGCCGGAGGCGACCTTGCCGGAGTAGACGCGGAAGTAGGTGAGCTTGCCGACGAACGGGTCAGCCATGATCTTGAAGGCGAGCGCTGCGAACGGCTCGGCGTCGTCGGCAGAGCGCGTCGCCTCGCGACCTTCGCCGTCCTTGGTCGGCTCGATTCCGATCACCGGCGGCACCTCGAGCGGCGAGGGCAGGTAGTCGAGCACCGCGTCGAGCAGTGGCTGGACACCCTTGTTCTTGAATGAGGAGCCGCACAGCACGGGCGTCATCGCGATCTCGAGCGTCGCCTTGCGGATCGCTCGCTTGAGCAGTTCGACGGGAATCTCCTGTTCCTCGAGGATCAGCTCGATCAACTCGTCGTCGTGATGGGAGACCTCTTCCAGCAGGTGCTCGCGCGCCGCGGTGGCATCGGCGAGGAGATCAGCGGGGATCTCGCGCTCCTCCTGCTCGGTCCCCAGCTCGTCGAGGTAGTAGACCGCCTTCATCTTGACCAGGTCGACGATCCCAGCGAAATCTCCCTCGACGCCAATCGGCAACTGAATCGGCACCGGGTGGGCGGCGAGGCGGTCGATCATCGTCTGCACCCCGCGCGCGAAGTCGGCGCCGATCCGGTCCATCTTGTTGATGTAGGCGATGCGCGGAACCGAGTACTTGTCGGCCTGGCGCCAGACGGTCTCCGACTGCGGCTCGACGCCGGCGACTGAGTCAAACAGCGCAATCGCGCCGTCGAGCACGCGCAACGAGCGTTCGACCTCGACGGTGAAGTCGACGTGACCGGGCGTGTCGATGATGTTGATCCGATGTCCCTTCCACTCGCAGGTGGTCGCGGCCGAAGTGATCGTGATGCCGCGCTCCTGCTCCTGCTCCATCCAGTCCATCGTCGCTGCGCCTTCGTGCACCTCGCCGATCTTGTAGGTGCGACCGGTGTAGTAGAGGATGCGCTNNCCGGCGTCGATGTGCGCCATGATGCCGATGTTGCGGATCTTTGCGAGTGGGAAGGCTCTGGTCATAACGGCTTTGAGGTTCGGGTGGAGAGGCGCGAAGCCTGCTCACGAGCGCGGCGCGCGGGCAAAAAAATAGGCCCGCAGGGCCTAGAAGACAGTTAGTCCAGCCCTAAGTCGCGTTGTTGTTAGCTCGCGGTCTCCATAGTTAAAGCGTACGTGGCGGGCATGGCCCAAATGCGAGCAGGAACAGCCCGCACCACGCCTCTACGATCATAGCAGGGCCCTGCCGAGCGACCGCGCGGCTCAAGCGCTGCGTCCGCGGCGCACGGGCGCCGCGCTACCGTGCTTACCAGCGGTAGTGGGCGAAGGCCTTGTTGGCCTGTGCCATGCGGAAGATGTCGTCCTTGCGCTTGTAGGCGCCGCCCTGCTGTGACTGCGCGTCCAGCAGCTCGTTCGCGAGCCGCTGGGACATCTGCTTCTCGCGGCGGGCGCGAGCGTGCTCGACCAGCCAGCGCACGGCGAGCGTGCGCGCCCGGCGGGCGGGAACCTCGACCGGAACCTGGTAGGTGGCGCCACCGACGCGCCGTGATCGCACTTCGAGCGCGGGCGTGAGGATCTTGATCGACTCCTCGAGCGCCTCCACCGGGTCCTTGCCGGTCTTCTCGGCGAGGATCGCGAGCGCGTCGTAGACGATCCGCTCAGCGGTCGACTTCTTGCCGTCGACCATCACCTTGTTGATGACCTGCGCGACGATGCGCGAGCGATGAACCGGATCGGGAGCGACCGGGCGGATCTGTGCGGCGGCGCGGCGCGGCACTAGGCTTTCTTTACCCCGTACTGCGACCGTGCTTTCTTGCGATCGCTCACGCCAGCGGCGTCGAGCGCTCCGCGCACGACCTTGTAGCGCACACCGGGAAGATCCTTGACGCGGCCGCCGCGAACGAGCACCACGGAGTGCTCCTGCAGGTTGTGACCCTCGCCGGGGATGTAGGCGGTGACCTCGATCGAGCCGGTGATGCGAACGCGCGCGACCTTGCGCAGCGCCGAGTTCGGCTTCTTTGGCGTCACCGTGTAAACGCGTGTGCAGACGCCGCGGCGCTGGGGCGCGGCTACCTTGCGCTTGCGGCCAGCACCGGACTTGAGTCCGGGAGTCGCAAGCTTCTTCTTCGGCGGCTTGCGGCCGGTCCGGACAAGCTGGCTGGTGGTAGGCATGCGAGGCGGACCATAGCAAAGGCCGGGCCAGCGTCCTGCCGGCTTGGCACGACGTCGCCGGCGGGCGCCCTTAGGCCGTAGCGCCAACCGGATCGCCGAGTGCCGCTTTGCGGGCGCCCACGGACGGCATCAGCGCGGCGGCCAAGATCACCAGCAGCACGCCGATCGCCTGGACGGCGAGGCCGATCGCGCCGCTCGGCATCGGGTCACCGAAGACCAGGACGCCACCGGCGATTGCCGAGATATTGGCGGTCGCGCTGGTGATCGCGATCACGGGCACGGCATCGCCATCCTGGAGCGACTTGGCCGAGGCGAAGAACGCGACGATCGAAGCCGCCAACGTCACCGCAAACCAGGGGCTCAGCAGGCCGAGTGCGCCGTGAGCGCCGACGATGCCGGTCAGTGCTTTGATCGAGATGTCGGAGACGCCGAACAGGATGCCGCTCGCGGCGCCAAGCATCGTGCCGTGGTGCTGGCGTGGCGCGCCTGCCGAAGGGCCAACGATGAGGATCGCGCCGACGGCGCAGAGCGCGGTCTCAAACGCGATCATCGCCGAAGGCGAGAAGCTCGAGTGCGCCCCATGCATCTCCGGCGCGGTGGCGGCGAACGCCGCGAGGCCGAGCGCCGTCAGCACGAGACCGAGCCACTGGCGACGGCCGACGGCAAAGCCGAACACGCGGTCAGCCATCACGCCGACGAGCACGATGCCGGCGGCGAGCACGACCTGGACCACGCTCAGCGGCGCGAAGGTCATCGCCGCGACGTGCAGTATCCAAGCGACCACCGCGACGAGCATGCCCGCGGCAAACCAAGGCGTCGCGAACAGTCCCCGCGCCGAGTGCAATGGCCGCGACGGCTGAACGGCAGGCGCGCGGCAAGCCCCGCGCTGCTTGAAAAAGAACGCAAGGTTCGTCACAAGAGCGCAGCAGACCGCAAGCAAAACGCCGAGCTGAATCATCGAAACGTCCAGGAATCGCAGTTGGATAGGGGCCCCGCGCCCCGCGTGCTTCCCTATCGACGCTCGACTCCCTTGACTGAAGGGCGGTGAGCCACACTAGACGAGCGTCGGATCGCTGCGACCCAAAGGTCCCAGCGCAACCTAAGAGCAACACAAAGGCTTGCCGAGAACGCGGCTGCCCCATCTGCGCGTTTGTGCTTTCGGAGGGCGCGGCGGCACCCTCCGAAAGCGCGCTGCTCACTCCCCGTCGATATCGAGCTCGGCGAGCTCCTCGGCAAAGCCGCGATCGCTGCCGAGGCCGATCTCCTCCAACGAGGCTAGATCGGCTTCGAAGTCGGCGAACCCACTCGGCATCCCGAGCTCGTTGGCGAGATCCTCGCCGCCGAACAGGCCGAGATCGTCGACCGCGCGCGGGAGCGGCTTGGCCGGCTCGATCTCGATCCGCCGGTAGCGCTTCAGCCCGGTCGCTGCCGGGATTAGCTTGCCGATGATCACGTTCTCCTTGAGCCCGTTGAGGCGGTCGATCTTGCCTTCGAGCGCCGCGTCGGTGAGCACCTTGGTGGTCTCCTGGAAGGAGGCCGCCGAGAGGAACGAGTCGGTGTTCAGAGAGGCCTTGGTGATGCCGAGGATGATGTCCTCGAACTCCGCCGCCTCGCCGCCGTTCTTGGCCACCACCTCGGCCGCCTTGGCGAACTCGAAGCGATCGATGAACTGCCCCGGCAGGTAGTCGGTGTCGCCCTTCTGATCGACGCGAACCTTCTTCAGCATCTGCCGCACGATCAGCTCGATGTGCTTGTCGTTGATATCGACGCCCTGGGACTTGTAGACCTCCTGTACCTCCTTGACGAGGTACTGCTCGGTCTCAGTCCGCCCGCGCACCGCGAGCAGCTCGTGCGGGTAAAGCGAACCCTCGTTGAGCTGCGTGCCGGCAACCACTTTCTGGCCCGGCGTTACGAACACGCGCGTGCGACGCGGGAAGGTGTGGCGGTGCTCTTCGCCGCCAGCATCAGTGATCACGACAGTCAGTGCCTTGTCGGACTCCTCGATCGAGATCACCCCGTCCTGCTCGGCGATCTTCGCCAGGCCCTTCGGCTTGCGCGCCTCGAACAACTCGACCACGCGCGGTAGACCGTGCGTGATATCCGCGCCGGCGACACCGCCGGTGTGGAAGGTGCGCATCGTCAGCTGCGTGCCCGGCTCGCCGATCGATTGGGCGGCAATGATCCCGACGGCGTCGCCGATCTGGGCGATCTGGCCGGTCGCCAGCGCGCGTCCATAACAGGCCTGGCAGACGCCGGTAACGGCCTCACACTTGAGCACCGAGCGGACCGGCACCAGGGCGTTGTTGCCGCGCTCATATTCCTCACGGTAACTCTCGACGATGTCGGCGAGCTCGGCCCGGTCGATCTGCTTGCCGGCCTCGACGAGCATCCGGCCGCGCTTGGTCTTGAATTCGCGGGCCGCGATGCGCCCGAGCAAATTGTCGTTGGCCTCGCCGCCCTCCTTGAAGACGGGCACCTCGATCAGCTCCTGCGTGCCGCAGTCGGCCTGGCGGATGATGACGTCCTGGGCGACGTCGACCAGACGCCGCGTCAGGTAGCCCGAGTCCGCCGTGCGCAGCGCCGTGTCGGCGAGGCCCTTGCGGGCACCGTGCGTCGAGATGAAATACTCGAGCACGGACAGACCCTCGACGAAGTTGGCCTTGATCGGGCGCTCGATGATCTCGCCCTTCGGGTTGGCCATCAGGCCGCGCATCCCCGCCAGCTGGCGGATCTGCTTGAACGATCCACGCGCGCCCGAGTTGGCCATCATGAAGATCGGGTTCAACTCGTCGAGGTTGTCGATCATCGCCGCAGCCACCTCGTCGGTGCACGCATTCCAGCGCTCGACGACGGCCTCGTGGCGCTCCTCCTGGGTGATGAGGCCGGTGTCGTACTGCTCCTGGATCTCGGCGACCTCGGTCTCGTAGCGGCCGAGGATCTCCTGCTTGTTCGGCGGCACGACGACGTCGTTCTTGGAGATCGTGATCCCCGCCTGCGTCGCGTACTTGAAGCCGAGCTCCTTGAAGGCGTCGAGCACGAGCGAGATCGTCGTCGCGCCGTAGCGCTGGACGAGCGCGTCGATCAACCGTGTCGTGTCGCGCTTCTTCATCGACTGGTTGACGAACACGTAGGTGCTCGGGTCGAACTCGCTGCCGAGCGCCTCCTCGAGTGCCCGCTCGATGCGGTCGTTGTAGATGATGCGCCCGACGGTCGTCAGCACGTGCCCACCCTCACGGCGGAACGGGCGGAACTCGGCGAGGTCGTGCAGCTTGACCACCCCC
Source organism: Solirubrobacterales bacterium (assembly GCA_003133565.1). GTDB lineage: Bacteria > Actinomycetota > Thermoleophilia > Solirubrobacterales > Solirubrobacteraceae > Palsa-513. The sequence continues at coordinate 49,149 of PKYB01000031.1, forward strand.
GCCTCGTAGGACAGCTCCGCCTCCTGCGCGGTGCGGAAGACGTGCGGGCGCGGGTCGTGCGTCGCCCGATCGATCTTCTCCAGATCCTCGGCCTCCGGACCATAGGTGAGGTAGTAACCACCGAGGATCATGTCCTGGGTCGGCGTCGCCAGCGGCGCGCCGTGCGCCGGCGAGAGGATGTNNGTCGAAGTCGGCGTTGAACGCGTGGCAGACGAGTGGGTGGACTTGGATTGCCTTGCCTTCCACGAGCAGCGGCTCGAACGCCTGAATGCCCAGGCGATGGAGTGTCGGTGCGCGGTTGAGCAGCACCGGATGCTCGCGGATGACCTCCTCGAGGACGTCCCAGACCTCGGGAATCATCGAGTCGACCATCTTCTTGGCGGCCTTGATGTTCTGGGCTGACTTGCGCTCGACGAGGC
>PKYB01000042.1:0-77264 GCA_003133565.1 Solirubrobacterales bacterium
TCGAGTAGGCGATCACGCGCTTCAGATCGGTCGCCGCGAGCCCGATCGTGCCGGCGATCAGAAGCGTCGCGGCACCCAGTATCGCCCCCACGTCGCCGGCTGCCGGGGCGAGCTGGAAGAGCGGGTGCATGCGCGCGATCAGATAGACCCCTGCCGTCACCATCGTCGCCGCGTGGATCAGCGCGCTGACCGGTGTCGGGCCCTCCATCGCGTCGGGCAGCCATGTGTGCAGCGGAATCTGCGCCGACTTTGCAAATGCCCCCACGAGCAGCAGCAGGCATCCCGCGGTGATGTCGCCACTGCCCTTGGCGAAGACCTTGGGCGCGGCATGGAAGCTCGCGACGAAATCAAGGGTGTGGGTGTGGCGGAAGATGAAGAACGTTCCGAGGACGAGGCCGACGTCGCCGACGACGTTGATCACGAACGCTTTGATCCCAGCTGCGGTTGCCGTTGTGCGCCGGTACCAGAAGCTGATCAGCATGTAGGAGGCAGCGCCGACGAAGGCCCAGCCGACGATCAGCAGCAGGAAGTTGCCGGCAAGTACCAGCAGCAGCATCGAGAAGACGAAGAAGTTGAGGTAGGCGAAGAAGCGCGCATAGCCACGGTCGCCGGTCATGTAGCTGACCGAGTAGAGGTGGATCAGCATCGATACGCCGGCGACGACGCAGATCATCAGCACCGACAGCGGGTCGACGAGGAGCGATGCCTTCGCGTCGACACCGGTGGTGTTGGCGATGTTCCAAAGACTCGAGGTCAGCTCGCGGTGTCCCGGCGCCAGCTGCTGCAGCTTGGCCAGCGCGACCAGCGCGAAGACGAAGGACACCGCGATCGTCCCGGTGGCGATCCAGCCGGCGCTGCGGCCGGGGAGCCGATTGAAAAGGAACGAGACGATCAGGAGGCCTGCCAGGGGCGCGGCGAGGACGATCCAGGCGGCGGTGGTCGCGCTCACCCCTGGAGCTCCCGCATCGTGTCCACATCGGACGGTAGGCGCAGGCGATGCATGGCGACGATAACGCCGAGTCCAACCGTCACCTCACAGGCCGCGACGACCATCACGATCAGTGCAAAGACCTGGCCCTGGCCGTTGTCCCACATCCGCGAAAAGCCGATCAGCGCGAGGTTCGCCGCGTTGAGCATCAGCTCGAGGCAGAGCAGGACGACCAGCGGGTTGCGGCGCACGAGCACGCCACCCGCGCCGATCGCGAAGATCAACGCCGAGACGGCCAGATACCAGGAGATCGTCAACTCTCGCGCTCCTGACGCCGTTCGCTTTGTGCCGCCGACAGCGCTTCCGCGTGCCCGAAGCCCTCGGCCATCGTGCCGGTGCCAAACGGCCGCGGGCGCATGAAGTCCATCACGCTGATCGTCGGCGTCCCGTCGCCCTGATCATCGAGGCCGCCGCGGCGCCGCGCGAGCGTCACGGCGCCGACCGCGGCGAGCAGCAGCAGGTAGGAGGCGATCTCGAACGGGACGAGGAACTTGGTCAGGAGCAGCGAGCCGATCGCCTCCGGCGAGCCGAATCCGACCGCAACATGGCCGCCGATCGTGCCGATCGCACGTAGACCCGAGCCGAGTACGGCGATGAAGAGCTCGACCACGAGCGCGCCCGCGCAAGCAAATGCGCCGAACGTGCCGGCACGTCCGGGGCCCTGACCGCTCGCGAGGTTCTGGCCGCCGATGTAGGAGACGACGAAGACGTAGAGCACCATCACCGCGCCGGCGTAGACGACGACCTGCGCGGCGGCGATGAACTCGGCGCGCAAGAGCAGGAACAGCACCGCGAGCGAGGCTAGGTGCCCGACCAGCGCCAGCACGGCGTAGAAGGGGTCCTTCAGCGTGATCACACCGATCGCCCCCGCGAGCGTGCCGGCCGCGGCAATGAAGAAGAGGACGGCAGACATCAGCTGGGCGGCTCGGCGGCTTTCATCTACTCCCCCTGCGCGCGCAGGGGCGTCGCTTCGAGCGGTTCGGCGAGGAGCATTTCCTTGGTGAAGATCAGGTCCGAGCGGTTGTAGTCGGAGAGCTCGTAGTCGTGGCCCATCGTGATCGCATCGAACGGGCAGGCGACCTCGCAGTAGCCGCAGAAGATGCAGCGGCTCAAGTTGATCTCATAGACCGCGGCGTAGCGCTCGCCGGCGGATACTCGCATCTCGGGCGTGTTTTCGGCGGCGACAACGCGAATGCAGTCCGCCGGGCAGGCGGCGGCACAGAGCGAGCAGCCCACGCACTTCTCGAGTCCCGACTCCTCGAAGCGATGCAGCTTGTGTCGCCCGCGAAAGCGCGGATAGACCGCGACCTTCTCCTCCGGGTACTGGATCGTGTTGACGCCCTCGACGACGCGCGCGAAGGTCGTCTTCAGCCCGCGTAGCGTCTCGCCGAAGGCGCGGTAGGCGCCGCCCGCACCGCCGGGTTCGGGGGCGCGCTGAACGGCGATCTGATCATCGCCCGGTGTCCAGTTTCCCTTGCTCGGTGAAGGCGCCGGGCTCACTTGTGCACCGCCACGACGATGATCGCTGTAACGAGCGTGTTGAGCGTTGCCAGGGGCAGCAGCACCTTCCAGCCGAAGCTCATCAACTGGTCGTAGCGCAGGCGCGGCAGCGTCGCGCGGATCCAGACGAAGAAGATCACGAAGATGCTCATCTTCGCGAGCACGACGAAGGGATCGACCCACGCCGGCTGGTGGGACCAGAAGGGAATCAGCCAGCCGCCGAGGAAGATCGTCACCGCGACGCCCGAGACCACAAGCACGTTGAGGTACTCGGCGAAGTAATAGGAGGCGAAGCGCCCGCCGCCGTACTCGGTGTTGTAACCGCCGACCAGCTCGGCGTCGGCCTCGACGAGATCGAACGGTGCGCGATTGGTCTCGGCAAACGCGGCGACGAGGAAGATCAGGAAGCCGGCGAACTGCGGCACGATGTACCAGATGCTCCCCTGGCCCTCGACGATCCCCGTGAGCGAGAGGGTGCCGGCTGTGATCAGCACGCCGACGAGCGCAAGTCCCTGGGAGACCTCGTAGGAGATCAGCTGCGCCGCTGCGCGCATCGCGCCGAGGAAGGAGTACTTCGAGCCCGACGCCCAGCCACCGAGCATCAGCCCGTAGAAGGCGATCGCGCTGAGCGCAAAGATGTAGAGCGGCCCGATCGAAAGGTCGACGCCGTAGAGCCCGACTCGCGTTCCGAAGATGTGCGGGGCATCGCCGAAGGGGATGATCGCGAAGGTCGCGACCGCGGTCACGATCGAGATCGTCGGCGCGAGGATGTAAAGCGCCCCGACCGAGGTGTTTGGCCGTGACTGCTCCTTGCCGAGCAGCTTGACGATGTCGGCGAGCGGCTGGATCAGGCCGTAGAGGCCAACCCGGTTGGGCCCGTAGCGGCCCTGGAAGCGGCCGAGCAGCTTGCGCTCGAAGAGCAGCACGAGCGGTACCAGCTGCAGGCCGAGCGCGAAGATCACGATCGCCTTGATGATCTGGATCCACCAGTACTCGGAGTAGTCGACGATCGCGAGGCTCATGCGTGCGTCAACTCCTCCTCGCCGAGCAGCGTCTCAACATCGCCGTTGCCACTCGGGGCCGTCCGCACCTCGACGAGCGGTCCGCGCAGCCGGTTGGCGCCGTCGCGTGCGAGATCGCGCTCGAGGAATGCCGTCCCGCTCGGTGTGCTATCGCGCAGCACAACGGTGGCACGGAGCTCTCCCTGGTCGTCGCTGACGAGCACCTCCTCGCCGTGGAGCACCCCGAGCTTCGCCGCGTCACGAGGCGAGAGCTCGACCCGCTGGCGTGGGGCCAGGAAGCGCAGCGCCGGGGAGGCTTCGACCTCGGGCCCGGCCCAGATCGAGCGGTAGCTCCCGAGCAGGAGGCGTCCGCCCTTGGCCTGCGCGGCGCGGCGGAGCTTCGGCTTTGCGGCCGCCTCACCGCTCCGCGCGACGGCCGGCGCACGAGCCGGCCAGCGCACGCCGTGCCCGGCGAGCTCTTCCAGTTCGAGGCCGTTGTAGAGGCCGACGGATGCAAAGAGCTCGGCGCTAACGCCGGCTGCGGTCGCCGGCCCGGCGGCGCCACCGAGCAGTCGCGCGAGCTCGCTGAGCGTTCGCCATTCGGCGCGCACGTCGCCCGGGTGTCCGATCGCCGGGCGCAGCCGCTGCACGCGGCCATCGGGGTGCGTGACGGTGCCTTCCTTCTCGGCGCTCGATTCCGCGGGGAAGATCACGGTCGCGTGCTCGCGGACGCCCGGCGTCAGAAACGCAGCGTGTGCGATCACCGTTGTCGCGTGCTCGAGCGCTTGCTCCCAGGCGCCAGCGTCGGGGAACGAGCGCAGCGGATCGACCCCCAGCAGGTAGAGCGCCGACAGCTCGCCGTCGCCGAGCTTTGCGGCAATCGCCGCCGCGTCGAGGCCGTCGCCCAGGGGCGGGGCGCTGAATCCCGGTCCCCCGTTCGGCAAGACGCCCGCCTCGCGCAGGCCGCGGCCGTTGGCGGCCTCGGGGATGCCGATCAGTCCCGCGCCTTCGATCTCCGCGATACCGAGCGCGTCGGCCAGGGCCAGCAGGCCGCCGGCATCGCCGTCGAGCAGCTGCTCGCCGTAGAGGATGACGATCTCCTCGCCCGCTTCGCGCAGCGCTCGTGCGAGCTTTCGCACTTCCTCGGCGCTCGCGCCGGCGGCGGCGGCGGGCGCGTCGACCGCACCGTCCTGGAGTGCCGCGGCCAACGCCCAGGCGAGCTCGGCGCCACGCCCGGGAGCGAAGCGCAGCGTCTCCGTCGCGCTCGGGTCGAGCGCGCTCGGGCGCGCCGAGGCGAGCAGCAGCGCGACGCCGTTGCGCCGCACGCCCTTGCGGATCCGCAGCTCGAGGATCGGCGCGTCGTCGACCGGCTCGCAGTCGAGCACGAGCACGGCATTCGCAAACTCGAGATCGGAGACCGTGGCGGCGAGCGCGGGGTCGCTGAGCGCGCGCCAGTCGGCGAGGCTGACGGCGCCGCCCGAACGGGAGTCCAGGTGGGGCGAGCCCAGAACGTCGCGGAGCAGCCGGCCGAGCAGCAGGCCCTCCTCGTTGGTCGCACCGCCACCGGCGAGCGCGGCGGTCTTGGCTCCGGCGCGCCGCAGCCCGCTGGTCGCCTCGGCGAGCGCGCGCTCCCAGCTCACCGTCCGCAGCTCACCGCCGTCGCGGATCATCGGTGCGGTGATGCGCTCGTCGACGTGCACCGCCTGATAGGCAAAGCGGCCCTTGTCGCACAGCCACCCGTCGTCGACTTCATGGTGATCGCGTGCGAGCACGCGCAGCACGCGATCGTCGCGCACGGTAAACGTCACGTTGCACTGGGCGGGGCAGAGCGTGCAGAGCGACCCCGAGCCCTCGATGTCCCAGGGGCGCGCGCGGAAGCGGTAGGGACGCGAGGTGAGCGCGCCAACCGGGCAGAGCTCGATGATGTTGCCCGAGAAGGGCGCGACGTAGGGGTGTCCGTCGAAGGTGCCGACAAAGGTGTTTTCGCCGCGCTCGAGCAGCACCAGCTGATAGTCCTCGGCGACCTCCTGCGAGTAGCGCACGCAGCGGTAGCAGAGGATGCAGCGCTCGCGGTCGATCGCGATCAACGGCGAGAGCTCGAGCGGCTTGCGGAAGTGGCGCTTGGGCTCGATGAAGCGCGACTTGCCGCCGCCCCAGCCAAACGTGATGTCCTGCAGCGGGCATTCGCCGCCCTTATCGCAGACCGGGCAGTCGAGCGGATGGTTGATCAAGAGGAACTCGACGACGGCTTGCTGGGCGACACGCGCGCGTTCTGACTGAGTATGGACAACCATGCCGTCTTTGACCGCCGTCGAGCAGGCGGTCTGGAGCTTCGGTATGCCTTCGATCTCGACCAGGCACATGCGGCAAGCGCCGACCGGGTGGCCGAGCTTCGGCTCGTAGCAGAACACCGGGATTTCGACGTCGCCGAGCTTCGCGGCGTCGGCGAGCATCATGTTCTCGGGCGCCTGGACCTCGCGGCCGTCGACGGAGAAGGTGATCAGATTTTGGTGCGGACGCGGCATCGGCGGCTCAGATCGCGCCCGCGAGCTGGCGCGACTGCAGGTGGGCCTCGAACTCGTCGCGGAACTTGACGATCATCGAGCCGATCGGCATCGCCATCGCGTCGCCGAGGACGCACAGGCAGTTGCCGATGATGTGATCCTGGACCGAGGCCATGATGTCGAGGTCCATCGGCGTCGCCTCGCCGCCGTCGATGCGCTCCAGCATGCGCACCGTCCAGTTGGTGCCCTCGCGACAGGGCGTGCACTTGCCGCAGGACTCGTGGCGGTAGAACTTCGCGAGCTTCAGCGCGACGTCGAGCACCGGCGTCGAGTCGTCGACAACGATGATCGCCCCCGATCCGAGCATCGAGCCCGCCTTCGCGAGCGAGTCGAAGTCGTAGGGCACGTCGAGGTCCTCGGCAGTTAGCACCGGGGCGCTGGATCCACCTGGGAACCAGAGCTTGACCTGGCGCCCAGCCGGCGGGCCGCCGGCGAGGTCATAGATGATCTCGCGCGAGGGTATGCCGAGATCGATCTCGTAGTTGCCGGGGCGCGTGACGTGCCCCGACACCGATACGACCTTGGTGCCGGAGGAACCCGACACGCCGAGCTTGGCGTACTTCGCGCCACCCATCTCGATGATGTGCGGCATCGTGGCCAGCGTCTCGACGTTGTTGATCAGCGTCGGCCCCCCGTATAGACCCTCTATAGCCGGGAAAGGGGGCTTCAGTCGCGGGTTCCCGCGCTTGCCTTCGAGCGAGTCGAGCAGCCCGGTCTCCTCACCGCAGATATAGGCGCCCGCGCCGCGGTGCAGGACCAACGAGAGCGACACCCCCGAACCGAGGATCCGCTCGCCGATATAGCCATTCGCGCGCGCCTGGGCGATTGCGAGATCGAGGATCTTGGCCTGCTCCTCGTACTCGCCGCGGATGTAGATGAAGGCGTGGTTCACGCCTGCCGCATGGGCCGCGATCACGATCCCCTCGATCAGCATGTGCGGCGACTTTTGCATCAGCTCGCGGTCCTTGAAGGTCCCCGGCTCGGACTCGTCGGCGTTGCAGACGAGGTACTTGTCCATGTCGCCCTTGGGCAGGAAGGAGGCCTTGCGGCCAGCCGGGAAACCGGCGCCGCCACGGCCGCGCAGGCCCGAGGCGTCGAGCTCGGCGAGAACGGCGTCGGAGGTCATCGCCAGCGCCTTGCGCAGCGACTTGTAGCCGCCGCGACGCTCGTAGACGGCGATGTCGGCGAGACCGGGCTCGTCGATATCACGCATCAGCAGAAGCGAGCTCACTTCGCCGCCTCGTCCTCTTCAAGCGCCGCGTCGGCGTTCGGCCGCAGCGCCAACGCCAGCTCCGGAAGCGGCTCACGCTCGGCGCGCAGATCGGCGACCAGACGCTCCGCGTCGCTTGTCTGCAACGGTCCGTAATAGACCTGGTCGACCGAAACCATCGGCGCGATGTCGCACGCACCGAGGCACTCGAAGTGACGCACGTTGATGTCGGGGTCGCCGTCGACCGCCGCCTCGAGCGCTGCGTAGAGCTCATCAGCGCCGCGCAGCGAGCAGGAGATGTTCGTGCAGACGTAGACCTGATGGCGCCCGCTCGGCGCGAGCTCGAACATGTCATAGAAGGTCGCGACCGATGTCAGATAGCCGGGCGTGACGCGCATCACGCTGGCTGCCTGGAGGATCGCCTGTGGCGAGCACCAGCCGTGGTGGCGCTGTGCGGCTGCGAGCACCGGGAGGGCTGCCGAATGGCGCTCGGGGTAGCGGCCAATGATCTCTTCGAACTCGCGGCGCAATTCCGGCGGCACATCGATCAGCGCCGGGTCGGGCACCGCGGCCGGATCCTTGTCGAGATCAACGGGGTCGTCCCAGCCCGGGCTCCGCGAGCCGTCCCGGCTGCGCGGAATCGCGCGCCCCCCCAGCTCCTGGTTGTACTCGAAACCGGCGCCACCACCATTCGACGGGCTCATCCCAAGACCTCGCCACCAGCGCGCAGCCGAGCAACCGCCGAAGCCTCGACGCGCGGACAGCAGGCGAAGGCGGCTACCGCAGCCCTCATCGGTCGATCCCTCCGAGGATCGGGTCGAGCATCGCAAGCGTCGCGATCAGGTCCGCGATGTAGGCGCCGCGGGTCATCGCCGCCGTCGCCTGCAGGTTGACGAAGCTCGGGTCGCGCATGTGCACGCGCGCCGGCTTGGCGGAGCCGTCCGAGCGCACGAAGCAGCCGAGCTCGCCACGCGGCGATTCGATCGGGTAGTAGACCTCGCCCGGCGGCGGGCGAAACCCTTCGGTGACGAGCTTGAAGTGGTGGATCAACGCCTCCATCGACGTCGCTAGCTCATGGCGGGGGGGCAGCGCGACCTTGCGGTCGCCGGTGATGTACGGCCCTTCAGGCAGCCCGTCGAGCGCCTGCTCGATGATCTTCACCGACTCGTAGATCTCGGCGACGCGGACCGCGTAGCGGTCGTAGTTGTCGCCCACCGTGCCTACCGGGATCTTGAACGAGAAGTCCTCGTAGGAGGAGTAGGGGGCGGCCTTGCGGAGGTCCCACGGGTTGCCCGCGGCGCGCAGCAGCGGCCCGGTCACACCGAGCGCCAGTAGCGACTCCTCGTCGAGCGGGCAGGTGCCGCGTAGGCGCTGGAGCAGGATCTCGTTGCGCTTGAGCAGGTCGTTGTACTGGTCGACGCGGCCGGGCATGATCGCGATGAACTCGCGCAGCTTCTCCTCGAAGCCGCGCGGGATGTCCTCGATCACGCCGCCGACCTGGAAGTAGCGCGTGTGCATGCGCTGGCCCGAGGACTGTTCGAACAGGTCGAGGATCAGCTCGCGCTCGCGGAAGCAGTACCAGAACATCGACATCGCACCGAGGTCGAGCGCGCTCGTGCCGAGCCAGACGAGGTGCGACATGATGCGGTTGAGCTCGAGGTGGATGACGCGCAGGTACTGCGCGCGCTTGGGCACCTCGCACTCGAGCAGGGTTTCGACAGCGCCGCAGAACGCCATCGCGTTGAAGTAGTAGGAGAGGTAGTCCATCCGCTCGACGACGGGGATCACCTTCCAATAGGCCTTGTCCTCGGCCGTTTTCTCGATGCCGGTGTGGACATAGCCGATGATCGGCCGCAGGTCGCGGACGACTTCGCCCTCGAGCGTCACGAGCAGCCGCAGGACACCGTGGGTGGCCGGGTGGTGCGGGCCGATGTTGAGCGTGAGGACCTCGGTGACGCCGCCACTGGGGTCGCGCTGGACGGCGAGTTGTTCCTCGAGCGGCGAGAGCGTGATGCTCTCCTCGCGCTTGCGGTATTCCGAGCGCGTGCTCACCGCGTCCACCCTGGCGAGCTCACTTCGTTGTGCGTAAAGAGGACCGGCTCGCCGCCGAGCGGGAAGTCACGCCGCTGGGGGTGGCCCTCGTAGTCCTCGGGCATGAGGATCCGGCGCAGGTCCGGGTGGCCGTCGAAATAGACGCCGAACATGTCGAAGACCTCGCGCTCCTGATGGTTGGCGGTCGGCCAGTCCGGCGTCACCGACTCGACGTTGGGCTCGTCGAGCGGAACCCGCAGCTTGACGCTCAGTCGATCGACGCGATCCATGTCGAGCAACTCGTAGTGCACGCCGAGGCGCGGCTCGTGCGGGTAGTAGTCGACGCCGTGGACGCTCATCAGCGCGCGGTAGCCGTGGTTCTGCTTCAGCGTGCTCAGCACCTGGCGCACGCTCGCGGGCGCCACGTGAACCGCGGCGCGCTCGCGGAAAAAGGTGGTTTCGAGCACGCTGCCGGGGATTGCCTCGCCGAGCGCCGTGGCGATCAGCTCCAGCCCCACCTGGTCAGGCACCAGGGGTCTCCGCCACTAGGCTCGTCTCGGGCAGGAGCTCCTCGGTCCCGACCGCCCCGTAGCGCTCGCGCCAGCCGAGGTCGGGATCGTCCTGGATCATCTTGCGCAGCTTGAGGATGCCGTGCATCAACGCCTCGGGGCGCGGGGGGCAGCCAGGGACGTGCACGTCCACGGGCATGAACTTGTCGGCCGGCACGATCGCGTAGTTGTTGAACACGCCCATCGANNTCATCTCGATCGCGCAGCAGGCAAGGCCGAACGTTGCCGGAAACAGCGAGTTCGAGCGCGCCCAGTCGACCGCTTTCTCGAGCGTCGTCGTCAGGATCGACTCCTCGACGTGGCGCTCGAGCTCGAGTCCCTCGAGGTCGCCGCGGAGCAGGTCGCGCGCCCGCAACCCCCGCTCGCGGAAGCTCTGCGGATCGCCGATGCCCTGGCGGATTATTTCCACTCGAGCGCTCCGCGCCGCCATACATAGACGAACGCGACGAAGAGCAGCACGACGAAGGTGATCGTCTCGAACAGCGCGAAAGCCCCGAACGCCCGCAGCTCGGCCGCGATCGGGTAGAGGAAGATGGTCTCGATGTCAAAGAGGATGAAAAGCATCGCGATCAGGTAGAAGCTGATCCCGAAGCGGAAGCCGTACTTGACCTCCGAAGGCAGGCCGCATTCGTACGGTTCGATCTTTGCGGCGATCTTGCGCCGTGGCCCGAGCAACGTGTTCAGGTATGCGAAGGCGCCGCCGACGGTCGCCCCGAGCGCGATAAACACGATCGCGGGCAGGTAGCTCCTGAGCACAATGGCGTTATATCACTACCAATGACCTTGTGGCATGGTGTTACTTAGTGGCAAACCGCGCGAATTCGGCGTTCTGGAGCAGCCGGTGAATCATCGCGACATCGCGCTCTCAGGCGCGCTGGTACTGGCTGGATTCAGTGGCTCGGTGGCGCTGCTTGGCGCCGTGCGCTGGTATCGCGGAGAGGCCAGCCGCGTCTTTTGGCTGGGCGTCCGAGCGGGTCAGGTGATCGCCGGTGCCTACGCTCTGCTGGCCGGCGTGCTCTATCTGTCAAACGATCCGCCGTCGAGCAATCTCTTCTACCTCTACGCGCTGCTGCCGGTCGTGATCGGCTTTGTTGCCGAGCAGCTGCGCGTGATCTCAGCCGATCACGTGTTGGGTTCGCGCGACCTCGACAGCGCGGCCGAGGTTGGCGAGCTGCCAATCCCCCAACAGCACGAGATCGTCATCGCGATCGTTCGGCGCGAGATGGGAGTGATGGCCCTCGCGGCGCTCGTCGTCTGCTTCCTCGCGCTGCGCGCCTGGGGCACGTACTGAGTGCCGCCCCGCCCCCAGCACTAACCGGACGGGTTGTCTGCGCGGACGGTGAGCGTTCCGTAAGCCCCGAGGTCGGCGTAGTTTGCGCCGGGGTCATACATGCGATAGCGGCCGGCGGCGATCGTGAACGGCCGAGTGATCGTGGTGTGGCCGGGGAAGACCGTGGCGGTCTGCTCGAAAAAGCTCCCCGAGGTGCCTCCGGCGAGCGCCACCTGGTGTGCCAGTACGCCTCCGTTTGTCAGCTCGATCCGGATCGTCCCGGCGCCTATTGCCACCGTCTCCGGGGAGATCTGATACTCGCCGACGCGCAGGCGCAGCAGCGCCGAGTGGTAGGTGACACCGGCCCGGCCACAGCCGCAGAGCGTGACGCCGAGAACGACCGCCAGCAAGAGCGCGAGGCGTCGCCGCGGGCGCTTCACGTCGAGCCTTCGCATCCGCCTTTGCCCTGTAGGGTGCGTGAGCATCCGATCAGCCATTATCCGTATCATCTGCGCCCGCATGGGCCGTGTCGCGAAGATCGTCATCAGCGTTGCTGCGGGACTGAGCGTGGCAGTCGGCTTGAGCGCCTGCGGCAGCGCGGGGATCAGCGTGGCGAAGACAAGCCCGTACTACCCCGGCGCCGTGATTTTCCTCGACCACTGCTCCGGTTGCCACACGCTGGGGGTCGTCGGGGCCGAAGGCTCGGCGACCTCGGTCGAGAACCGTCTGCGCAACAACGCGCCGAACTTCAACTACCGCGTCGAGACCGTTGACAACGTCCTCTATGCGATCGAAAACGGCGGCTTCTCCGGCCAGATCATGCCCGAGAACATCGTCGTCGGCCCGCAGGCCCAGGCCGTCGCAAAGTTCCTCGCGCACTACGCCGGTAGCGAGGCGCCGCACGCACCGGCGTTTGCGCAGACCTCGACGCCGTAGGACCTGCCGGTTCTCGATCTCAGGCTGATCCGCGAAAACAGCGACGCCGTCCGGACGGCGCTCGCCCGCCGCGGCGGCGGGATCGAGACAACGCTCGACGAGGTCCTCGCGCTCGACGTACGACGTCGCGCGACCCTGCCCGAGCTCGAGGCGCTGCGCGCTGCCAAGAACGAGGCCTCCGAGTCGATCGCCCGGACCAAGCAGTCCGGTGCGGACGCCGCCAGCGAGATCGAGCAGATGCGCGAGCTCGGCCAGCGGCAGGACGAGCTGGAAGCCGAGCTCGCAGAGGTCGACGTCGCGCTGCAAGCCGCACTGAGCCAGCTGCCCAACCTGCCGAGCGCTGACGCCCCCGCCAGCGACACCGTGCTGAGGACCGTCGGCACGCCACGCCCCGGTCCGGCGGCCGACCACCTCGAGCTCGCGGGGTCGCTGATCGACATGCAAGCCGGCGCGCGCCTCTCCGGGGCGCGCTTTGCCTACCTCCGCGGCGATCTCGTGCTGCTCGAGCTCGCCCTCGTCCGCTGGGCGCTCGAGCGGCTGCGCGACGAAGGCTTCGAGCCCGTCATCCCGCCCGTCCTGGTGCGCGAGCAGGCGCTCTACGGGACCGGCATGCTGCCGGACACCGAGCAGCAGATCTATCGCGTGCCCGACGACGATCTCTACCTCGTCGGCACCTCCGAGGTCGCGCTGGCCTCGCTGCACGCGAGCGAGATCCTCGAAGCTGACACCCTGCCGCTTCGCTACGCCGGCTTCTCGACCTGCTTCCGCCGCGAGGCCGGTGCCGCCGGCAAGGACACGCGCGGGATCTTCCGCGTCCATCAGTTCGACAAGGTCGAGATGTTCGTTTTCACGACGGCGGAGGAGAGCACGGCCGAGCATGACCGGCTGCTCGCGATCGAGGAGTCGCTGCTCAGCGCCCTCGCGATTCCCTACCAGGTGGTCAACATCGCCGTCGACGACCTCGGTGCTTCGGCCGCGAAGAAGTACGACTGTGAAGCGTGGCTTCCCTCGCAGCAGCGCTACCGCGAGCTGACGTCGTGCTCGAACACCACGGACTTCCAAGCGCGGCGGCTCGAGGTCCGTGTCCGCGACGCGGCGAGCGGGCGTCCGGTCGCCGCCCACACTCTGAACGGCACCGCCGTGGCGGTCGGTCGCACGATCATCGCGCTGCTCGAGAACGGCCAGCAGGATGATCGCTCGGTTGTGCTCCCGGAGTGCCTCGTGCCATACGGCGCGCCGGCGGTCATCTCTCAGCAGGCTCCCAGCGACAGCTGAGCCGGCTCACACGCGCCGCGTCGATGCTGCGCCGATGACCCCTTCGACCGCACCCGACACCGCACCCGACACCGCACCCGACACCGCACCCGACACCGCGCTGGTCGAGATCGTGATCCCGGTCTACAACGAGGCGCCGACGCTCGCCGCGAGCGTCTCACGACTGCACGCTTTCCTAAGCCGCGAGTTTCCCCACCGCGCGCAGATCACGATCGCTGACAACGCCAGCTGCGATGAGACACTCGCTATCGCCGAGGCGCTCGCCGGCTCGCTCGCTGGCGTCGAGGTCCTGCACCTCGACGCCAAGGGTCGCGGACGTGCGCTGCGCGCCGCTTGGGTGCGCAGCGAGGCTGAGGTCCTCGCCTACATGGACGTCGACCTCTCGACCGAGCTGTGCTACCTCGAGCCGCTTGTCACGCCGCTGCTCTGCGGCGAGTGCGAAATCGCGATCGGCTCGCGTCTCGCACCTGGATCGCGCGTCCAGCGCGGGGTCAAGCGCGAGTTCATCTCACGTTGCTACAACGAGCTCTTGCACTTCGCTCTTGGCAGTGCCATCAGCGACGCGCAGTGTGGCTTCAAGGCCGGTCGACGCGAAGCAATCCAACTGCTGCTGGGCGAGGTGGCGGATGAGAGCTGGTTCTTTGACACTGAACTGCTGTGGTGCGCCGAGCGCCAGGGCATGCGCATCCGCGAGGTTCCCGTCGCCTGGGTAGACGATCCCGACTCGCGCGTCGACATCCTCGCGACCGCGCTCGCGGACCTGCGCGGCGTCGCCCGCCTGCGCGCAAGCCGCGGCGTCGCTCGACGCGACCTGCCGGCAGCCCGCGTCGCATCGCTCACCGCTCGCGCCCGCTGAGCGCCACCGCGAGTGGATCGGCGGAACGCTGATCGCTGGATAATGTCGCCTGAGACCGCTTCATTCGAGGGGACATGGGCATGCGAGCGCGTACAGCGTTGGGGATCGCTACAGCCGTCGCGGCGACGGCGGCGACGGCGGCGATGGCAACGGGAGCCACTGGCGCCAGTACGCCTCCGCTGCCGACGGCGACGAATGGCAGCGCGGTTCAGCTGGTCGCCGTCGGTCTGCAAACCCCCACCTCGTTTGCTTTCGGCGACGGCGCGGTGTTCGAAGGAGACGCCGGCAGCCTCACGGCATCGGGCACACCGGTCGGTGGGGTGTTTGTGCTGAAGGACGGCGCGGCGACGTTGATCCCGGGGTCGCCGCCGTTCGTCATGGGTCTGGCGTGGCATAACGGAGCGCTCTACGTCAGCGGCGGTAATCCGCAAGCGACAAAGAACGGAACGTGGCAGATCTCCCGCTGGAGCGGCTGGAATGGCAGCGGCTTCACCGAGCAGAAGGCGATCTACACGCCGCCCCAAAGCTTCGACGGTTTCAACGGCCTGGCGTTCGGGCCCAACGGCCGGCTATACGTTGGCGTCGACACCGGTGCCACGGACGGCAACGATCACGCTCCGGCGAGCAAGTCGAAATACCTCTACGACATCCTCTCGCTATCGCCGACGGGCAAGGATCTCAAGGTATTTGCCACCGGCATCCGCCAGCCCTGGCAAATGGTGTTTCCGCCGGGTTCCGCCTTCCCGTTGGTCTCAGACCTAGGTCAGGACAAAGATGCCACGAATCCGCCGGATTTCATCCTCAAGGTCCATCCCGGCGATGACTTCGGCTTTCCGCACTGCAACTGGACCGCGACGAGCTCGTGCACCGGTTTTGCCAAGCCGTTCAGGCAGTTCGCGCCGCATACGGACGCGATGGGCTTGAGCGTCATCGGGACTCGGCTCTACATCACCTCGTACCTGGGTCCGAGCGCCAACGGCCCCGGCGGTGTGCTCTACTCGATGCCCCTGAAGGGCGGCAAGCTGACACCGCGGGTCAGCGGTTTCGTCGCTGCGATTGTCGGCTTGGGCGAGCACGATGGATGGCTCTACATCGGCGAGCTCAACGGCCAGGTCTTCCGTTGGCAGCCTTGAGTCGACGGCCCTCACGCAATCCTTCGAGCGCCGGCTAGCTAGCCGGCCTCCGCGCTGGCGGCCGAAGCGAGCGGCAGCTCGATCAGAAACGACGCGCCGCCGTCGGGCGCGTTGCGAGCGCTGACCCGCCCGCCGTGTGCGGCGACGATCTCAGCGACGATCGCAAGCCCGAGACCAGCTCCCGCCTTGCCGCGCTCGCGACCGGGCTCGGCGCGCCAGAAGCGCTCGAACACCGCGTCCCCGGCGTCTTCGGGAAGCCCCGGGCCGTGGTCGCGAACCTCGATCGCCGCAAAGCCGCCGCCGCTTCGCAGCGCCAGCTCGATCGGTGAGCCGGCCGGGGTGTGCCTGAGAGCGTTGGCCGTCACGTTGGCGAGCACTTGGCGCAGCTGATGGACGTCGCCGCTGACGACAGGCCCCGCGTCTGCGCCCACCGTTTCGGGATCGATCGACACGGTCAGCTCGCGATCGGGTGCCACGGCCTGCGCGTCGGCAGCGGCGTCGGCGACAAGCGGCGCCAGGTCGACCGGCTCGCGGACCGTTTGCGGCATCTCGTCCAGGCGGGCCAGCGCGAGCAGCTCCTCGACAAGGACCCCCATGCGTGATGCCTCTTCCTCGATTCGCGCCATCGCGCTTGCGCGGTGTCCTCCGGGTTCGCCGTGGCGCCGAGCCGAAAGAGCTCGGCGTAGCCGCGGATCGAGGTCAGCGGCGTGCGCAGCTCGTGCGAGGCATCGGAAAGGAAGCGCCGCAGGCGCTCCTCGCTCGCCTGGCGCCGGGCGAACGACTGCTCGATCTGGCCTAGCATCGCGTTGAGCGCGAGGCCGAGGCGCCCGACCTCGGTGCGCCCCTCCGCCGGGCTCACGCGTTGCGAGAGGTCGCCCGCGGCGATCGCGCCCGCGGTCTCGCCGATCCTGTGCAGCGGGCGCAGTCCGAGCCGGATCACAAGCCAGGCGCCCAACGTCAGCGCCGCGAGCACGGAGGCGATCACGATTGCCTCGATCTGCGCGAGCCGCGTCAGCGACGCGCCGAGGTCGCTCAGCGAGACCGCGACGATCGTCGTGCCGGGGCCGGCATCGCTGGGCACGGCGAGCACGCGATATTGCTGCCCTGTGTCGCCGGTCGCGGACACCGTGAAGAAGTGCGGGTGGCGCAGGTTCGGGGTGAGGCTCGGGTGCGCCGGGATGTCGGGCGGCGGCAGGTAGCTGTTGCTGTCGCCGACCGCCGTACCGACCGGCTTGCCGGCGGTGTCGAGGTACTCGCCGAAGGTCCCGCGCGGGTTGCTGAGCCCTTCGCGCGGGAAGCCGGGACCGCGCCCCAAAAGGTTCCCCGGAGCGGGCGTCGTGGTCGTCGCGCCCTCACCCTGACCCGCCGTCCCGCCGCCGCCCGGGGCGACCGCGCCGTGCGCCGGGGTCTTGCGCAATCCGGCACTGACATCGACCTGGGCCTCGATCGGGCCAACCGACGCCACGACCTGGCTGTCGACGCGGTCGTAGAGGAAAGAGCGCTCGGCGCTGTAGGTGGCGAGGCCGGCCACCAGCAACCCTGCTCCGGTGAGCACGACGAGCCCGATCAGCAGCCGCGCGCGCAGCGACACCGCGCCGATCAGCCCCTGGGCAGTCGCAGCGAGTAGCCGACGCCTCGCACCGTGTGGATCAGTCCGGGCCGCTCCACGTCGACCTTCTTGCGCAGGTAGCTGATGTAGGTCTCGAGCACGCGCGCGTCGCCGCCGAAGTCGTACTGCCAGACATGGTCGAGCAGCTGCGCTCGCGTCAGCACCCGTCTCGGGTTGAGCATCAGGTAGCGCAGCAGCCGGAACTCCGTCGCCGTCAGCTCGATCGCTCGCTTGCCGCGGGTGACCTCGCGCGTGTCCTCGTCCAGCTCGAGGTCGGCGAAGACAAGCTTGGAGGACTCCGGCTCACTCAGCCCGGATCGGCGCAGGATCGTCCGGATGCGGGCGACCAGTTCCTCGAGGCTGAACGGCTTCGTGACGTAGTCATCGCCGCCGAGCGTCAGGCCGTGCACGACGTCTTCGGTCGCGTCGCGGGCGGTGAGGAAGATGATCGGCACGCCGGTCCGCGCCGCGGCGAGCCGCCGCGCGACCTCGAAGCCGTCGAAGTCGGGCAGCATCACGTCGAGCACGATCACCGCCGGCTTGCTCTCGGCGACCGCCGCGATCGCGCCGGCGCCAGTGCCAGCGGACTCGACCGCGAAACCCTCGAAGCGCAGCGCCATCGAGATCACATCGACGATGTTCGGCTCGTCATCGACGACGAGCACCCGTACCAGCTCGGCCGGCGCTGCAGAGTCTTCCGCGGTTCCTGTCATGAACGCATCATCGCGCGCGAAGCTGTGAGTCGGCTGAGAGCGCCCGACCGTCGCGCGCGCCCCCGAGGCCCAGCACAGACCCCCAACAGACCGCAGCTATGCTTGCGCGAAGTGGCGGCTCCTGATAGCTCGGTGACTGGCACGGGGATCCGACTCAGCCGCTTGAGCAAGTCGTTTCGCAGTCCAGAAGGCCCCGTCCATGCGGTGCGCGCGATCGACGTTTCGATCGAACGCGGCGAGGCCGTCGCGCTGCTCGGTCCGAACGGTGCCGGCAAGTCGACGACGATCGACATGCTGCTCGGGCTTCAACCGCCCGACAGCGGCGACGTCTCGCTTTTCGGTCACACGCCGCGCGAGGCCGTGCACCGCGGTCTCGTCGGCGCGATGCTGCAGACCGGCTCGCTGATCCAGTACCTCTCGGTGCGCGAGCTCCTGAAGATGATGGCCTCCGTCTACCCGTCGCCGCTGGGTGTCGAGGCCGTGCTCAGCCAGACGGGTCTTGAAGCGATCGCCGCGCGCCGCACACAGAAGCTTTCGGGCGGCGAGACGCAGCGGGTTCGCTTCGCGCTCGCGCTGCTGAGCGACCCCGACCTGCTCGTGCTCGACGAGCCGACCGTCGCGATGGACGTCGAGGCACGGCACGAGTTCTGGAACTCGATGCGCGCGTTCGCTGCCCGCGGCAAGACGGTCGTCTTTGCGACGCACTACCTCGAGGAGGCCGATCAGAACGCGGACCGTGTGGTGCTGATGGCCCACGGCCGCGTCGTCGCCGACGGACCGCCGACGGAGATCAAGGCGCGCGTCGGCTCGCGCACGATCCGTGCGACGCTCCCCGACGCCGATCCCGGCGAGCTGGCGGCGCTTGCGGGCGTGGCGCGCGCCGAGCGCCGCGGCGAGGCCGTCGTGTTGAGCTGCGCCGACTCCGACCAGGCGATCCGCGCGCTGCTCGAGCGCTACCCCGCGGCGCGCGACATCGAGATCGCGGGCGCCGGGCTCGAGGACGCGTTCCTCGCGCTGACAGCGGATCCCGACACCGACACCGACGCCGACGCGCCGCCGCCGGCTCTCGCGCCATGAACGGCCTCGTCTACACCCGCTACGAGTTGCTGCGCGCCCTGCGCAACCGCCGCTTCTTCTTCTTTTCGCTCGGCTTCCCGCTGCTCTTCTACTTCGTGATCGCCGCGCCGAACCGCCACGTCACCGACTTCGATGGCAGCGGCATCTCACTGCCGCTCTACTACATGGTCGGCCTCACCTCGTTCGGCACGATGGTCGCGATGATCTCGACCGGCACGCGCATCGCGGCGGAGCGTCAGGTGGGTTGGACGCGGCAGCTGCGGATCACCCCGCTGAGCACGCGCGCCTACTTCCGCGCGAAGCTCCTCGCCGCCTACATGATGGCGGGCCTGACGATCGTCCTCCTCTACGGCGCCGGCGCGTCGCTCGGCGTCGGCCTGCCGGCCGGCAACTGGCTCGCGATGACCGGCCTGATCCTGATCGCGCTGCTTCCGTTCGCGGCGCTCGGGATCACGCTCGGCCACCTGATCAACGTCGACTCGATCGGCCCCGCCACAGGCGGCGGCGCTTCCCTACTCGCCTTCCTCGGGGGCACCTGGTTCCCGCTCGGGAGCCACGGTTTCCTCTACCAGCTCGGTCAGCTCCTCCCCTCTTACTGGTTGGTGCAGGCCGCGCACACCGGGATCACCGGCCATGGCTGGCCGGCTCGCGGCTGGATCGTCATCGCCGTGTGGTCGGCGCTGCTTTCGCTCGCCGCGGTCTACGCATTTCGCCGCGACACCAAGCGCGTCTGACCACGCGCCTCAGTGCTCGCCGCTGTCGCCGGGCGGCGGGTCGTCGCGCATGTCCGCGACGATCTCGACCAGCCCCCGCGGGCTCATCGTCGGCTGGACCTCCAGCCGCGGCAGCGCGTAGGGGTCGTCGTTCGGCCCGGCCCAACCGTGCACCTCGGTGGTCGAGCCACGGAAACCGGCGGCCTTGAGCGCGGCGATCACGGTCGGGTCGTACTCGCCCGAGGGGTAGCAGAACCAGTTGACCGGGACGTGGTAGAGCCGCTGGATCTCGCGCCGCGTCGTCGCCGTCTGGAACGTCAGCTCCGACGGGCTCAGACCAACGAGGCCGACGTGGCTGTAGCCCTGCGTATCGAGCTCCCAGCCGGCCTTGACCAGCGCCCGCACCTGGCGTCGTGAGAGCCCGCCCTGGGACGGCGGCAGGCCGGTCAGCTGCAGGTTCTCGACGCCGACCCAGCCGAGTTTCGCGAGCACCGGCAGCGCAACCTCGTACTGCGCCGCGTAGCCGTTGTCGAAGCTGATGACGATCGGCTTGCCGCACGGCAGCGGCGTGTCGTGATGCCAGTTCTCCCACAGCTGATCGAGCGTGACGGCGTGGTATCCGGCCGCGGCGACCGCCCGCATCTGCGCGGCGAACTGGGCCGGCGGGACGTAGAGCAGCGGGAATGGCGCGCCGGCGGGGGCCGGCAGGAGCACGTGGTACTCGAGGATCGCGGCCGCCTCGGGCCGGCGCGGTCCGAGGCAGGCGGCAGTACGGGGCGTGCCGGCGGCGCCGAGCGTCTTGTGCGCGCCGGGTGTCGAGCCCCCGCCGGCGGCGAGCACCAGGACGACAGCGGCGGCAACCACCACCAGCCCGACGGCGCCCGCGGCGACGCGGCGCCGGCGGCGGATCGCGCGCGCCCGCGCGGCACGGCGCATGCGCAAACGCTCGACGTCTGAAAGCCCATCGCGAATCGGTGCCCCAGCGTCCACCGCCCCCTCCTCAGCCATGCTCCGGCGACCACTGTTGCACGCCGTTCGGTCTGTTGCGCTGTGGCGTGGTCGGTCGGCGCTGCCGCACACTTCCCGACGAGAGGTCTAGGAGTTGTGCCGGGCCAGCCGCGCCTCGAGCTCGCCGCGCACATGCGGCCACTCCCGGGCGATGACGCTGTAGTAGGCGCTGTCGCGGATGACATCGCCGCGGACGATCATGTGGCTGCGGAAGATCCCCTCGAACTGCGCGCCGATCCCGAGCAGCGCGCGCCGCGAGCGTTCGTTGAGCTGATCGGTCTTGAACTCCACGCGGATGGCGTCGAGCGCGCCGAAGGCGTGGCCGAGCAGCAGTAGCTTCGTCTCGACGTTGGCTCCGCTGCGCCAAGCCGACGGCGCAAGCCAGCTCCAGCCGATCTCGAGGCCGCGGTGCTCCGGGCGCAGCGCGAGGTAGCGCGTGCTGCCAATCGCCACGCCACTGGCGCGCTCGATCACCGCGAACGGCGCCTCGCCGCCATCCGCTCTGTTTGCCAGTGCCTCGAGCAGCCAGCGGTGGAAGTGCTCCGGCGAGGCGCTCGCGTTGAACGACATCCAGCGCCAGACCTCCGGGTCGCTCGCGGCTTCGCGCAGCTCCGCTTCGTGCGCCTCAGACAGCGGCTCGAGGCGCACCAGCTTGCCTTCGAGCGTCGGCGCCAGGTGTTCGTCCCAATCTCCCATGACCGCTTGGACTGTAGCCGGGCGTAGACTGGTGCTGCTATGTCGGGCATCTTCAAGCGCCGGCGCCCGGCGAGCGACGGGGGCGACACCACGGCCACCGAGCGCGCGGCCGGCGAATCCGAGCGCCGGGCGGAGAACGAGGCGCGCCGCCAAGCCTCGGACGCCGAAGGGGCGCGCCAGGCCACCGAAAACGAGACGCGGCGCCAGGCCTCCGAGGCCAGGACGCGCAGCGTGGCCGCCGAGAACGAGGCGCGCCGTCAGGCCTCCGACGCCGAAGCTCGCCGTCAGGCGGCCGAGAACGAGGCCCGCGCCACCTCTGCGCAGTCGCCCTAGCCTCGCCGCGAGCGTTGGGCTGCGGGCGACGGCGTCGAACCCCGCGTTGCGCCGTGTTAGTGGCTCTTAACCGCTCCGTCGCTGGTTCAGCCTAGGCTTCGCCTGGCCACGACCCGTACCCGAAGGCCGCACGGTCCGCCGGTTGCGGATCCGCGGCGACTGCGCACCACGCCGTAGCAGGCTCGTCTCGAGCTCGCATGCAAGCGCCTTAGATGTTCCTCCTCACAACCATCGTCTATCCGTGTGTGTTCGCTCTCGTCTGCGTCGGCACGGGGCTGGCGGTCGATCGCGCGAGCGGGCGGTTCCTGCCGGCGGTCATGCTCCCCGTGGTCGGCGCCGCGGCGCTGATCGGCGTCTCGCAGCTCACGACCTACGTGCCGTCCATCGCCCCGGCGACGCCCTACGTGTTTGCGGCGCTCGGCGCGGGCGGCATCGCGCTCGAGTGGCGGCGCGCCAGCGCCGCCGCGCGCCGCTGGCGCTCGCGCGGCTGGCAGCTCTCGCTGCCGGTCCTCGTCTACCTCCTGGCGCTCGCACCGGTGCTGGCCTCGGGGCACACGAGCTTCTCCGCCTACCAGGTGCTGACGGACTCGGCGTTTCACATGATGGGAGCGGACTACCTCATCCGTCACGGCCAGGACTACGCGCACCTCGATCTGCGCAACTCCTACGGGCTCTACATCAACGGCTACTACGGGACGGGTTACCCCTCGGGTGCGGACACCCTGTTCGGCGCCAGCTCCTTCCTCGTCGGCTTGCCGCTGATCTGGACCTTCCAGCCGTTCAACGCGTTCATGCTCGCGACCGCTGTTGGGCCGGCGTGGGTGCTGACCCGGCGGATCGGGCTCACGGGCGCCTGGGCTGCGCTCGCGGCAGCGAGCATCAGCGTCCCGGCCCTGGTCTATGCCTACGAGCTGATCGGGTCGGTCAAGGAGATCACCGCGCTGCCGATGATCATGACTCTCGGCGCCCTCGTCGTGTTGCGCGATCGCTGGCTGCGCGGCCCGCCGCGCCGCGCCGCGCCGTTCGCGCTCGCCGCCGCCGCCGGCGTATCGGCGCTCGGCGTCGGATTTGGCGCCTGGGTGCTCGCAAGCGGCGCGGTGCTGGCCGCGGTCCTCGTCATCGACGTGGCAAAGAACCGCCAGCGCGGAGTGGCGGTGCTGGCGCTCGTGGCCGCCGGTGCCGGCGTCGCGGCGCTCGCCGCGCTTCCGACCTGGCTGCACGCACCGGCCTCAGCGCAGGGGACGGCGACGGTCGCCTCGACGTCCAATCCAGGCAACCTCGTCACTGGAGGCCTCCAGACGAGCCAGGTGTTCGGGACCTGGCTGACGGGGTCCTACGCGGCAGTCCCGACGGGCACCGCTGCCCTGATCACCTACGGCGTGATCGCCGTCACGGTCATCGCCGCGCTGCTCGGCGCCCAGTACCTCCTGATGATCCGCCAGGACGTGTTCATCGGCTGGCTCGTTGGTCTGGTGCTGATCGCGATCGCGTTGTTCGCCTACGCGACGACCTGGATCGACGCGAAGACATTGATGCTCAGCTCGCCGATTGTCCTGCTCCTCTCCTGGGGCGGCGTCGCCGCGCTCGTTGACCGGCGCCACCTGCTCGCCGCGGCGCTGCTCGCGCTGGTACTCGCCGGCGGTGTGCTTGCCTCCGATGCGGTGCAATACAACGCCACGGATCTCGCGCCGGCGGCGCGCTACACCGAGCTCGCCTCGCTCGACAGCCGCTTCGCCGGCAAAGGCCCGACGCTCTTTAGCGACTTCGACGAGTACAGCCTTTATGAGCTGCGAAACCTCGATGTCGGCGGTCCCGACTTTCTCTTCCCGCCGCCGGCGCTCGCCCACGTGCCGCGGCCGGGGCCGGGCGGTCGCCACGGCGAACCGGTGGACCTGAATCAGGTCTCGCCGAAGGCCCTGCGCAGCTACCCACTGATCGTCACGCGCGTGGATCCGCTTGCCGACCGACCGCCGTCCGCCTACCGGCTGCTCTGGCAGGGCGCCTTCTACGAGGTCTGGGGTCGGCGGCGCCATGCGCCCGCGGCGTTCGCCCACGTCGCCTTCTACCGCCACAGCCTCGCCGCCGATCTCGCTCGCTGCCCCAGCGTCGCGCGTATCGCAGCGCAACACAACGGCCACCTGGTGGCGGCGTTGGCGCCCGAGACCGTCACGGTCGACTTCACGAGCGCGTCACCGCTCGGCGCCGACACGCACAACAAGCTCAATCTGCTCGCCGGCTCCGGGCGCGTGGTGGTGCCGTTCAGCGTCCCCTACGCCGGCCGCTGGGATCTCTGGCTCCTCGGCGAGATCATGCCGAACGTCGAAGTGAGCATCGACGGGCATCCTGGCGCGAGGACCGGCGATCAGCTGAGCGGCAACAGCGCCACGCCAGACCCCGTGGGGCCGTTCAGCGTGACGCTGGCGGCCGGCCGCCATCAGCTGACCTTCACCGATGCTGGCTCGAGCCTCGCCCCGGGTGCCGGCGGCGACGCGTTCCTGAACCGCGTCTTCTTCACCCCTGCAGGTGCCGACGGGCGCCACGGGCTCCGCAGCGCATCGGCGGCCGACTGGCCTTCTTTGTGCAGCGGCCGCTACGAGTGGATCGAGGCCGTGCCCAACTGACGTCGGGGGTCCTTGACCAGTGCGCGCTTACTGCGCCGCTAATGCGCGGGCGCGGCGCCGACCGGCTCGGCTGAGTTTGCGATCGCGAGCATCTGGCTGTTGGTCAGGTTTTCCAGCAGCGTGTTGCTGACCCAGTAGAGCTCGTTACCTTGGCGCCAGCCGATGTCGTGGATGTGGGAGCCGTCGTCGACGAACATGTAGCTGCGGCCGTCGATCGTCTCCGTTTCGTTCGGGTTGGCGAAGAGCGGCGGGTCGGTCCAATTCATTCCCTCGATGCCGTAGTAGCCGCCGACCTCGTTCACGCTCCAGTCGATGCGGTAGCCGCGGTGGGGATGGTTCTGCTCGTCGCGAACGGTGAAGGCGTGAAAGTCGCCGTCTCCGCTGTAGAGCGCATCGATCGTCTCGACGCTTGGCAGATATAGCGGGAAGGGGACGTCGGTGGCGATCTCGAGCGCCTGATCCTCGATCCCCGATGCCAGCGGGTAGAGGTCTTCATCGGCGAGTGTGGCGGATGACGGGGCGTGGTGGTGTCCGACGTGCGGTGCTGGCGTGGGCAGCTTCGTTTTCTGGTCCTCGTAGAGGAAGTCGTCGACGCTCGCTCTGATCAGCGCCGGCGTCGAGGTGACGTAGTCCTCGCCGTTTTCGACGAAGAAGCTGTTATCGACCTGGAAGGGAACCTGGCGAATCGGCTGGGAAATCGAGCGGGCGGCGAGCTCGAGCAGCTGCTGAACGTCCTGGGTGCCGCGGATGTCGGTCGCGACGGCGCGGCCGAACGCCTTGGCGAGCTGGTTGTACTTCGTCAGCAGCTTCCAGACACCGAGCTGGGCCACGGCCTGGCGGATGAAGTCCTGCTGGCGTGCGACGCGCACGAAATCCGAGTCGGTGTGGCGGTAGCGAACGTAGTCGAGCGCCTTCTCGCCGCAGAGCCGCTGATAGCCCGGCTCGATGTCGATCGGCTGATAGGAGTCGCCGGGTGGGTTGTAGTAGTAGCGGTCGACGTCGATGTAGACGCAACCGATGGCGTCGACGAGCCCGAGAAACGACGCGAAGTTGAAGTCGATCACATGGTTGACCGTGATCCCTGGCAGCGTCTTCTTGGCGACTGCGAGCGTGAGGCCCACCTTGCCGAGCGCGTAGGTGGCGTTGAACTTCTGCGTGTACCGCGCGCCGTGGTAGTCGAAGCTGACCATCAGATCGCGCGGGATCGACATGATCGAAACCTGGCCCTCCGCGGGGTCGAGGCGCACCAGCATGAACGTGTCCGCGTGGAGCAGGTGCGCTCCGTTGACCGTCTCGTAGCCGCCGGTCTGGTAGGTCGTCGTCTTGCCGATGTGGTCGTCGCCGATGATCATGATCGTCTCGGGCGCTCCCGTCTTGGCGGCGGTCAGCTGCGATGACTTGATCGGCTTACCCCCCAATGCCAGATCAGAAGCGATCGTGTTCGCAACTGCCAGCGCGAGCCCGTTGATTGCGACCGCGCCGCAGCCCACGATGACGATGCAGCCGAGCAAGCTTGCGAGGAACCGGGGCCATCGCCGTTTGCGCTCAAACATGGTGATCAGGGGGCCGCTCAAGCATTGTGATCAGCGGGCATTTGTCGGAGACAGGGGCGACCCGGCACGCGCGATAGCGACACGGGCGGAATGCGCAAACGCGGCGAGTGGCTCGGAGCGCCTCCGACCCTCACCGGCTCGCCCCGGCCGGCCTCGGCGGTTAGGAGCGACAGTCCGCTGTGCATCCCCACGGTAGCCTACCGAGGCATGCCGGCCCTTCAGCGCCACTTGCCGCCTGGTGGCGGTGAGCGGCTCGGCACCGGCGAGCGCGTGAGGGCCGCCGACTCGCCCGCGCCGCGGTGAGGCGTATCGGTTGCGCTTTCGCTTGCGCGGCGCTCGCGCTGGCGGCCGGTGGGCCGCCCTCCACCGCCGCCGCGACGCCGCGTGTCCTGATTGCACTGGTCGGGCTCGGCGCCGGTGCGCCGGCGCGCGCAAGCTTGCTGGGGCGCTTTGCTGCTGATCCCCGGCTCGCGGCGTTCGGGCTGCTCGGCGCGAGCCTTGGTAACTACAACGAGCTGCAGACGCTGCTCGACATCACGCAGTCCGCGCGCGTGCCCTTCGTCGATTACACGCCCCGCTCGCCGGCGCCGCTGACGCTCGAGGCGAACGGCACGGTGCTCGGCTGGCCGGCCGAGCTAAAGCGCGCCCGTGGCGCCGACGCGAGCATCGAGCCCGGCCTTTTGGCCTCGCAAATCCCCGGCGGCAGCGCCTATGCGGCGATCGGAGCCAAGCCGGGCATCGACGCGCTGCTCGCGGCCGATCGCCGCGGCCATGTGGCGGCGGTGTCGCTCGGCGGCGGCGGATCGCTGCTGCGGCGCATCCGTGGCCTGCTGGCGACGCGGCGGCTCGTCGTTGCCGATCTTTCTTCCGGTGCTCTCGGCCTGAGAGAGCTCAACCAGCTGCTCGCGAGCAGATCGGCGGGGGAGCTCGTCATCGGGCTCGAGCGGCCGCCGCGCACGTCCGCTTCGGCGCTACAAGCGCCGGCACTGCTCGCGATCGCCACCAGCTCCATCGGTAGCGGGCGCGGCGCGCTGCGGACGGCGACGACGCGAATCGACGGTCTCGTCACGACGCTCGATTTGGCCCCGACGATCCTTGACTGGCTTGACCTGCGCGAGCCGAGCGCGTTTGTCGGTCAGAGGATCACAGTCGGCGCTCCCCGGAGCGCGGCCGCGCTCAGCGCCTTCGCGGCGCGCCTCAAAGTGATCGGGCACCGGCGCACGCCGGCGATTGCCGCCTTCCTCATCGCCTGGCTCGCCCTCCTCGCGAGCGCGGCGGTGCTCTGGCGCCGCGCGGGCCTTGCGCGCGCGCTGCGGCTCGGCGGCCTCGCGGCGCTCTGGGCGCCGACGACGATTCTCATGGCGGCAGCCCTGGAGCCGAGCGAAGCCGTTGAGATCGCGGTGATCGTCGGCGGCGCTTTCGCGCTGGGCTTTGCAACCGATCGGCTGGCGCGCTGGCCGCGGGGGCCGGCGATCCCCGCGGCGGTCGGGATCGTGCTCTACAGCGTCGATCTCGCGCGTGGCTCGCCCTTGATCGTGCGCTCGCTGCTCGGCCCGAACCCGATCTCCGGCGCGCGATTCTTCGGCGTCGGCAACGAGCTGTCGGCGGTACTACCGATCCTGCTGTTCGCGGGACTCGCCGCGGCGTTGCCCCAGCGGCCAGCGAGTCGCCGCGACGCCGCACGGTTCGCCGCCGCCGGCGCGCTCGTGACGCTGATCTGCAGCTGGGGACCGCTCGGCGCGAACGTCGGTGCGATCTTCACCGTCGGCGTCGGCAGCGTGGTCGCAACGATCTTGCTCGTGCCCGGTCGCATCAGCGCTCGACGCGTGGCGCTCGCTGTCGCGGTGCCGCTGGTCGGTTTGGGGCTGCTCGCCGCGCTTGACCTTGCCAGCGGCGGCGGAGCCCAGTATACGCGCGAGGTCGTACACGCCGACTCGCTCGCGGCCCTGATCGACACGCTGGGGCGCCGGCTCCGAGAGGCCTGGCTGACCTTGCGCGGCGGTGCCACGGCGCTCGCGGTCCTCGCCGCGCTCGCGGTCGCCGCAGCGCTCCATCGGCTGCGCGCGGGCGTGCTGGCGCCGGTCGCCGGCGCCAACGCCTGGGGCGCAGCGCTGGCCGGAGGCTTCGCCGGTGCCCTGGTCGGATCGATCGCGAACGACTCGGGCGCACGGCTCCTGCTGGTCGGCTGCTTCGCGCTCGTCTGCGTGCTTGCCTACATCCGCGGCGCGCCGGCGCCGACTACTTCCCCGTAGCGCTACTGCAGCTGGTCGATAAAGGTGTAGATGACCATCAGGCTGACGAGGACGACGAAGACTCGAAGCGCCCACAGTGCCGTGGTGGTGCGCGCGCTGAGGGTCGCTCGCGCGACCGGCTGCGAGGTCGCGGCGACAAACTGGTCGCGCTCGAGGTTCATGATCAGCTCGTCCTCGTAGCGCTCTTCCGCGTGCGGGTCCGCCTTGGCCGCGGGTGCGTCGTGGTGGCGGTCGCGGGTTTTTGGTGGTGTGCTCACGCCGGGATGAGATGGACGGTCTGGAGGAAGGAGTCGATGCCGTAGGCGGCGCCGCAGAGTCCGACGAACGCGATCACTGCGATCCCGATCACGTTCGTCGAGCGCTTGTTGGCCCAGGCTCCCATCAGGCCTTTGTCGTTCGCGAGCATGACCATCAGGACGAGGCTGACAGGGAGCAGCACGGTCGCGAGCACGTTTGCGTTGAGCGCGATCGAGAGCAGCGGCGCGCCGGGGATGAGGATCACTGCGGCGGCGATCAACGCGACGCCGATGTTTGCCGCATAGAAGAGCGCGGCGTTGCGCGGCGAGCTGTTGAAGCTGTGCGAGACGCCGACGCACTCGCCCGCGGCATAGGCGGTGCTCGCAGAGATCGTGAGGATCGCCACCGCTCCGGCCTCGATCAGTCCGAGGGCGAACACGGTGCCGGCGGCGGAGCCGGCGACGTGCTTGAGCGCTTCGGGGAAGCCGGCGCCGGCGAAGCCCTGGATGCCCGTGCCGTTGTGGGTGAGGAGCGCCGCTCCGGCGACCAGCGCGCCGATGCCAAAGATCGCCGCGAGCACCGCGCCGACCGCCGTGTCGTAGCGGCCGTGGTTGATGTCACGCGGCGTCATACCTTTGTCAGCCGACGCGCTCTGCTGGAAGAAGATCATCCAGGGCGTCACCGTGGCGCCGATCGTCGAGGCCAGCAGCAGCAGCAGCGTGTTGAAGCTGCCGCCGGGGAAGGGGCTGAAGGACAAGGACCGGGCAAGCGCGCCGACGTCGGGCTTGACGAGGATCGCGGCGAGCAGGAAGAGGCCGTTGAAGAGCGCCATGCCGAGGACGATGCGCTCCCAGCGCCAGTAGCGCCCGCCGCTCAGCGTGAACACGACGAGCGCGAGGCCGAGTGCGACGGCCACGCCCGCGCCGAGGTGGAAGTAGGCGAGTCCGACACGAATCGAGACGAACTCCGCGACGAGCGTGACGAGGTTGGTGAGCGTGAGGTCGCCGGCGCCGAACCAGCCCCAGACCTTGCCGAGTCGCTGCAGCACCAGCTCGCCGTAGCCGCGGTGGGTGACGGCACCAATGCGCATGCACATCTCCTGGCAGACGTAGGCCATCAAGAACAGCAGCGGGATGAATGGAACGAAGAAGCCGAGCCCATACTGGGCGCCGTCGGAGGCGTAGGCGATCATGCTCGGCCCGTCGTTCTCGCCGAGCATCGCGAGGATCCCGGGGCCGACAAGCAGCCACAGCAGCTTCCAGCGCTTGCTGTGCTTGCGCGCGCTATAGACTCGCTCGCGGTCAACCGAGCGTGCCGCGTCCTCGTGGGTGAGCGGCGGCTCCCCGTCGCGGATCGGCGGCAGGCCGAGCGCCGGGGAGCTACTCGCTTTAGTCGCCGCCATCGTCTGCCTCCGTGCGGCTCGGGCTGCGCGGCTCGCGCGAGGAGGGGTCCACCTCAACACGCATCGCCGCGGCGAGCTGGCCACCGATCGCGTGCTCGCGCCCGGCGAAGAGCACGAAGAGGGGGCCGCCGAACGGCTGCCGCTCGCGCACCGTGAGGCGATCGCCCGGTGAGATGCCACACTCCGCGAGGTAGCGGAGCATCTCGGGGTCGGAGTCCGAGACGCGCACGAACACGCCCTCGTCGCCGGCCTCCAGATCCTCGAGGCTGTAAGTCGAGCGTTCGTCCATTTCGAGCTCGGCGCTCGGGATCGGGTCGCCGTGCGGGTCGACCGTCGGATTGCCGAGCTTCGCCGCGATCAATTGCTCGAGATCCTCTGACAGCACGTGCTCGAGGACCTCTGCCTCCGCGTGAACCTGATCCCAGGGCATCCCCAGGGCGTCGGCGAGGAAGCTCTCGAGCAGGCGGTGGTGGCGGATCACCTCGAGCGCGAGCCGCCGACCGTCGAGCGTGAGGCGCACCCCCCGGTAGGGGACGTGCGTGGTCAATCCCAGCTCGTCGAGCCGCTTGAGCATCGCCGAGACGGAGCCGGGGGTGATGCCCAGTCGCTCGGCGAGGGCGTTGGTCGAAACCGGCTCACCGCTGCGGGACTCGAGGGCGAAGATCGCCTTCGAGTAGTCCTCGATCGCCGTCGAGCGCAACGGAGCGTTGGCTGCCACTAGAAGAGGTTATGGCATGCCAAGAGATTGGTCAAGGCTTGCCAGCAAATGAACTTCCGCGGTGGCAAAGTCCCTTGTCACGGCGCTCCGAGAGGCCTAACCAGAGCACAACTTGCGCCAACTCGAACCAAATCAATGCTCTGCCACGCTTATACCGCTCTTATGGAATGGGCCTTGTTCGACGGGCCGGTTGGCGGCGGGTGCAGCGGGGCGGCCGCGGTCCGGCGCTAAGGCGCTGCGACCAATCCGCTTTCGAGCCGTGGCCTGAGCACCCGCGATCAGCGTAAGGGCCGGGTGATCACGCATCATTTGGTCATGCACGAGACGCCTACCCATCGCCACGGCCGACACGCGCATAGCCATCCTCATCACGAGGCGCACCGGCACCTGCGACACCCGGCGCGCTCACGGCCCACTGGCGAGACACCCGAGGACCGGCACCAGCACCGCCACGTGGAAGACCACCGCTCCGACGACCCCACCGACCACGACCACGGCGAGCACGGCCACAGCCACGGCCTGGTCGACGAATCGATCAAGCGCTCGCGCGAGGGCCTGCGGGCGGTCGCGCTCTCACTTGCGCTGCTCGGCGTGGCGGCCGTGCTTCAGGCGCTCGTGTTCGCAGCCTCAGGCAGCATCGCCCTGCTCGCCGACCTGATTCACAACGGCGGCGATGCACTGACCGCGGTGCCACTCGGCATCGCGTTCCTGCTGCGTTCGCGCCGGGCTGAAAGATACGCGGGGCTTGCCGTTGTCGCGACGATCTTCATCTCGGCGGTTGTCGCTGCCGTCGAAGCCATCGATCGACTCATTCACCCCAGCACACCGACCCACCTATGGTTCCTCGCTGCGGCTGGCGTGATCGGGTTTCTCGGCAACTGGGCGGCTTCGCAGGTGCGTACGCGAGCCGGTCAGCGCCTGCGCTCGGCCGCACTGACCGCTGACGGTAACCACGCTCGCGTGGACGCCTTCGTCTCGCTCGCTGTGATCCTCAGCGCCTGCGTCATCGCCCTCGGCGCACCCGTCGCCGACCCACTCATCGGCCTTGCGATCACGCTCGTCATCCTGCGCATCACCTGGTCGTCGTGGCTGACCGTCCGCGCCGAGGTCAGCCCCTAACGCGTACGGCACGGAGAGGGAGGGATTCGAACCCTCGGACGAAGTTTCCCCCGTCACGCGATTTCCAGTCGCGCCCGTTCAACCGCTCCGGCACCTCTCCAGGCGTGAGCGAAGCCCAAGGCTATGCCACGCGGTATCCTGCCGCTCAGGATGCTCGCATTCAGCGAAGCCGTCGACAAGACATTCGGCTTGGTCGCCGTCTTCGGCGGCATCGGCGTCGTCGCCAATGTGTTGATCGTCTACATCCTGCTCCAGGTGCGAGGCGAGCATCAGCAGAACGAGCAGTACCGCGCTGAGCGCCAGCGGCGCTTCGGCAGCTAGCAAGCCGGTACTCGAGCGCCGCTGCGCGCCTTTCAGGAAAGCGTGATCGCGTAGATCTGCGAGCTTGCCTGGCCGCTTGGTTCGGCGCCTCCGGCCAGCAGGATCTTCTTGTCCGAGAGTCCCACGGCGTCGGCGCCAGCCAACTGCAGCGGCAGCGAGCCAACGCGCGTGACGCGTCCGCTGCTCGGTGCGATCGAGAAGATCGCGTCCGTTTCGCTACCGCTCGAGTTGCCTTCGCCGCCGAGCACGATGATCTGGTGGTCGAGGCCGGCGACCGCCGTCTGCGTCAACGCGACCGGCAAGGCGCCTAGCTTGCTGACCGCGTCGGTGCTCGGATCGAAGCGGTAGATCGTCTTGCTCGCCGATCCGTCGTCAGAACCGCCGACGATGTAGATCTTGCCGCCAATCGCCACTGCAGCGGCGTGCGTCAACGGTTCGGGCAGCGTCGCGACGCTGTTGGTGCCGTTGGCGGCGCTGTAGGAAACGATCGAGTCGAGATCGGCGCTACCGCTGGAGCCACCGATCACATATGCGGTGTCGCCGATCGCCGCGACCGCGGCATCGACCGTGGGTTGGGGAAGCTCGCCGACGTTCGTCGGGTTCGCGCCGGCCGCGCTCATCGCGAGGATCGAAGCCGTCGGGTTGCTGTCGGCTCCACCGAAGAGATAGACGCTTGAGCCGAGCCGCGCCGCGCCCGATCCGGCCAGCGGCAGCGGGAGCTGGCCGGGCGAGGACGTGCTCGCGCCATCGAAGCTCTGGATCTCATCGAGCGGCGTTGCCGCGGAGTCGAGCCCGCCGAAGAACAGCGCGCCAGTCGAGTCGAGTGTCACCGCGGAGCCGGCGCTGATCGCGCTTGCGAGCGTGCCGATCGGCTTTACGGCGACGCTTACTCGTATGCCGCTCCCGGCGCGTTTGGACGCCGCCGAACGCGTGGCCGTGCGCTTGAGGCTTGAAGTGTTGCTGGCCGCCGAGCCGCCGAGGTGCACCCCGAGCGTCAGGGCCGTGACCACGAGAACTGCAAGGGCCGCGGCGAGCAGTGCTCCGAAGGCCCGCAGGCGGCGGCGCTTGCGTGCCACGCGGGCCGTCGGCGAGCGTCGTCGCGGCGAGTGGACCTGAGTCTGGGCTTGTACCTCGCTCACGCTCGCGTCATCTCTCGGCGTGCGTTGGCCCTTGGTCGCGCGAAGATGACCGCCGCCCGAAGATCACACCGATGGTCACTATGCGCCAAATCATGGGGAGCGCCCCACGTGCCTCGCTCGCGAGCGGCAATTAACTGTAGAAGGGATCGGACCAGCCGGGTGAGCCGTTGTCAAGCACAAACGTGGTCTCGTAGGCTAGACACATCGTCGAGGCGGTAGTTGCGTGCGCCGTGGCGCCGAGAATGCGTCCTGGTCAGACGATCCGGGTAGCCTGCGTCAGATCTGCGGTCGCTACACAAACGTTGCTGATCCAGCCGCGCTCGAGCAGCGTTTCGGCGTCACGATCCCGTTCAGCGAAGGCACGCGCCGCTACAACATCGCTCCGACCCAGACCGTCGTCGCAATCGTGCTCGGCGACGACGGCCTGCCCGAGGCGCGGGCGATGCGCTGGGGCCTGATCCCGCCTTGGGCAAAGGACGCGCGAATCGCCTACAAGATGATCAACGCGCGTTCGGAGACCGCCGACGAGAAGCCAGCGTACAAACGACTGATTGGGAGGGCGGCACGTCGCGCACTGCTGCCCGCCGATGGCTTTTATGAGTGGCTCGCGCCCGAGGATCGCAAGCAACCGCGTGTGCCGTTTCGCTTCACGCTGGCCGACGGATCACTGTTTGCGTTTGCGGGCCTGTGGACGCCGTCGTTTCTCGAGCCGGAGTCGCCGGATGGCGAGCGCGAGGAGATCGCGACGGTAACGATTCTCACGACCACCGCCAACGCGGTCGTCGCCCGTCTGCATGACCGGATGCCGGTGATCCTTCCCGACCACGGGAGCGAGCTGGCGTGGCTGTCGCCCGATCTCGACGCCGCCGCCGCAAAGGCGCTGTGCGTACCGCTCGCGCCGCAGTTGCTGGTCGCAACGCCCGCCAACCCGCTGCTCAACAAGGTCGCAAGCGGCGTACCGGAAGGGCCCGAGCTGCTGGTCGCCGCCGCGGCCTAAGCTGGCGCCGTCGCCGCCAGGCGATCGGCGCGCGAGCGCTCGAGCCAGTGCGTCACGACTGCCCAGGCCTCGCTGTCGGGGTCCACGTGGCGACGGTGGCCGCCGGCCTCGCCGGCGAGTTCGACGAGCTCAACCTCGGCGCCCGCGGCGCGCGCTGCGGCTGCGTAGTTGCGACTGCGGCGAACGGAGACCGTCCGGTCCTCGGTCCCGTGCACCAGCAACACAGGCAGCGGAAGCGGCACGCGGCCGATCGGGTCGGCGATCGCGTAGCGCTCGGGGAACTGCTCGGGCGAGCCACCCATCAACCAGCCCACCGCGCCGCCCGGGGTCTCGCGGTAACAAGTGGCGAGATCATTGACGCCGGCCTGGGCAATTGCGGCGATTGGCCTGAGCGCCGGGTCTGCACCGGGCGCACCGTTCGGCAGATCTGCGCGGCCGGCGGCCCACAGCGCCAGCTGACCGCCTGCGGAATGGCCAAGCAGCGTGACCCGCTCGAGGTCGAGCGGGGCGTCGATCGTGCGCAGATGATCGATCGCGGCGGCGACGTCGACGAAGGTCAGTGGCCAGCCGCCACCCTGGCCGCGGCCGACGCGGCGGTACTCGATGTTCCACACCGCCCAGCCGCGTCGCATGAGATCGCCGGCAATGCCGCGCATCACGACCTTGCCCCAGCCGGCGGCCCAGGAGCCCCCGTGAATCGTTACGACAACGGGATGCGGGCCGGCGCCCGCTGGGAGGAGTAGCTCAGCGCGCTGGCAGCGATGCGCATCGCCGTAGCGATAGGAGCGTCGCGGCGTGATGAGGTCGAGCAGCAGGCGTGTGCGTGACACCGCAGGGGAGTGCGTTCAGGACCCGTCCCACGGATCATCCTCGGTGCTCGCCGCACGCTCGATCCGCTCGAGAACCTCGTCGGCGCGGCGATCCTCGACCATTGCGGCCAAAGCGCTTGAGATCGTCGGCGCCCAGATCCGCCGCACCGTCGGCGGCTCACTGAATGGGTCGCCCAGCTCCGACCAATCCACCGAAACCGCTGCTCGCTTGGGGCTGGGGGCGTCCTGCGGCTCGCCGCCGGCCTCGAGGTTGATCTGTGCACGCCAGCCGTTGGGACACAACTCGCCCATCACCGCGCGCGCTCGCGCTTCGTCGCTCAGCGGCACCGGCTTAGCCCGGCCGCGACGGATCTCGCGCGTTCCCAGCAGGCCGGCGAGCGCCAGCAGCACGGCCCCGGCGAGTGCCAGCTCGACCTGCGTGATCACCAATCCGGCGCGCGTGACGCTGCTCGAGAGTGACTCAGCGAGCAGTGTTGTCAGCGCAGCCAACAAGGGAGCGCAGACGCTACTAGCCTCGGCGCGAACGTCAAGTGCGAAGCGTCAACGTTAGTAACGAGGGCGATCGCCGTGCGCGCGACGTGCGCTCAAAAGCGCTAGCTCGCGGCCTGGGAGAGCACTGAATTCGATTGTGGTTCCGCGGCCTCGCCCTGATCCAACGCGTCTGTCGATGCGTCGTCCGCCGTCGGGATCCAGCGCAGCAGCGCCTCGCTGAGGTCGGTGTGGCGCACAGGCTTGGTGATGTAATCGTCCATCCCCGCCTCGAGGCAGCGCTCCCGATCTCCGGTCATGGCATGGGCAGTCATCGCGATCACTGGTGTGCGTCGGTCGCCTCGCTCGCGGCGGCGCAGCTCGGTGGTCGCCGCGTAGCCGTCCATCGCGGGCATTTGGCAGTCCATCAGGACGGCGTCGAAGCGCTGTTTGGCGAGTGCTTCGAGTGCTTGCACGCCGTCGTTGACCACGAGGACACGACAACCGCAGCGTTCGAGTGCGCGCGTGGCGACGATCTGGTTGACCGGGCTGTCCTCGGCGACCAGGACGAGCGGTAGCTCCAACCAAAGGGGTGCCAGCGCTGCGTTCGCCTTGGCGAGTGGAGCCGGTACGTCTGATGCGGCCACGTTCGCCAGCTCCACCTCGACCCAGAAAGTGCTCCCACGTCCCGGTGTGCTTTCGCCGTTGATCGTTCCGCCCATCAGCTCGACGATCTCGCGGGCGATGGAAAGACCCAACCCGGTGCCGCCGTACAAGCGTGTCGTTGAGACATCGGCCTGGGTGAATGGCTCGAACATTCGTTGCAGGCTCTCGGGCTCGATGCCGATGCCGGTGTCGGTTACCGCGATGCGGATCGCCGTGCTTTCGTCCCGCGTA
This sequence comes from Solirubrobacterales bacterium, assembly GCA_003133565.1. Taxonomy (GTDB): domain Bacteria; phylum Actinomycetota; class Thermoleophilia; order Solirubrobacterales; family Solirubrobacteraceae; genus Palsa-513. The sequence continues at coordinate 36,037 of PKYB01000042.1, forward strand.
GCGGCCGCGCTGACGTGGACGGTGACCGCTCCGACCGATGTGAACTTGACTGCGTTGGCGACAAGATTCGCGAGGACCTGGTTCAGCCGCCTGCCGTCTCCGTGCGCGCGACGCGGAACGTCGCTCTCGATCTCGACCTCGAGGCCCAGGCCCTTCGCTCTGGCAAGCGCGCCTGCGACCGCGCAGGCTTCCTTGATCGTGTCGACAAGCTCGAAGTTTGCGACGTCGAGTGTGAGGTGACCGGTTTCGATCTTGGACAGGTCGAGGATGTCGTTGATCAGCGCCAACATGTGCTCGCCGGATGACGCAATCTGCTCGGCGCATGCGCGCTGCTCGTCCGTCAGACCCATATCGAGCAGTGCGTCGGTCATGCCGATCACGGCGTTCATCGGAGTGCGAACCTCGTGGCTCACGTTCGCCAGGAACGCCGACTTGGTGTTCGACGCCTCGACCGCCCGGTCGTGCGCCCTTGCGGCTTCGGCGGCAAGCCTTTTGCGCTCCGTGACGTCGTTGTAGAGCGCGATTCGACATTCCCGCCCGTCCACGGTCACGCTGTCGCTGCTGACATCGACATCGATGATCGTGCCGTCCTTGCGTTGATGGCGCATCGTGGAACCAGCGGCGCCGCCAACGCCCGCGTTCCCCGCACCCGAAGTGGTTTCTGGGTCGGCGAGCGGCCGCTCGACGCCGGCGCTCGGCTCGAGGTCGAGGACCGTCATTTCACGAAGCTCTTTGCGTGAGTAGCCGTAACTTGCAACCATCGCGTTGCTCGCGGCGACGATCTCCAGGGTCTGGCTGTCGTAGGTCACCATCGGCAGCGGGTTCTGCTCGAAGAGCAGCCGGTAGCGCTCCTCGCTCGAGCGCAGCTGCTGGCGGGCGAGACGCAGGGCGGGACGGAAGGCGAGGCGCCCGCCGGCGAGGACGACCGTGATCGCGGCCAGACCAACGGCGATCGGGCCGAGGTGGTACCACGTGCCAACGACCAGGATCGCCAAGCTCGAAACCGTCAACAGGCCAGGTAGAACGAATCCAGAGACGCGCTGCAGCGCAAAGCGGTCGGATCCTTTTTCGGTCACCCACATCGCCATCGCGAACATCAGGATCGAGAACGGCCACGCGACGGCGTTTAGAACGTCGCTGAATTGCGACGCGCCACTCTGCGGCTGGACGAAATTGATCGTGTCTCCGGCTGCGTTTACCGCGATGCCGATGGCCATCAGCACCAGGGCCGCCCTTCTGGGGCTAGCTACGAACACCGTGCTGCCGACGACCAGGCCCAGTAGTAAGAGGTCGGCGACGGGAAACCCCAGGTTCGTGGCGACCGCGAGTGAAGCACCTTTGACCACCTGTGCGATGCCGTGAAACGCAAGCGCCGAACACAGCGCCCCCATGCCGAGCGCCGCGATCGCGCCGTCGAGCCAGTTTGGTGCATCTCCCCGCGTTATCTCCTCACGCACGAACAGAATGACCGCCACCAGCGCGAGGGGATAGAAGAAGAAGAAGAAGCCATCGGCCAGCGTTGGCGTCGGCGGTGTCGCACCGCTCAGTGACGCGAACGTGAACAGGAGGTCGCCGAGCGTCCATGAGAGGCAGGCCGTGCCCATTACGAGGGCTACGCGTTGATGGCGATGGGGGCGAAGCCCGCTCGCCAGGCACAGTGAGCACGCCGCAAGTTGAAATCCGACTACGAGCCAGCCATCCAGCAAGGGCGAGAACTGCCATGCGTGACGGACCACCATGAGGCCGAGATAGGCGGCGAGCATGGCGGCGAGCAGCGCGAAGCCGAGCCACACCACCTTCGGCGCGCCATCGCCGGGCGTGATCTCGGGCGTCGGGTTGCGCACGCGCGCCGAGCTTGTGACCGGCATTGCGGACATGCCCACGTATCGGCGCAATGAGGCCGTTCTTGAGCCTTCGCTCGTTGATCCCGACGCAAGAACCACATGGCGGTGGCGCACTCGGCGAGCGGAGAGGGAGAGATTCGACCTCTCGGTACGCTTCTAGCGGTGTCGAACGTCGAGCAGGTCGTTGAGGCTACGAGGAAGCGGCTCGGGGCGGTTGGTGTGTGGTCAGGCACGCTGCGCGCCGCCGCGGTGGCTGACGAACCGGCCGCGATCCGCCGCATTGAGGAGCTCGGGTACGGTTCGGTGTGGACCGGAGAGGGGATCGGTGGCAAGGATGCGTTCGCCCATGCCGCGATGGCACTGGCGTCGTCCTCGCGGATCATCTTCGGTACCGGCATCGCCAATGTTTGGGCGCGTCACCCAGCGACGATGGAGGGCGGCGCGGCGACGCTTGCCGCCGCGTGGCCGGGACGGTTCGTGCTCGGAGTCGGGGCTAGCCATGCGACGATGGTCGAGCGCAGCGGACAGGTCTACGGCAACCCGGTGGCGCACATGGCGCAATACCTCGCCGAGATGGATGACGCGGTCGTCGACTCGCCGGACACGCCGGTGCCCTTTGCGCGCGTGCTGGCGGCGCTGCGTCCCCGGATGCTCGAACTCGCCCGCGAGCACGCCCACGGCGCCCACCCGTATTTCGTTCCGCCATCTCACACTCCGATGGCGCGCAAGATCCTCGGAGCGGACCGCCTCCTCATCCCCGAGCAGGCAATCGCGCTGATCACCGATCCTGGCGAAGCGCGACGCGTCGCTCGCAAGCACATGGCCCTCTACTTGACGCTGCCCAACTACTTGAACAGCCTGCGACACCTCGGCTTCGACGACGAGGACCTGTCGGGCGCCGGCAGCGACCGCCTCGTCGACGCGATCGTCGCCTGGGGCGATGAGCAGTCCATCGTCGACCGGATCGTCGAGTTGCGCTCCACGGGTGCCGACCACGTGGTTGTGCAACCGCTCGCCGACGACCTCCCCGGCGTCCTCGCACAACTCGAGCGGCTCGCCCCAGCGCTAGCCAGCCTCTGATCGGCAGCCCGCCCGCGGGCTGCCGATCGTTCTGAGGGTCAGCTGGCTTTGATCCTGTTGGTGTCGCGGAAGGGTCGGAATGCGTTGCGCAGCGTTTGCGCGAAGAGGGCGGGCTCGGCAACGGCGGGGAAGTGGCCGCCGCGGTCGTGTTCATCCCATGACTGGATCGTGAAGTAGCGCTCTGCGAGCTCGCGTGGCGGCTTTGGAAATGGGATGCGTTCGCCGCCGAAGATGCTGATCGCGGTCGGCACAGGCGAAGGGTCGCCTGCCGTCAGAGCGCTGCTCGGGTCGTGACGGTAGGTCCAGTAGGGCTGCAGCGAGGTGCCGATCGTGCCTGTTGCCCAGTAGAGCGTGAGGGTGCAGAGCAGAAGCTCCCTCTCGAACGTGGAAGCGCCGCTGCTCGTGGTGCTGCTCCAGGCCGAGGTCTTCTCTCCGATCCAGGCCGCCAACCCGGCTGGCGAGTCATGCAGCGCAGCCATGAGCGTTGACGGTTTGGTGGCGTGCATGTGGGCGTAGCCGCCCTCTTCGGCAGCCCAAGCCTCGACCTCAGCGAAGTGCCGCTCCTCTGCGCTGCTCCAGGGGCGCGATGGGGCAGGCAGCCCCGGAGTGGCGAGGTGGATCCCCAGGACCGCTTCGGGATGCGCGCGAGCCAGGCGCGCTGTGACGCCGGCGCCCAGATCGCTGCCATGAGCCACGTAACGCGAATGACCGAGGAGCTCCGTCACCAGCCGATGCCAGGGCTCGGCGATCACGCCGGCGCTGAGACCCTCCGTTGGTGGTGGCGAGGAAAACGCGAAGCGCGGAAGTGATGGGGCAATAACCGTGAACGAGTCTGCCTCGTCGCCGCCCGACGCGGCGGGATCGCTGAGCAGATCGAGCACCGCGAGGTACTCGCAAAACGAGCCGGGCCAGCCGTGCGTCAGCAGCAGCGGCAGCGGATCCCCGCCCCGGCCAGGCACACGAACGAAGTGCACCTGCTGATCGCCGAGAGCGACCAGGCCGTGATCCAAACCACCTAGCCGGGCCTGAAACCGCGATGTGTCAAACGAACGCCAGTCAGCGACCAGTTCGGCGAGCCACTGACCGGGCACGCCACGACTCCACCCGCCGGAACCAGGCGCGACGCCTTGCCACCGTTCGAGCCGCTCCTGCAGATCGTCGAGCGCACCACGATCCAGAACCGGCTCGAAATCCTCAATCACGGCTGGACGCCCGCGTTCCGTGCTTTGAAGGATCGTCGCGCGCTTGCAGTGCCAGCTCGTGCTGCCATCAACTCGGGTCTGCGACGCGCATGGATTCGCCTTGGGGTGGGCCTGGGGTGCGGCGCGAGCCGAGCGGTGGCGGGGCGGTGGTAGCGAGGCCCGCAACGAAGATTCTGGCTTGCCGGCGAGCGAGTTGGTCCCAGTCGGGTGCATTGGGGAGTGGTTGGGCGAGCATTGCTCCGGTGATGATGATGTCGATGGCGCTGGCGTCTGCTCGGATTGTCCGATCGCGGCGTCCGCGGGCGAGGACTTGTTCGAGCAGGTCTCTGATCTCGGCTCGGACCGCGACGACGTTTTCGTCATCGATGACGGGGCCACCGTGGAGGGGCAGGATGAACTCGTTGCGGGCCCCGATCGTCTGTTCGAGGAATTGCGCGAGTGCTGCGGGGGCCGGCTCGTCACTTTGCGCGGCTGCGCGCGCATGTTGCAGGACGAGGTTGAAGGAGCGCAGCGTGAGGGCCGCCAAGAGGGCTCGGCGCGTCTGGTAGTGGCGATAGAGGGTTCCGATCCCGACGCCCGCCTCGTCGGCGATCGTCGCCATCGGCGCCCTCTCGCCGTCGCGTCTGACTGCCGCAGTGGCGGCGACGAGGATGCGTTCGCGGTTGGCTGCGGCGTCACTGCGTAGCGGCCGCGCGAGGGGCCGGGTGTCTGTCGTTGCTTCAGCCATTTTGGAGGTGATCGTGTCACGTGGCGACACGCTGGTGATCGTGTTCGGTAGCCTCCAGGACATAAGCGGATGATTTCTTCCGCTTAGTCTACGACAAAGGAGCGCCGATGAACGACACCTTGCCCGCCGAGTCGACGCCGCCAGGACCGATCCCTGCCGATGACCCCGGGCGTGGCCTGACGCGCGTGAGCCCTGACACCGATGAGTCGCTCCCTCACCTCGGCGTGGTCGGCGACACCTACACCATCCTTGTGTCCGGCGAGGACACCGCTGGGCGCTACACGCTGATCGACATGCACGTCCCGCCGGGCGGCGGGCCGCCGCCTCACCGCCATGACTTCGAGGAGATGTTCACGATCCTTGATGGCGAGATCGAGCTCACGTTCCGCGGCGTCAGCGCGGTTGCAACGGCCGGCGTAACGATCAATGTGCCCGCCAACGCGCCGCATGTCTTCCGCAACGTCTCCAAACGCCCGGCGCGACTGCTTTGTCTGTGCTCGCCGGCGGGCCAGGAGGAGTTCTTCAAGGAGGTCGGCGTGCCGGTCGCGCACCGAACCGAGGCTCCGCCCGCGCTCGACGATGCCGCGACCGGCGCGTTCATCGCCAAGGCGATCGCACTCGCTCCCAAGTACCGGACCGAGCTGCTGCTCGGCGAGCCGAAGACCTGATCCTCGAAACGATCGAGACAACGCAGCCAATCCTGCTTTGTCGGGCAAACGTCAGGCTGATCTCGAAATTTGCGACAGCCACCGTAGGAGCGGGCGCCGTTGCTCATGTGCTTCTGTCGATCGCCGTTCGGCTCGAGTCGCTGTGGGGTGTAGCGAGCCGGTGGTGAACCCAGACGTTGGGTTCGACGTACACGACGTGGTCGTGCTCGATCGACACGTGCACCGGAGCGAGCGCCTCGGGAATGTCGCTGAGGCCCGTGCTGCTCAGCGGCATCCCAGTCCATTCCCGCCATTGCGCGAGTGTCCCCGGAATGACCATTGACAGCGGGCACACGCTGACGATTCGGGCACCCAAGCGAACATGGACACGCAGCCAGGAATCGGCGGGCAACCCATCGCCGCGGACCCGAGCTACATATTCAGACATCGGCGTCCGCGGCTCCACGCTCTTTTCCGTGGGGCGAACGGGCCCGAAAAGATCTGTGAACCCGAGCCGCTGAACGTTGCGTCGCGCTGCGTCGAGCAATACGGAGCTGAGCCCGCCCCGCCGATGATCAGGAACGACGCGTGCCTCGATCAGCGAGACCGCCGTGGCCTGCTGATCGCGTTCATGGTCCCTGAAAGCCTGTTCGAGAATTCCGTCCCATCCCCTGACGGGCAGCTCGTCATCGCTTCCGCCCCAGGCGAACGGCACGCTGTGGACCTTGCCGACGATCGCATCCTGATCGTCGAGGGCGAGCAACTGATGCTCCGGAAACGTGTCGGCAAGCCGGCCATAGAACAGGGCGGCGATCGGATCTTGCTGCATGAACGTAGGCCACGTGTCTGGCATCGCCCACATCGGCTCGACCAAATCCGGCCGCTCCTCGAGCGTCACAACCGAGGCGATCACAATCGGAACCTATCCGGCCGAGAGCGAAGCCATCGCATTGGACGAGGACGACACGCGTCGTTCTCGCGCCAAGCGACACTCCTGAGTGTCGCGCGGCGCCGGCGCCTACGTGACATAGCGGAGGGGGAGAGATTCGAACTCTCGGTACGCCAATAAGACGTACAACGGTTTTCGAGACCGCCGCATTCAACCGCTCTGCCACCCCTCCGGATGACGCGCTGGAGGCTAGACGATCATTGCATTGAGCCCAGCCTCGATCAGCGACGTGTGCTCGCCCGCCGCCGATCCGCCCGCGGTTGGCTAGACAGCGGGCACGGTGAAAACGCGTGCTCCGCTCGTCGTCGTACCGGGGCCGAGCAACGCACCGAAAAACGCGCTGTAGCGACGGCTTGCTCTGGGCGAGCCGACGTTGGTAACGATCACCGCGTCGATCGCAAGCGCCCGCAGAGCGTGTTGATAATGAACTCTGCAGCGCGTTGTGAGCGCGGTGCCGCGGGCCAGCTGCGCAAGACACAGGGTGTCCGTCGGCGTCCGTCCGGACTTGGTGCTCGCCTGGTCGGCGAGGGTCGCAAGCGCGTAGAGCAGCGGTCCATGCCGCATCCCGTACGACGGACCTTGGGCGGTCGGGACGAAGACGGCACCGTAGGGGATCTTGTAGGCAAAGTCCGCCTCCGCCTGCGCGTACATCGCGAACTGGCCGTCGGCTGCCGGCGTGATCAGCACCGTCTTTGCGCTGGGCAGGATCGCGCGAAACGACGCCGCGCGACTGACTACGGCGGGCGCCCGCAAGACCTCAGAGGGTGTGCGGCTCGGCAGGATCGAGACCAGAGCGATCGCGCACACGCCAAAGCTGAGGATTGGTGAGCCGAGCAGTGGCCGTGAGCGCAGGTCGTCGATCAGCAGCACCAGCAGCGCCGCGACCGCGAGCCAGAGGTAGAGGTTGAAGCGGTCCGGTACGACGTTTTCCAACAGCGGCAGATGATTGGGGAGGATCCAAGGCAGAAACACCCCGGTGTCGTGGCCGCCGATGCGCAGATGGGGGCCCAGGCTCAAGATCGCCGCGCAGATCCCCAGCAGGGCGGCCGGCAGCGCGCGGCGGCCAAGGCGCCAGCAGGCAAAAAGCAGCAGAGCGATGAGGACGATGCCGAGATAGCCGCCGTCCTCGCCGTTGTAGCCGGAAAAGCCTGCGGTCAGGTGGCGCGAGCCAGCGCTGCTCAGCAACTGATTCGCGCTCGGAACGAAGAAGCTCTCGAGATCGTTGACGTAGCGACCCGACGTGACGATCACGCCGCTGACATGTTGGGACCCGAAGAATTGGTAGATGAGCGCCGGCCCGGCCAGGATCGCGAAAGCCAGCGCGGTGGCGCTGAGGGCGCGGACGTAGCGCAACACGATCGCGCGCGAGGGCCGCACGCTCCATGCAGCAAACGCCAGGGCCAGCAGCGCCATGATTGCGCTGGTCGCCAGGACCTCCTCGTCGATGAAGACCTGGGCGGCGGCGCACAGTCCGAGCAGAAGCCCGGTGCCAACGACGTTCCGGGTGCGTCTGACGTCGTCGAGCAGCATCGCGGCGAGGGGTGGGAACACGACGATCAACAGGCAGACGTGGGCCGCGGCTTGGCCGGTCATGAAGCCGCCGAAGCCGTAAAGCAGGCCGCCCACCCAGGCGCTCGATCGGTGTGTGGTCAACCGCCGCAGCGCCACGTAGGCAACCCAGGCTGACACGGCGATGGCGAAGGTCGCGAGGACGTTGTAGCTGGCGGCCACTCCGAAGCCCGCGGTGATCGGCCAGAACAGCAACGACGGCAGCGAGGTCGCGGTGCTGTTGAGCAGATTTGCGCCCTGGGGGGCCATCAGCGCCGTCGAGAAGAGCGGCGAGTGGCCGTGCTCGAGCGCGTGCGGGAGCCAGGCGAGGAACCACACCGATCCGAGCGGGTCGCCGCCGATGCCCACCAGGCGATGCGCCAGGTCGCTGCCGAGCCAGGTGCGGCTCAGCAGCACGAATGACAGCGTCAGGTATCCGGCGAACGCGATGGTTCCCGCGCGTGCTCGACTGAGAGCCGTCAACGCCGCGTCGCGAAGAACGTGCGAAGAAGCTCCGATGACGCCCCCGCAAGCAGACCACTCGACACCTCGGGGCGGTGGTTCAGTTGCGGCTGCGCAAGGATGTCGAGCACGCTGCCCGCGGCACCCGCCTTCGGGTCGCTCGCGGCGAAGACGACGCGGGGGACTCGCGCGAGGACGATTGCCCCGGCACACATCGCGCACGGCTCGAGCGTCACATAGAGCACGCACTCCAGCGCGCGCCAATCGCCGAGTGCTCGCGTACCCTCGCGCAACGCGAGCATCTCGGCGTGCGCGGTCGGGTCCGCGCGGAGCTCGCGCTCGTTGTGGGTGGCGCTCAGCACCTCGCCGTCGCGCACCAGAACTGCGCCGACGGGGACGTCATCGTGCTCGAGCGCTCGCTGAGCTTCGCGGATCGCCAGCGCCATGAAGTGCTCGTCAAGCGGGAAGAAGCGTTGGTGCACGAGCGCAGCTAATCACTCCTGCGGGCGCAACGAACGAGGGGGCCTGACCGTTACCCTTACGTGCTAACCGCTTCTGCCGCGAAATCTCGGCTGAGCCTTCGATGACAGCCGACGCCCGCACCCCTTACTGGCCCCGCCTACGCTGGTGTGCGGGGCTGGTGGCCGGGGTTTTGCTGGTCGCTTTCACACCCGCCGCTCAAGCCGCGACCGCCCCATACGTGCCCGGCGTGGTCGTTGTCGGCTTCGCCCCCGCCACTCCCGCCGGCGCCCGCGACGCGACGCTCGCCCGCGCCGGAATGATCCGCGCCGGCGCCCCCGAGGCCGACGTTCGCGAGGTCAGGCTGCGGTCGGGCGTCAGCGTCGCACGCGCGATCGCGCGGCTGCACGGGCGCCGCGGCGTGCTTTGGGCGGTGCCCGACTACATCGCGCACATGGCGGGAGCGTCGGCGCCTGCGAGCGCCGCCGATTTGCTCGCTTTCAAGCCCCGGCCACCGTTCAGTCAGGTCAACCTCCCCGCGCCGTTCATTCCCAACGATCCGGGAACCGCTGGCGTCGCCGAGGGCTGGGAGCAGCTGCAGTGGAACTTCGTCGGTCCGTACGGCGTCAACGCTCCGCAGGCCTGGGGGAATCTGATTGCTGACGGGCGCCCCGGCGGCTCCGGAGTCGTCATAGCCGTGCTCGATACCGGCGTCGCCTACGCCGACCACGGGCGCTACATCCGCTCACCCGATTTCGGTCCCCATGAGTTCGTCGCCGGCTACGACTTCGTCTCGCACTCCCCCTACGCCGAGGATCACAACGGCCACGGCACGCAGGTGGCGGGGACGATCGCCGAGGAGACCGACAATGCCGTCGGCGTGACCGGGCTCGCCTACGGCGCGCGTCTGATGTCGGTTCGTGTGCTCAACTCGCAAGGCACGGGCAGCGCGACGACGATCGCCGAGGGGATCATCTTCGCCGTCAAGCACCACGCTCAGATCATCAACATGAGCCTCGAGTTCACTGCGGGAACGATCACCGAGCACGACATCCCGCAGCTGATCGCGGCGATCGACTACGCGCACTCGAAGAACGTGCTGATCGTCGCGGCTAGCGGCAATGACCAGTTCGGACAGATCTCCTACCCGGCGAAAGCGCGCTACGTAATCGCGGTCGGGGCGACTACGGCCGATGGCTGTCTGGCCTGGTACTCCAACTACGGCCACGGCCTCGGGCTGGTCGCGCCGGGCGGCGGCGACGACGCGTCCGTCCCGGGCGATCCCGACTGTTCACCCGACGCGTCGGGACCGGATATCTACCAGGAGACCTTTGCCAACTCGGACGACGCGAACCCGCACGTGTTTGGGCTGCCGGACGGCTACTTCGGCACCTCGATGGCAGCGCCGCACGTCAGCGCGACCGCGGCGCTCGTGATCGCCAGCGGCGTGCTTGGACCCCACCCGACGGTTGCGCAGATCGCCTCCCGGCTCGAGTCGACGGCAACGCCGCTCGATAACGGAGACGGGACCGAGTACTTCGGCGCTGGGCTCCTCAACGCCGAGGCCGCGACCGCGCCGATCGGATCGACGGGAACGACAGGCGCCAGCGGACCGAGCGGGTCCAGCGGATCGAGCGGTTCGAGCGGGTCGAGCGGGTCGAGCGGCTCGACCTAGTTGGCTGGCGCGAGGACTCGTTCCTCGGCAGTCCTGATGATCAGCACTGCGCACGGCGCGTGGTGGGAGATCTTGTTCGGGACTGAGCCGAGCAGGAAGCGCTTGGCGCCGGTTGTGCCGCGGTTGCCGACGATGATCAAATCCGCGCCAAGTTCCTCGGCGACATCGAGGATCGCGTCGGCGGCGTGGCCGCGGCGCGCGTAAACGTCGACCTCGACGCCGGCTCTGGTGAATTCCTCGGCGGCCTCGGCGAGCGTCGCATCGACGGTTTCGCGCGGTGGGCCGAGCGCCCACTCGACGGACGCCGGGCGGTCCTCCTCCGCCTCCGCGACACGCAGCGCAACGCTTGGCGCCGGCTCGTAGGCGCAGACGAGATGGACGTGGGCCCCCAGCGTCTTGGCCAGCTGCGCAGCTTGGCGGACCGCCTCGTTCGCGGTCTGCGATCCGTCCGTGCCGACCACGATCGCGTTAAACATCGCCGCTGGCGATGATAGCCGCCGTTCTCAGCTCAGCTTGACGACCGCGATCACCATGCCCGCGAGCACGAATACCACGATCGCTCCTTGGATCCACAACCACGTCGGCGACATCCGAAGCCAAGCCTAGTGGTCGCCAACCGGCGACGGCGAGGCAGCGCGCTTAGGGCGCCGGCTAGAACCCCGGCGCGTAGCCGAGGTAGCGCGTCGCGGCGACCTGCTTGTGAATCTCTGCCGCGGCGGCCGGGTATTTGCTCAGCAGCAGCGGACTGCTCGCGGTGTAGCCGTTGTTGTAGAGGATCATCTTCACGCGCTTGTGCGTCTTGATGAAGTTGAAGAACTCCTGCACGAACGCGGAGCTGTCGGTGTTCCACATCGCCCACTCGCCGAACGCGAACGGCTTGCCCGGGTAGTCGTCGTAGAACGTCTTGAGGCCAGCGAAGTTCGGGAACTGGCTGTAGAAGTCGGTGCCGACCCAATCGACGTAGTCGCTTCCGGGCCAGTAGGACACCGCGCTCTCGGAGGGGACGTCCGGCGTGCCGGCGGTCTCGGGGCCCCAGATGAAGGCAATCGCGGAGGTCGGGATCGTGACGGTCGGCACCGTGCCTTGGATGGCTGGGAGGCCCAGCGTGGCGAGCTTCGCGTTGATCGTGCTAACCGGCCCGCCGCGGAGGATCGTCACGACGCGCCGCCAAGCCGCTTTGAACGCAGCATGCGAGTAGGCGGGACCGCGCGAGCTGCCGTCCATGTTGTCGGCGGAGTAGGGGTTGTTGGCGTTGTTCATCTCCGGCAGCAGACGGATGTAGACGGGTGCGTTGTACGCGGCAATCGTGTCAGCGAGCCAGAGCAGGTAGGAGTCGCCGCCACCCTGCGCGATGGCAGCCGGCGTCAAGTTGCTCCCATTCGTCGTCGAGGTCTCAAGGTGCAGCATCAGGCGCGCGTGCTCGGAAACCGCGTCGTTGAATGCCCAGTAACAGCTCTGACCCCACGTGACGAAAGCCCCGAGAACCGCTGGGTGTTTGCCGGTTTCGCTCTGGAACGCTGTGGCGTCGATTCCGGTGAGCCCGGTTAAGACGGTGTCGCCCGGGGGCATGAGCAGACTCGAGGTTGCGCTCGAGCTGCCGCTTACGCCTGAGCTGCCGCTTGCGCCTGAGGCGCCGCTTGTGCCTGAGCTACCGCTGGCTCCGTCCGCGAGTGCTCCGGCGCAGAAAATCAGTGCTGTACTGGCCAACCCGCCCGCGACGAGCCCTCCCAACCGACGCCACCGCTTGTTCATCAGTCCCCCCCAGTCGGTTGCCGCGTCGCGGGTTGTGACGATCGGCGCGGCGCCAAGGTAGCGGTCCTTCTCAGCGATCCACCGAGGTGGCCGCGTGAGAGCTAGCAATGCCAGATGGGAACGCTTGCGCCCCGTAGCGCCATTCATGCCCATAACTTCGACCGGCTCGTCCTCTTCTGCAGGAAACGCGCGTTTCCTGGTCCCCTCGTCCAGGTCGCGAAACACCCGCTCAGCGGGACCTAGACGCGAGCGTGACCGGCAGAGCGAGCTTCACAAGGAGCGCGACTGTGACTTAGTCGCGCGATCTGCTTCTAGACTGGAGCGCTGTGCACGGCGGCACCTCTCGCGCGGCGGCTCCCCACCGCGCCCGACTGGATGCGACGGATCGCCGCCGCCTCGCGCGCGCGGCCATTGCAGCGTTGCTCGCCGCTGGCGGGATCGCCGCCGTCGCCGCGCCGGCGTTTGCGGCGACCGCGACCTACTACGTCAGCCCCGCGGGCGGCGGCAATTGCAGCAGTGCTGCGAGTCCCTGCACGCTGGCGACCGCGCTCACTGATGCGGCGTCAGGGTCAGACGGTGGCGATGTCGTGACGATCGAGCTCGCGCCCGGGGGCTACTCCGGCCCGATCCCAATCGGCGGGACCGAGTCGTCACTGACGCTCGACGGCGCCGGCCCGGGAGCGAGTGTGGTGAACGGCGGCGGATCTCAGCCCGCGGTGTCGATCAGCGTGACGTTTCCGGTCGCCCTCGAGCATCTCGGAATCATCGGGGGTGCCGCCACCAACGGCGGTGGCGTCGATATCTCGAACGCGGGCGCCCATGTCACGATCGAGGACTCGACGATCGCGGGGAGCGCGGAAGGTGGCGGTGTCTATGCGGACGGCACCGTCGACATTTACGGCTCGACGATCGCTGACAACGTCGGCGACGGGATCGACACGGCAGGGGGGACGGTCGAGCTCGGCGCCGACCTGCTCGCGAGCAATAGCGGGCTCGACTGCGCGGGCGGAGGGATCAGCGATGCCGGCTACAACTACGCCGACGACGTGAGCTGCCCGACCGGCTCCGGCAACAGCCATGACAGCGCAGCTTCACTCGACCTCGCGTCTCTCAACACAAGCACGGGGACGGTCGCGGTCACGAGCTCGAGTGAGGCTTACGACGTCGTGCCGACGGGTACGACGCTCTCCGGAGATCCGACCGGCGCGTTCTGCTTGGGCATCGACGAGCGAGGCGCGCCGCGCATCGAGGGCGGCGCAAGCGCCTGCAGCGCGGGGGCCTACCAGTACGCGGGCGCGGTCATCACCGGGGTGAGCAGCCCGGCGCTCGAGCTTGGACTCACGGTGACGCTGACCGGGTCCAATTTGGGCAGCGTGATCTCCGCAACGTTCGGCGCGACGCCGGCCGCGATCACGAGCCAGACGAGCACCTCACTCTCTCTCGCGCTACCGCTATCCCTCGCGTTTGGCTCGCAGCCGATCACGCTCGTCAGCCAGTACGACAGCGCCACCGTCCCGTTCGCTGCTGTTGCCAATCCCGGCGTCGCGACCCTCACGCTCCCGCCAGGTGAGCACGGCGTGCCCTACTCGGAGCCGGTTCCTGTGAGCGGTGGCCGCGCACCCTTCAGTTTCGCGACCGTGTCGGGGGCGCTGCCGCGCGGGCTCAGCCTGTCGAGCGCGGGGGTCATCTCCGGCACACCGACGAGCACCGGCGGCTCCGCCTTTGGTGTGGTCGTGAGCGACGCGAACGGCGTCGTCGCCGCCACCCAGAACGTGTCATTGACGATCGCGGTGCCGGTGATCTCGATCAAATCGAAGACCGCCAAGGTCAGCCACAACGAGCTGCCGGTCGTGCTCGGCTGCACGTTCGCGCCGTGCGCGGGCACCGTCACCCTGACTGGATCTGTGACGACCACGGTCAAAGGGCACGAGACGACGACGAGCGCCACGCTCGCCTCGGCCACGTACGCCACTCTCGCTCCGAAGACGGGTGTCGAGCTGGAGTTGGTGCTCACGGCAAAGGGGCGCAAGATGCTCGCCCGCGTCGCCAAGCACCATCTCCATGAGCTCGTGATTGCGAGCGTGGATGCGGGACAGACCATCGCGAGCAACGTGGCGGTCTTCTGAGGCCGGCATAGCCGGTCCGCGCGCGCCCCCGTCCGAGCTCGCGCGCGATCCGCCTCCTCGCTAGCCGCGGCGCACGAGCTTCTGGGCGCGCGCCGCGCGAACCGCGGTCGAAAGTCCGTCGATGTCGTAGCTGCCGTGCAGCCGGCGGCCGTTGATGAAGAACGTGGGCGTGCCGGAGACGCCGCTGAGGTCGGCGCTGTCGACGTCATCGGCGACGCGCGCCGCCACTGTGTGCTTGCGCAGGTCCTCGACGAAGCGCTCGACGTCGAGGCCGAGCTTCTCGGCGTAGCCCTGCAGGTCCGGTGCGCGCAGCGCGTCCTGGTGTTCGAAGAGCAGGTCGTGCATCTCCCAGAAGTGCTCCTGGGAGGCCGCGGCCTCCGTCGCCTCAGCCGCCAGCTGGGCGTGGGGGTGGACGTCGCGCAGCGGCAGGTGGCGCCAGACGTAGCGTAGGTCACCGAAGTCCGCGAGCAGCTCGCGCAGGACCGGCTCGGCCCGGCCGCAGAAGGGGCACTCGAGGTCGCCGTACTCGACCAGCGTGATCGGCGCATTCATCGGGCCACGGATGTGGTCGCGCTCGGGATCCACGTCGACCGCGAGATCGACGATCGTCTCGAGCCGGCCGACGAGCGCCCGCGCGCGATGACGCGGCGGCAGCAGATCGATCACGCGGAAAATGGTCCAGGTCAGCAACGCGGCGCAGAAGGCGGCGCTCAGCACGCCAACCTTTGCCTCGTCGAGGTCCTCGCCGCTGAAGCTGAGGCTTGAGATCAGCAGTGACACTGTGAAGCCCATTCCGGCGATCGTGCCGCCACCGAGTAGAGCACCCCAGCCGACCGGGAGCCGGAGCTTGCCGCGGCTTGCCCAGATCACCAACCGCGAGGTTCCGATGATGCCGACCGGTTTGCCGACGACGTAGCCAACGAGGATCCCGAGCGTGATCGGCGATGCGAACGCGCGTGAGAGGAGGCTGCCGTCGATCACGATTCCCGCGTTCGCCAGCGCGAAGAGCGGCACGACGACATAGCTCGACCATGGGTGGAAGACCTCCGCCATGCGCTCGTTAGGTGAGATCGCCAAGTCGAGCGCGCGCCGCGCCGTATGGGCAAGCTCCGCCGTCGGCTGCTCGCGGAAGGAGCGAAACTGCTCGGTCGCGTGTTCGAGGTCGCCGCGCCCCGCCGGATAGGCGTAGGCGAGCAGGCCCATCACCAACCCGACGATCAGCGGGTCGATGCCCGACTCGAAGACGGCCACCCACAACACCACGCCAAGCGCGGCATAGACGAGCCCGCGTTGGATTTCCAGCCCGCGCGCGGCGAGTACGAGCACGAACACGCCGAGCGCGACAGCGCCCGCGACCACGGCGAGATGGTGGCTGTAGACAATCGCGATCACCAGCAGTCCCGCGACGTCGTCGACGACGAGCACCGTCAGCAAAAACGCACGAAGACGCCCTGAGATACGCGGTCCGACGAGCGCGAGCATGCCGAGCGCGAACGCGGTATCGGTCGACATCGCGGCACCCCACCCGTGCGCCGAGTGGTGGCCGGCGTTGAAGGCGAGGTAGATCGCGATCGGCACGGTCATGCCACCGAGCCCGGCGAGCAGTGGCACCGTCACCCGTCGGCGCTCGCGCAGCTCACCGATGTCGAACTCGCGGCGCGCCTCGAGCCCGACGACGAAGAAGAAGAACGCCATCAGTCCGTCGTTGATCCAGTGCCGCAGATCCTGAGAGATGCCGCTGTGGCCGATGCGGATGCTCAGCACGCTGGTCCAGACGCTGTGGTAGGAGGACGGGTCAGCGTTCGCCCACACCAGCGCGGCCACCGCCGCGCCGAGCAGCAGACCAGCACCGCCCGTCTCGGTTCGCAGCAAATCCCGAAGCGGCGTGCTCAGGTTGCGCGACCACGCGGTCTCTGACGTCGCGGCTGCGGGCTGCTCCTCGCTCACACCATGATTCTCGCGGAGCGCGCCGCGCGGCGGCTCGCGCCCCGCGCCCGGCTAGGGCGCGGCCGGGACGACGACCACCGCTGTCTCGCCGACGTCGAGCTCGTCGGTGTCAAACGCGCTGCCCTCGAGCCGCTGCACCTGCCCCGCCAGCTCGACGAAGGCCTCCTCGGTCTCGAGGAAGCCGATCCGCGGCGTGCGGTAGTGCATCGGCACGACCCAGCGCGGGCGCAGGCGCTCGACGATCGCCATCGCCCCGGCGGCCCCGATCGTCGGGCCGTCGCCGACCGGGATGAACAGGAGGTCGATGGCGCCGATCGCCGCCGCCTGCTCCTCGCGCAACTCGCTCTGGCCGAAATCGCCGAAGTGGGCGACGCGCAGACCGTCGAGCTCGAAGACAAAGATCGTGTTCGGCCCGCGCGCCGTGCCGGCCTGCTCGTCGTGCTCGGAGGCGATCGCGATGACCTCGCCGATCGGCGATTCGAGCCGCCCTGCCGTCGAGCGCAACACCACCGGATCGCCGCCGATCGACTCGACGCCGTTGTGGTCGCCATGCTCGTGGGTGACGAGCAGGACATGGGCATCGACGTCCGCGATCGGCGGATAGTCGAAAACGATCCCGCGGCTCGCGGCAGCCGACATGTCGCCGATCGGGTCGATCACCACCGTCGTCTCGCCATCCGACAGCCTGAAAGCGGACTGGCCGTGCCACTCAACGCGCATTCGTGCTCCTTCGTCGCCGTGATCGGGGTGTGCCTCGCGCCGTCCCGCCGCGGACGTTAGCGCCTGGGTGCCCGGCGTTGCGATGATCCCTAGCGCAATGGCAGCAACCCCCGACACGCCGACCCCCGAAACGGCGCCAACCGCCGACACGCCACACGCCGCGCCCGGCGCGCCAGGCCATCGCGTCGTCGTGATCGGCGGCGGCTTCGGTGGCCTCAAGGTGGCCAAGCGCCTCGCGCGCCGCCGCGACGTCGAGATAACGCTGATCGATCGCGCCAACCACCATCTCTTCCAGCCGCTGCTCTACCAGGTGAGCACGGGAATCCTCTCCGGCGGCCAGATCGCGCCGGCGCTCCGCGACATCTTCGTCGACCACGAGAACGTGCGCGTGCTGCTCGGCGAGGTCACGGCGATCGACCTCGACGCGCACACCGTCGCCGCTACCGCCGCCCACGACATCACGCTCCACTACGACACGCTGGTCGTCGCGGCCGGGTCCGGCGACTCCTACTTCGGCCACGACGAATGGGAGCGCGACGCGCCCGGCATGAAGTCGCTCGACGACGCCTTTCGCGTCCGCACGCGAATCCTCAGCGCCTTCGAGCTGGCCGAGACCAGCAGCGATCCCGCCGATCGCGAGGCCTGGCTGACGTTCGCGATCGTCGGCGCCGGGCCGACCGGCGTCGAGCTCGCCGGTCAGCTGGCCTACCTCTCGCGGCACACGCTCGCCGGCCACTACCGCGCGATCCGCAGCGAGGACGCACGGATCGTGCTGCTCGACGCCGACTCCAGCGTGCTGCCCTCCTTCCGCGAGCGGATTCGCCGCAAGGCCGACGCCGAGCTCCGCCGGGTGGGGATCGAGATCCAGCTCGGGACCGCGGCGACCGGGATCGACGCCCACGGCCTCGACGTCCGCGGCCCCGACGGCGTGAAGCGAATCGAAGCCCGCACCGTGCTCTGGGCCGCCGGCGTCGCCGCATCGCCACTCGCGCGCATGCTCGCCGCGGCGAGCGGCTCAGAGGTGGATCGGGCTGGGCGGCTTCTGTCGGCGCCCGACCTCGCACTTCCCGGCCATCCAGAGGTGTTCGCCATCGGCGACATGGTGTCGCTCGAGGGTGTTCCCGGCGTCGCCCAGGCGGCGCTCCAAGAGGGCCACTACGTCGCGAAGCTGATCAGTGGGCGCCTCGACGGGAAGAGCCCGCCAGCGCCCTTCAGCTACCGCGACAAAGGCAGCCTGGCTGTCCTCGGGCGCAGCTGGGCTGTCGCCGACGTCCGCGGGCTCCAGCTCGCCGGGCGCGTCGCCTGGGTGATCTGGGCGGTCGTCCACATCGCGTTTCTCGTCGACTGGCAGAAGCGCTTCGAGATCATTCGCCGCTGGTTCTGGGAGTTCGTCACGGAGGGGCGCCAGGAACGCGTGATCAGCGTCGTCAGCCTGCTCCCCGAGGAGGCCGCGCGCGCCGAGCTCGAGACCGCGCGGGCGCGACTCGCCGAGCGCGACCCGGGCGCAGGCCTGGCGCCGGAGCGCTGATCTCGACCGCGCGCTCTCGAGCCGGGTTGCGCCCGCGGGCGGCTAGCTCGGACGCCGCCGCTCGGGGCTCCGTCCATGTGGCTGTTGTGGCTCCTCGCCGGCGCTGATCTTTGGAATCGAGCGCGTCACCGGTCGCTTGGTGGTGACTTTGAGCGTCTCACCGTGGTGGGCGATCTCGATCGCCGAACCTTTGCGCAGCGAGTAGCGCGCCTCCTTGTGCGTGACCTCGACACGCAGCCGACGCCCGCGAAAGGACACGCCAAAGGCCAGCCGGTTCAGTCGCTGGGGCAGACGTGGGGCGAAGGTGAGCTTGCCCTCGAAGTCGCGCATGCCACCGAAGCCGGCGACCGCGACGATCCAGGCCCCCGCCAGCGAGGCGATGTGCAGGCCGTCGCGGGTGTTGTGCTCGAGGTCGTCGAGGTCCATCAGCGACGCCTCGCCGAAGTAGTCGTAGGCCAGCTCGACATGGCCGACCTCGGCGGCGATGACCGCCTGCGTGCACGCTGAGAGCGAGGAGTCACGAACCGTCAGCGCCTCGTAGTAGGCGAAGTTGGCGGCCTTCTCCTCGGCGCTGAAGGCATCCCCGCGCGTGAAGAGAGCGAGCACGAGGTCGGCCTGCTTGACGACCTGCTTGCGGTAGAGGTCGAAGTAGGTGAAGTGGAGCAGCAGCGGGTACTGGTCGGGGCGGGTCGCCTCGAAGTCCCAGGGCTGGTGCTCGGTGAAGCCCTCGGCCTGGGGGTGAACGCCGCGGCCCTCGTCGTAGGGGATCAGCATCGCCTGCGCCGCGTCGCGCCAGGACGCCGCCTCCTCGGCGTCGACGTCGAGTTCCGCAGCACGGTCGGTATGGCGGGCGACGGCGTCGGCCGCCAGCAGCAGGTTGCGCTGCGCCATCAGGTTCGTGTAGACGTTGTTGTCGGCGAGCGCGCTGTACTCGTCGGGACCGGTGACGCCGTCGATCCGAAACCTCCCCGCGCTGTCGTGATGGCCGAGCGATCGCCATAGCCGTGCGGTCTCGACCAGCAGTTCGAGCCCGACGTCGCGCTCGAAGGCTTCGTCCTCGTGCGCGGCCTGGTAGCGCCCGACGGCATCGGCGATGTCTGCAGCGATGTGGAAGGCGGCCGTTCCGGCCGGCCAGTAGCCCGAGCATTCCGCTCCGTCGATCGTGCGCCAGGGAAAAGCCGCACCCTCGAGTCCCAGGAGCTTGGCTCGGTCGCGGGCCAGGTCCAGCGTGGCGTGGCGCCAGCTCAGGGCATCGCGGGCGGCGTCCGGCGCGGTGTAGGTGAGGACCGGCAGAACGAACGTTTCGGTGTCCCAGAAGGCGTGGCCGTCGTAGCCAGGCCCGGTCAGCCCCTTCGCCGCGATCGCGCGTTTCTCGCCGCGCAAACCCGCCTGCAGGGTGTGAAACAGCGCGAAGCGCGCAGCCTGCTGGAGCTCGGCGTCCCCCTCGATCTCAACGTCAGCGCGCTCCCAAAAGTCGTCGAGGTGGGCGCGCTGGCCGGCCACGAGACCATCCCAACCGGTGTGGAGCGCCTCGCTCAGGGCCGCAGCGACCTGGTCGCGCAGTGCCGCCGTCGAACGTCTCTGCGACCACCCGTAGGCGAGGAACTTGACGACGCGCAGGCGCTCACCGGGCCCGAGCTCGCTCGTGATCGTCAGCCGCGCAGTGTCCTCATAGCACTCGCCCTCGTGGTCGGTGCCCGGAGGTCCCTCGATGATGTGATCCATCGCGGTCGCCATTCGCAGCCCGCTCTGGCGCGTGCGGTGCACCAGCACGGCGCGCAGGTCGTGGTCGATGAACTGCTCGGAGACGAGCGGCGCTTCGACGCTCGCCCCGGCGCGGGGATCGTTGCCCACATGCGGCAGAGGCTCGTTGGTGACGAGCTCTGATTGCAGCACGACGCGAACGTGTTCATCCACGGCCTCGACCTCATAGGCGATTGCTGCCACGGCTCGTTGGACGAGCGAAACCAGGCGCACCGATGACACGCGCACCTCCTTGCCGACCGGCGAGCGCCAGTGCGCGGCGCGTCGCAGCACGCCGGCCCGCAGGTCCAGTTCCCGCTCGTGGCTGCGGAGCTCACCCAGGCGCAGGTCGAGCGGCTCATCGTCGACGAGCAGGCGGATGATCTTGCCGTTGGTGACGTTGACCACGGTCTGGCTCGCCTCGGGATAGCCGTAGCCGGCCTCGGCGTAGGGCATCGGGCGCTCCTCGTAGAAGCCGGCGAGGTAGGTGCCCGGCAGGCCGGCCGGCTCGCCCTCGTCGAGGTTTCCGCGCAGGCCAATGTGACCGTTGGCCAGCGTGAACAGCGATTCCGTCTGATCGAGTATTTCCAGGTCGAGGTGGGTCTCGCGCAGCGACCACGGCTCGACCGCAAAGGCGGGGTGGAGGATCACGGCGCGTCGAGCAGCTGAATGAGATCGTCGACGACGACGTCAGCGCCATGTTCGCGCAGCGCCTCCGCCTGGTCCTCGCGATCCACGCCGACGACAAAGGCGAAGCCGCCCGCTCGCCCGGCCGCCACGCCCGCGAGCGCATCCTCGAAGACCGCGCAGCGGTCTGCCTCGACGCCGAGTGCCTTTGCCCCGGCGAGGAACATGTCGGGCGCCGGCTTACCCTTCAGCCCCTCGCGTTCGGCAACAACACCGTCGATCCGCTGCTCGAACAGATCCTCGATGCCGGCGGCCGCGAGCACGGCCTGAGCATTGGCGCTCGAGGAGACGACGGCCCGTGCCAACCCGGCCTCCCGCGCAGCGTGGACGTAGCGCACCGAGCCGTCGTAGGGCTCGACACCCTGATCGCGGATCAGCGCCAGCACGATGTGGTTCTTGCGGTTCCCGAGCCCATGGACCGTCTCGGCGTCGCTCGAGTCGCCCGGATCGCCCTCCGGCAGCTCGATCCCGCGGGACTCGAGGAACGAGCGCACACCGTCCTCGCGCGGCTTGCCGTCGACATATTCGTCGTAGTCAGCCTTGACGTCGAACGGGACGAACTCGTTGCCGCTCTGCTTCGCGCGCTCGCCCAGGTAGGCATCGAACATCTCCTTCCAGGCGGCGGCGTGGACCTTGGCGGTTTGCGTGAGCACGCCGTCGAGATCGAAGAGGCACGCTTCCACCCCGTCAGGCAGGCCGAGCATTCCTAGACCTTACGCACCCGCGGGGGCTCGCTGGCTCTAGCTTTCATCGCCGGGCCGGCGCCGGCGATCAGCGCGCGGCTTGCGCGAGCACGGTGTCGATCGTCGCCATGATCGAGATGCTCTCGTCGAGCGGCATCAGCGGGCTCTCTAGCAGCCCTTCGCTCAGGCAGCGCGCGACTTCGTCAGCCTGGTGGCGCAGGCCGTTCCCCGCGTGCGGCTCGTCGTATCGGGTGCTCTCCCCGCTGCGGCTCACGAGGGTGAACGTCGTCGGCCGGTAGAACTCGCCGTCGATCTCGATCCGGGCCTCGGTGCCGGCGATCGCGCCGCGGGTCGGGGTCTTGGCGAGCGAGCAGCAATTGAGCAGAGCCTGGGCGCCCGAGGCATAGCTGAAGAGCATCGAGGTCTGACCGTCGACGCCCGTGAACGCCGCTGTCGAGGCGCTGATGATGTGTTCCGGCGGCCCGAGCACCATCGAAGCGAACGACACCGGGTAGACCCCGAGATCGAGCAGCGCGCCGCCCCCGAGCTCGGGCGCGAAGATCCGATGCGCCGGGTCTGGCGCAAACCACTGGCCGTGGTCGGCGCTGAAGCTGACCATCTCGCCGAGCGCCCCCTCGGCGAGCAGGCGCCGGATCTCGATGACGTGCGGCAGGAATCGCGTCCACATCGCTTCCATCAAGAACAGGCCCTCGGCCCGGGCCAGCGCCACGAGATCACGGGCCTCCTGGGCGTCCATCGTGAACGGCTTCTCGACGAGCACCGGTTTGCCGGCGGTCAGCGCCAGCCGCACATTGGGGTGGTGGAACGGGTGCGGCGTCGCGACGTAGACGGCGTCGACCTCGGGGTCGGCGACCAGGTCCTCATAGCTTCCGTGGCGGTTGGGGATCGCGAACCGGTCGCCAAAGGCGTTGGCTGATTCGGCGCTGCGAGACCCGACCGCCACGATCCGACCCGAGTCGGTCAGCGTCAGATCCTCGGCCAGCGCCACCGCGATCCCACCGGTGCCGATGAACCCCCAGCGCAGCGGCTCGCTCAAGCGATCACCCGTCCGCGTTTGCGTTGTGAGGAGGCGGGTTGCACGGCCCGCAATATATAGCGCCGGTCTCGCCGGGCCCGGCGCGGCGCCTCCCGCTGTCGGCGCTGGCACGTTTTGCGCCGCTGGCGCTAGGTTTTCTCGCGCGATGCGAAGCGTTCGAGTCAGCGCGCCGGTCACGGGCGCGGGCCGCTGGAGCGGACCGCTGTGAGCGACGCGGATCGTCTTGCGGCCCATTTGGCCGACCGCTACAGCGTTGAGATCGCCGGTCTCGAGGCTCTCGACATCGGCGTCTTTCGCGTCGATCGCAGCGACGGCCCGAGCTGGGTCGCGCGCGTCTTCCCGCCGAGCCGCCCGTTGGCGGACGTCGAGGGCGACGCCGCGATCTTGCGCGCCTTGGAGCGGGCCGGGTTTCCGGCCGAGCGCTGCGCGCACAACGAACCGGTATCAACCTTCGCGGGAGGGGCAGTGCTCGTCAGCGAATTCATCGAGTCCGCGCCACCGCTTCGCCCCGGGCGCTCGGCTGCGATCCTCGGCGCTCTGCTCGGACGGCTGCACACTCACGCCGGCGACGGGTTGCGTGCGGGTGGGGCCTGGCACCACCTGTCGTTCGTCGGCGGGCCACGCGAAGAGATCGCAGCGGCGCGCGAGCTGCTCGAGGATGCGCAGTCGCGCGTCGGCCTCCGCGACCTGGCGCTCTATCACCGTCTCTGCGACGCCGTCGAGCGGACGGACGACTGCCACGATCTCTCGCACTCCTTCGTGCACCCGGACTTCGTACTCGCCAACGCCATCCCGACCGCCGAGGACCGCCTGGTGATCGTCGACTGGGCCGGATCCGGCCGGGGACCTCGCCTGTGGTCGATCGGCTTTCTGTTGTGGTCTGCGGGGGCCAGGAGTCCGAAGCTCGTCGAGCTCGTCGCCTCGCGCTACCGCAGGCATATCGCGCTCGAAGACGATGAGCTGGAACGGCTCGCTGGCGCGATCCGTGCCCGGCCGTTGATGCTCGAATGCTGGTCCTTCTGCGTTGGCCGCCGGGCGCTCGCGGATGCCGTGGTAGTGGCAGACAACGCGAGTGAGCTCGCCGAGCGCATCGCTTCGCAGGCCCGCCGCGTATTTGCGCAGCGCAGCGAGGACTGAGCGGCGCGTGCGCGAGGGTCCGTGTTGTTCAAACCGGCCATGGTGAGACCCGCCGTGCCCCTCCTTTCAGGCTCGGCTTGGGCTAGCCTAGGTCCATGGCGACGGACACTTCTCGTGAGGCCGCTTGGAGCCTCGTCTGCGAATGGACCGAGTCCGATTCGCTGCGCCGCCACATGCTCGCCGTCGAAGCCGCGATGCGGGCCTACGCCCTGAGGTTCGGTGGCGACGTCGAGCTTTGGGGTCTGGCCGGGCTGCTCCACGACCTCGACTACGAGCGCTATCCGGACCTCGCAGACGGCCATCCGCGCTACGCGATGCGCGAGCTGTCAGAGCGCGGCTACCCGGAGGAGCTGGTGCGAGCAGTGGCCTCGCACGCCGACTACCTCGAGGTCCCGCGCGAGAGCGCGATGGAGACGACGCTGTATGCCGTCGACGAGCTCTCGGGGTTCATCCTGGCGTGCGCCTACGTGCGCCCCGAAGGCTTGCATGGGATGACCGCGAAATCGGTCAAGAAGAAGCTCAAGCAGCCGAGCTTTGCCGCGGCTGTTGGACGCGAGGAGCTGCGCGACGGTGCCGCCGAGCTCGGCGTCGACTTTGACGAGCACCTCGAGTTCGTGATCGCCGCGCTGGCAGCGCGCAGCGACGAGCTGATCCCAAAGTCGCCCTCAAACGCAGAATCGCGCGCGACTGAGGACGGTCGCACTTCTTCGCCTTGAGCTGCCGGTTGCGGTACGTTTGCGGCTCGAACTCCTGCCGCCCTCGAGAGCCATGCCGCCCAGAGCCAGCCGCAAGCGGGTCCTTGCATCCACCGCGCTGACATCACTGCTGCTGCTGGTCGCGGCTTGCACTGCCGCCGCCTCGGCCCCGACAGTGGTCCTCGGCTCGAGCGCTTATGCCGGTCGCAACGGCGCCGGGTGGGGCACGCCACACCCGTCGGAGATCTTCAACGGTGGCGATCCGAGTGGTCTCGTGACGCATATCCACTGGAGCGGCTGGGGTGGAGCGAGCGCCAGCGGACACGGCCTGAACGCGATCTTCAGGCCGAACGGCGGCTACTACGACAAGCTCGTAACGATCGATCTGCGCGCCTACGACAAGGGCCGATGCACGTCCCACGGCCCGCTCGCCTACCGGCGACTCTCCGTCCGCGAACCCTCTCGACCGGGCGGGCCAGTCGGGCCGTGGCAGGCCTGGAGTGGGTCAAAGTCGTTGTGTAGCTTCGGCTTCTGAGGCCAAGGGGACATCGGCCCCCAAACTCGAGGTCTACGGTCGTAGAGTACGTCGCGACTCGGAGTCCCTGATTAGCGGCCGCCGGTGTGCCGCGCGGACGGTCTGACTCAGCGATACCACGCTAGGAAGGAAGCAGGCATGGGCGAAGCGACACCCGACGGGACCAAGGAGCATGCGGGAGCGGCGGAAGCGATCACCCAGTCACCACTCGATCAGTTCCTCGCCGCTGTCGACAAGCTCGATGTGGATGCTGCTGTGGCACCGATGACGTCGGATTGTCGACTGCTGACGACCGACGGCCGCCGGGCCGAAGGGATCGCTGCGGTCCGCGATCTGCTTGCGGAAGAGGTCGCGATGTGGCGATCGGCGACCCACCGAATCACAGCTCAGTGGCATCAAGACGATGTCTGGATCGCCGAGGTTGACGCGAGTTACGAGCTCGAGGATTGGCTGGAACTCAAAGACCTGCCGCGAGTATTTGTGGTGCGGGTTGCGCCCGACGGCATTACCGATTTGCGCGTATACGGGGCGCACGAGCGCGCTCTGGCCGACCACGACAGGGGCGACCATCGGCTGCACATCGGCGGACGCTGGATGCCCTCGCTCTGAAGCTCGCCGAAAGCCGGCGTCACCCCTCATACTGGGCGCGTGAGCCAGGCACGGGCCGACATCCAAACCGGAGCTGTGGGTCGATCACGGACCTGCAGCCGTAGCGTTCTACGAGCAGGCGTTCGGCGCTGCGGTCGAGCATCGCGTTGATGGGCCTGGAGATCGCGACATCGTGGCTCAGCTGTCGGTCGCCGGTGCCCGCGTCTGGGTGTCGAGCGCATCGGAGCAGATGGGTCGGTTCAGCCCCGACGCGATCGGAGGAGCGACGGGACGAGTGCTGCTCGTCGTCGAGGACCCCGAGTCGCTGATGCGCGTCGCGGTCGCCGCAGGTGCAAGGCAGACGAGTCCCGTCGGCAGCGAACATGGATGGCTTCTCGGCCGGCTCGTCGATCCGTCAGGCCACGAGTGGGAGCTCGGACGACCGCTCGGCGCGTGGCCACCAGGGTCCGGAGCGCGAGACGGGCAGTAGAGGTCAGCCTGGCGGACCGCCGATCGCGGGCGGCGTGACGCCGAAAGTGATGCGGTAGTCGCAGCCACCGGCGCAGGTGAACACGCTCGTGGCGTTGTCGCCCGACCACGAGTAGGCGTAGGGCTCGGCGCGCTTGAAGACTCGCGCATAGTCGATCGGCCACGTTGTAGCCGGCGAGCAGCCCTGGGCGTAGGGGCCCCTGCAGCAATAGCGATCGGTGCCAAACCGTGCGCACGGTGAGATGCAGCCGACGAGCTGGCCGCCGCGGCGAACGCGCAGTGCAGCGGGGCACTTGACGGTGGAGGTGCAGCCGTGGCCCTGCTCACAGCCGTTGGCGGAAATCCGGTTCTTCGTCAGGCCGTGACTAATCCTGATGTACATCGGCAAGTTGGAGCCATCGACCATCGACACGTCGTAGAAGTCGAGATGGTCGTAGGAGTCCATGTCGTACTCGGCCAGCGTGGCGGGAATCTGGCCCCAGCCCTGGCACTGGTAGAGCCCGCCACAATCGCCGGTCACGCAGCTGCCGTGGCCAGCGGCGTCGAAGTGACAGCCGGTTCGACCCCACAGACGCGCGTTCCAGGTATCGGAAACGGTGAGCGAGAGCGACTTACCCGGCGGGAGCGTCCAGCCGGTCGTGCCGGAGACCGAGCCCGGCCACGCGGCGGGCCAGATCGTCTCCCGAGTCCGGTTGACGAGCGTAAGCGTGCGGTCGCTGGCGGTCGCCGACCTCGGCGCGGCTCCGTGCGCAGCGACGGCGCTCGCCGCGGTGGCGGTCCCGGTCAGCGTCGGGAGGCTGTCGGCGAACAGCTGCGGCGACAGCCCAGCAGCCAGCAGCACGACCAGAAGGACGGTACGCCAAGTCCGCGCCACATACGAACCCTACGAGACGAGCTCTCGCTTGGGTTGATACAGCGCTCCAACGATCTCGTCTCGGGTCTCCCGGACCTGGCGATTATTGGTAGCGCAGGCGGACGTGGCGGCGTGCTGGATCGGCTTGCCAGAACTCGACTTCGTCGGGGATCAGGTGAGCCAAACGCGAAACAGCACTGTCGGATCATCAGGTACGTGATCGGTGTCGAACATCGGGATGTCGATGTCGAACACCCGAAGCGCGCGAAGCCTAAGACGCAGCTCGTCGTCTTGGTCAGTCACGTCACCAGCATGCCACCCGCCGCTCGAGGATCGCTCGTCGGCTGAGCGGCCACGCCAGAAGGGTCGTCGGCTCCTGCTCTGTCGTCCGAAGTAGCTGCTCCACCGCGGCCTAAGATGGGGAGCGACGAAGCCCAATCTGGGGGGTCTTCCCGTTGTGCGCGCGCGAGTGAGCGCGTAACTTGGCGGCATGCAAAGTCGTCACTCGTCCAGGGGGAGCGAGATGTTCAAGTCGATCAAGCGGCTAAGCGGCTGCTGATTGTGGCGATGGTGATCCTCACGGCCACCGCACCGCCCGCTGCCTACTCCCTTATGCCCGCGGCGTCAGCCGGAGGACTTTCGACCGGCGGCCAGGCGCAGCCGTCGATCGTCTCTTGGGTTCCCCGTGCGACGGCGTCCTCGCCCCAGCGGTTCCAGTGGAGTGATGCGGGCGTCGGCGCGCTAGGGACTCTGGCGGTTGTTGGGATTGGCTCGGGCGTCGCCGTTGTGGTCCGCCGCCGGGCGCAACCGATCGGGGGCTGAGCGGTGTCTTCGCAAGATCGCCGGCCCGGGTCGAGCACTGGGTCGCGGCCGGCGCTTGCGCTCGTGAAGTCGTCAGAGGATCATGCGGGTGTGCGCGCACCGGGGCGTGCGCTTGACGTTGACGCAGTGGAGCTGCTCGAGCGTGAGCAGCAGCTCGCGGCGCTGGCCGCCGCGTTGGGTGATGTGGCGGAGCATCGCACCGGGATGGTGGTGCTGGTGCACGGCGAGGCGGGCATCGGCAAGACGGCGCTGTTGCGCCGGTTTTGCGCCCAAGCCGAGGGGTCGGTACGTGTGTTGTGGGCGACGTGCGATCCGCTTTTTACGCCGCGGCCGCTCGGACCGCTGCTCGATATCGCCCGCTCGACCGACGGTGAGCTGCGGGAGCAGGTCGAGGGCGGAGGCCAGCCATACGAGGTGACACACGCCCTGGTCGACGAGCTCGATCGGCGATCGCCGTCGGTGGTGGTGGTTGAGGACCTGCACTGGGCAGATGAGGCGACGTTGGATGTGCTGCGCCTGTGCGCGCGGCGGATCTACGCGGTACCGGCGCTGCTGATCGCCACCTATCGCGACGACAGCCTGGCGGCGTCCCACCCGCTGCGGGTGATACTCGGCGAGCTACCCAGTGCCTTGTGCGAGCGTCAGGAGCTCTCGCGCTTGTCGCACACCGCCGTGGCGACCTTGGCACAGAGCTCGACGCTGGATGCTGGAGAGCTGTACGAGCGGACGGGTGGAAACCCGTTCTATGTGACCGAGGTGTTGGCGGCCGGTGGCGGGCTAATCCCGCCGACGGTCCGAGACGCGGTGCTCGCGCGGTCTGCGGCGCTGAGCGGCGCGGCGCGCGACGTGCTCGAGGCGGTCGCGATCGTCCCGCAGCGCACGGAGGTGTGGCTGCTCGAGGCGCTGGTACAGCGGGCGCTGGATGGTCTGGACGAGTGCCTTGAGTCGGGGATCTTGCGCGGCGAGGCCGACGGGGTCGCGTTCCGGCACGAGCTGGCGCGACTGGCGATCGAGGAATCGCTCACGCCGCACCGGGCCGTCGTGCTGCACCGCCGGGCGCTCGTGGCGCTCGCTCAGCCGGCGATCGGCCGCCCGGACCTTGCCCGGCTCGCCCACCACGCCGAGGCGGCCGGCGACACCGATGCCGTGCTCGGCTACTCGCCTCTCGCCGCCGAGCATGCGGCCGCGGTCGGTGCGCATCGCGAAGCGCTAAACCAGTATGGGCGTGCGCTTCGGTTCGCGGCGGGACTCGCGCCCGAGCGTCGCGCGGACTTGCTGGAGCGGCTCGCCGATGAGGGCTTTCTGACGGACATGCGCGCGGAGGGGCTTGCGGCGCTCGACGAGGCGCTCGCGATCCATCGCGACTCCGGCGAGCGCCTCCGGGCGGGGGATGTCCTGCGGCTCCGCGCGCGGATGAAAAGCGACATGGGACGGACGGCAGAAGCGCGGGTCGACGTGCGCGAGGCCACCGAAATCCTCGAACGGCTCCCGCCGGGAATCGAGTTGGCACGCACCTACGCGGAGGTGTCCTGCCTCACGCTGCAGGCCGACGACGCCGAACAGACGATCGCGTGGGGCCAGAAGGCAATCGCGCTCGCAGATCGGCTCGGCGACACCGACGCGCTCGCCCACGCGCTCAACACGATCGGCACGGTTGAGCTGAGCCGCGGCGACATGGGTGGAAAGGAGAAGCTCGAGCGAAGCCTCGAGCTCGCGCGCAGTGCCGGCGAGCTCCGATACGTTGCAATGGCGTACATCAACCTATGCGCCGCGCTATCCCAGCTCGGCCGGTATCTAGAGATGGCGCGCTACGCGGACGAGGGGATCAAGTACTGCGAGGAACACGGCCTCGAGGCGTGGACGAAATGGCTGCTCGCGGCGAAGACCGAGCTCCAGCTTGCCCTCGGCTTGTGGGACCGGGCCGCCGAGGCCGCGACCTCGATCCTCGATACCCCGACGAGCACGATGGCGGCGGTCCACGGCGCTCTGCTCGTGCGGGCGCTGGTCCGAGCGCGACGCGGGGATCCCGACCACCGCGATCCCCTCGATCGGGCCCAGGAGATGGCTCGCACGGTCGGTGATCTCCAGTGGCTCGCTCCCGTAGCGGCCGCGTACGCTGAGTGCGCATGGCTCGAGGGCCGCCCGCAGGAGATCGAGGCGGTGACCCAGGCCGCGTTTGAGCTCGCACAGGAGCAAAGCGCGCCAAGCTTCGTCGGCGAGCTTGGCCTCTGGCGCTCGCGCGCTGGGTTACTCGACGAGCCGCCGGTGGACGCCGGGGAGCCGTACTCCTACGAAATCGCCGGCGACTGGGCCCGCGCGGCGAGCTACTGGCGCGAAAACGGCTGCCGCTACGAAGCGGCACTCGCACTCGCAGCCTCGCGCGACGGCAAGGCACTGCGCCAGGCGCTGGCCGAGCTCCAAGTGCTCGGCGCCCGGCCCGCAGCAGCGATCGTGGCCGGCCGGCTCCGTGAGCTAGGCGAGCGCGGTCTTCCGAGAGGCCCGCGTCCCAAGACCCGCGCGAACCCGGCCGGCCTCACCGCCCGCGAACTCGAAGTCCTCCAGCTACTCACCGAGGGGCTGCGCAACGCACAGATCGCCGGACGGTTAGTGCTCTCGGAAAAGACCGTCGACCACCATGTCTCAGCGATCCTGCGCAAGCTCAACGTGCGCTCCCGCGGCGAAGCAGCCGCCACGGCCACGCGCCTCGGACTCCGCGGTCCGTAGGATCCCGGCGGGCGACGTCCACGGCAGTGGTTCTGGACAAGGACGGCGCCAGACGCCGATGGTCGCGCGATCACTCCGCCACGGACGCACTGATCGCCCGCCCGCGGCGTGGGGCAACCGTAATCGCGTGCCTGCGAGCGTCTCGTCACCGGCTCGAGCGGCTACCGCCGTGGACGCGTTGCGGAGCCTTCGGAAGTCGCCCTCCCGCTACTGCAATCGCCAGCAGCGCTGTTGAGCGGCAGCGAGAGCTCTAGGCAGCGCTTAGAGTGCTTGCGTGGACGAGCTTCAACTGGTTACGGCGCTGAGCCCGCACTACTCTCCGGCGCGCAAGCGTCGATCGGCGCGCCCGCTTTTTCGCATCGCCGCGTTGCAGCAGCGCTGGCATTCGGACGCGGACGAGCACGCTGCGGCACTTGAGGCGGGAATCCGTCTCGCCGCCGGCGAGGGCGCGCAGCTTGTCTGCCTGCCCGAGCTCACGCTGAGTCGGTATTTCGCCGTCGATCCGGCTGGTCCGGCGGGAGCGGGGGTCGAGCCAGAGGATCTTCCCGGTGGACCGACGTATCGCTTTGCCGCGCGCCTCGCGCGCGAGGCCGACATCCACGTGCACGCGTCGCTGTTTGAGCGAGCGGATGGCGCGGACGGGCTCGGGTTCAACACGGCGATTGTCGTCGCACCCGATGGTGCGCTGATCGCGCGCACGCGGAAACTGCACATTCCGGTGACCGCGGGCTACCACGAGGACCGCTATTTCCGGCCGGGTCCGGGGGGTTCGGACGCCTTTCCAGTGCTCGGGCTCGGCGGCGCCCAGCTCGGCGTGCCGACCTGCTGGGATCAGTGGTTCCCTGAGGTCGCGCGGGCCTACAGCCTTGCCGGAGCCGACGTGCTCGTATACGCGACTGCGATCGGCTCCGAGCCTGATCACCCGGACTTCGATACGCAGCCGCTGTGGGAGAAGGTGATCCTCGGCAACGGGATCGCGAACGGCGTCTTTATGGTGGCGGTCAACCGGTTCGGCGAGGAGCCGCCGCTGCATTTTTACGGCTCGTCGTTCATCTCCGACCCCTACGGGCGCAAGCTTGTTGAAGCGCCGCGCGATGCGGCCGCGCTGCTCGTCGCCGAGCTGGATCTCGATCAGCGACGCGACTGGCTCGAGCTATTTCCCTTCCTGACCACGCGGCGGCCGGACGCATATAGCACGCTCGCCGACCAATGAGGTGATCGTCGTGCGCTATCTGGGCTGGCCGCTACGACGGCCCGCGAGCCTCAGGGTGCGCTCGACGCGCGCGGCGCGATGAGCACCACGGTCGACTCGACGCCCCTCGCCGACGGGTACCGCATGCCGGGCGAGTTCGAGCCGCACTCGGGCTGCTGGATGGCTTGGCCGGAACGCCCCGACAACTGGCGCTGGGGCGCCAAGCCGGCCCAGCAGGCCTATGTCGCCGTCGCGGAGGCGATCAACGTGGACGAGCCGGTCACGATGGCGGTCTCAGACGCCCAGTTCGAGCATGCCCGGTCCGTGCTCTCACCGTCGATCCGCGTCGTCGAGATGTCGACCAACGACGCGTGGATCCGCGACACGGGGCCCACGTTCGTCATCGACGGAGGTGGCGGTCGTCGCGGCATCGACTGGCACTTCAACGCCTGGGGCGGTCTCGAAGGGGGGCTCTACTTTCCCTGGGACCGCGATGAGCGCGTGGCACGCAAGGTCCTCGAGATAGAGGGCGCCGACCGCTACCAAGCGCCGATCGTGCTCGAGGGCGGCTCGATCCATGTCGACGGCCAGGGCACCGCGCTCACAACCGAGGAGTGCCTGCTCAACCCCAATCGCAATCCCGAGCTCTCGCGGAAAGCGATCGAGCAGACCCTTCACGCATACCTCGCGGTCAAGAAAGTCATATGGCTTGACCGCGGCGTCTTCAACGACGAGACGAATGGTCATATCGACAACCTCGCCTGCTTCGTTCGTCCCGGAGTCGTACTGCTCACGTGGACCGACGACGAGTCCGACCCCCAGCACCAGATATCGAGCGATGCCCTCCGGCGCCTTGAAACAGCCACCGACGCGCAGGGCCGGTCGTTGGAGGTCGTACGGATACCCTCGCCGGGCCCGATCCTCATCACCGCTGAGGAGGCTGTCGGCGTAGATGCCGTGCAAGGGACGATGCCGCGCCGTGCCGGAGACCGCCTAGCGGGGTCCTACGCCAACTTCTACCTCGGCACAACCCGCATCGTCTTCCCGCTGCTCGACGAGCGAACCGACGATGCTGCCGCCGAGATCCTTCGCGGGTGCTTCCCGGATCGCGAGGTAGTAGGTGTCCCGGCACGCGAGATCCTGCTCGGCGGCGGCAACATCCACTGCATCACCCAGCAAGTCCCCGCCGTTGCCCAACTCGCCCGCACCTGACGCATAGCTCGCGGGCAACTCGCCCGTATTGCCACGGCGGCAGTTCGAGTGACGATGGGCGGCGGCGGGCTGCGGTCGCTGAGTCCAAGATGGGGAGTGGCGGCTTCCAATCTGGGGACTCTTCCCGATGCGCCCGGTCAGGTTGGCTCGTAGCTTTGTTGCATGCCGAGTGGCGAAGTCAAACGGGAGGAGCGATATGTCGCGATACGTGGTACAGCGCACGTTTCCGGAGGGGTTGCAAATTCCGGTGGCAGACGGTGGGGCGGAGCTCTGCCGCGGGGTCGTCGAGCGGAACGCCGAGGACGGCGTGACGTGGATCTGCTCGTTCGTCAGTGAGGACAGGACCCGGACGTTCTGCGTCTATGACGCACCGACACCTGAGGCGATCCGCAGGACCGCAGCTCGCAACGAGCTTCCGGTCGACGAGATCACCCGGGTGAGCGTATTGGATCCCTATTTCTACGCGTGAACGAGGAGAACGACATGTACAGGCACAATCTGATCAGACGCGGGCTGGCTGGTGGTCTTGTGATCGCGGCGGCGAGTTTTCCAGCGGCGGCGCAAGCGAGGTTTTTCGAGAATTCGGGGCGGGCCGTGAGTCCGATCGCAGCGGTGGCGCACACCACGGGCGTGCCGTCTCGCCAGGCCGGGGCTGCCACGCAGTCTGGGTTCCAGTGGGGCGACGCCGGCATCGGCGCGGCCGGAACGCTCGTGTTGCTTGGCGCGGGCGCCTCGGTGGTCGGACGTCGACGCCGCGGTCAGCGTCTCGTCGTCGGCTGAAAGCGCAGCGGCAGCGGGGAGCCACGCTCCCCCCTGCCCGTAGTTTTCGCGCACCGGCCGACGTGGGAGACTGCCGTTGATCGCCACCCGCACGGACCTTATGGCGGTCGGGAGATGGGTAGCCAGGAATGAGCTTCGATGTGCCTGATCCAAGCGACGCGCTGCTCGAGCGCGACGAGAGCATGCTCGTCCTCGATGAGCTTCTCACGCGAGTGCGATCGACCTCGGTTGGCCAGCTGGTGCTCGTGAGGGGTGAGGCGGGCGTCGGCAAGACGGCGCTCATCCGGCGCTTCTGCGAAGCGCAACGTGACCGGGTACGCATTCTGTGGGGTGGGTGTCAGCCGGTGCGAACGCCTCGCCCGCTCGGGCCGCTCATCGACATTGCCGAAGCGACTGGCGGGGAGCTCGAGCAGCTGGTCGGGCTAGCTGCTACCCCTCATGCGGTTGCCACCCAGCTGCTCCGCGAGTTGCGAAGCCGCGGACCGTCGGTACTGGTGCTTGAGGATCTGCATTGGGCGGACGAGGCCACGCTCGACGTGCTCATCGTCCTCGCGGCGAGGATCGATTCGGCGCCCGCGCTCGTGCTGGCGAGCTATCGCGATGACGAGCTCGACCGCGCCGAGCAACTTCGCCTTGTGCTCGGCGATCTGGTGAGCCGGCCACGGCGGCTCAAGGTCGAATCGCTATCTGAAACCGCGGTCGTCGAGCTGGCTCAGTCGTACGGGGTCGACGGTCACGAGTTACATCGCCGGACAGCTGGCAACCCGTTCTTCGTTAGCGAGGTGTTAGCGGCGGGCGGGGCGGAGATTCCCGAGACCGTGCGCGACGCTGTTCTTGCACGCGCAGCGCGCCTGCCTGGCAGAGCGCGCAGGCTGCTAGACGTTGCGGCAGTCGTCCCTGGGCAGATCGATATGTGGCTGCTGGAGGCGCTCGCCGGCGAGCTCGTTGACGAGCTTGAGGAGTGCCTAGCGTCAGGCATGCTGAGCGCCCGTGCGACGCACGTCGCCTTCCGCCACGAGCTGGCGCGTCTGGCGATCGAAGAGGCGATTGCGCCCAACCGCAGGATCGTGCTCCAGCGCCGCGCGCTTGGCGTGCTTGTCGATCGTGGCGGCGAGGATCCCGATCTCGCGCGTCTTGCCTATCACGCGGAGGCGGCCGGGGATGTTCAGAGCGTGTTGCGGTGGGCGCCGCTTGCGGGCGAGCACGCTGCGTCCTCGGGTGCCCATCGTGAAGCGGCCGCGCAGTACGCGCGGGCGGTCAGGTTCGCCGACGGGCTGTCGCTGCAAGGGCGCGCGGAGCTGCTGCAGCGCCGCGCCGATGAGTGCTACACGACCGACCAGTTCGCGGCGGCGATCGAAGCCCAGGAGGCTGCGCTCGATCTGCAGCGGAGCCTCGGAAGCACTCTCGGGGAGGGCGACGCGCTGCGGTCGCTGTCACGACTACTGCGGTTCGTCGGCCGGACCAGCGATGCTCAGGCGGCGGCGGTTGAGGCTGTTGGAATGCTCGAGCGGCTACCGCCGGGCCACGAACTCGCGATCGCGTACGGCAACTTGTCGCACCTTTGCATGAACAGGGAAGACGCTGGGGGGGCGCGGGCGTGGGGAACTCGCGCGCTTGAGCTCGCGGAACGCTTGGATGACGATGAGGCGCTTGTTTACGCGCTTACGAATATTGGTGTCGTCGATTTTTTGGCGGGCGCGGCTGAAGGGACCGTGGAGCTCGAGCGTGCCCTGACACTCGCGCAGCGGCACGGTTTTGAGGAGCACGCTGGTCGGTCGTTCGTCAGCCTGGTCTTGTGGCCGTTGCGGCATCGCATGTTCGCCGTCGCGGACCGCTATCTCGTGGCGGGACTCGAGTACTGCAGCGAGCGCGGTCTTGACACCTGGCGGCTTTACCTGATCGCGTGCCGTGCTCGCCTCGAGTTGGATCTTGGACGCTGGAGTGAGGCGGCTGACTCAGCCTCCTTGGTCCTCCGCGATCCGCGCAGCGCGCCCGTTCCACGCGGCTGGGCGCTGGCCGTGCTCGGACTTGTCAGGGCACGGCGCGGCGACCCCGGGGCATCCGACCCGCTCGACGCCGCGCGCACGCTCGTGCAGTCCACGGGCGAGCTCCAGTGCATCGCGCCGGTCGCGGCGGCGAGAGCCGAGGCGGCTTGGCTGAGAGGGGAGGACGCGATCGTGGATGAGGAGACGGAGTCGGCGCTTGAGCTTGCGCTGCACCGCCGATCAGCATGGGTTGTGAGCGAGCTCGCCTACTGGCGCTGGCGTGCGGGTATGAGCGACGCGCATCTACCCGGCGTAGCTGCGACGCCTTACGGCCTGTCGCTCACCGGTGAATGGGCACGCGCCGCCGAGCTGTGGACACAGATCGGCTGCCCATACGAGGCGGCGCTCGCGCTGGCCGACGGCGACGATCAGCCCGCGCTGCGTCAGGCGATCGATGACCTACACGGGCTGGGTGCCCGCCCGGCGGCCGCGATCGTGGCTCGGCGACTCCGCGAGCGCGGCGTCCGTGGCCTGCCGCGCGGTCCACGTCCACAAACGCGCCACAATCCGGCAGGCCTCACCGCACGCGAACTCGAGGTGCTCGCATGCCTGACCGAAGGCCTCCGCAACGCCCAGATCGCTCAGCGACTGGTCGTGTCCGAGAAAACCGTCGATCACCACGTCTCCGCGGTACTGCGAAAGCTTGACGTTCGAAGCCGGGGCGAAGCTGGAGCAGCAGCGCTACGGCTCGGGCTCACCCAGCACGCTGGGGAGCCAGAAGCCAAACGTAGCCTGGGGTTCGAGCCCTCGCTCGAGAACGAAAGCCGGCGACAGCGGGCCTGAGTCGAGCCGATTCGCGTGTGCAGCTCCTCGCGTCATCTGGCCGGCTCGGGCTGCGGATTCCGGAGGGCGGTCGCGGCGACTGCTGTTGCCATCTCGTCCTTGCGGATGAGGAGGAACGTGACTGGGATCGCGAGGAGCGCGATCGCGCCGGACACCCAGAGCGCGGAGTGAAAGCCGCCGGTGAGCGCCGCATGGACGGTGTCCCCGCTGCGCAGCAGCGTTTTGTAATGGCTGGTCGCGATGCTTGAAGCGATCGCGATGCCGAGGGCGCCGCCGAGCTCCTGGGAGGTGTAGATGAGCCCGGAGGCAAGCCCGGCTTGCTGTTCATGGACGCCCGCGAGAGCGGCGATGGAGACCGGAATGAAGGCGAACGCGGTTCCCACTCCGACTACCAGGAGGAACGGCCCGAACAGGTTTTCCCAGAAGTGGGCGTGCACGGGCGCCTGGGCGGTCCAGAGGATGCCGACGCCGATCACGGTCATTCCGAAGGCCAGTACGAGCTTCGCGGATCCCTTCGTGACGAGCAGTTGGGAGATGCCGGCGAACAACATCGAGGTGATCGCTGCTGAGGCCCAGGCGAAGCCGGCCTTCAGGGGTGAGAAGCCGAGCACCTGCTGCATGTAGAGGGTGCCGATGAAGATGAATGAGTAGAAGCTGGCTCCGAGCAGGACGCCGACAGCGTTTGCTCCGGCGAGCGTCCTCAGGCGGAAGATCCGCATCGGAATCAGCGGCGCCTCGCCGCGGCTCTCGATCAGAAGGAACGCTCCGAGCAGGGCGACGGCGATCGCCAACTCGGTGATCGTTCGGGTCGCGCCCCAACCGACCTGTGGCGCTTGCGCGACTGCGTACACAAAAAGCACGAGCGCGGCGGTCACCGTGACCGCGCCGAGCGGGTCATAGCGTCGACGGGCCGTGTCGATCCGGCTCTCTGGCACCACTCGCCGCATGAGCAGCAGCGCCACCGCGCCGACCGGCACGTTCAAAAGAAAGATGTACTGCCACCCGGCATAGCGTGTGAGCAAGCCGCCAAAGACCAATCCGCCGGTCGCGCCGAGGGCTGCGAGAGCGCCCCAGATGCCGAGCGCCTTGTTGCGTTCGGCGCCTTCAGTGAACATGTTGCGGACGGTCGATAGCGCGGCCGGCAGGAACGTCGCAGCGCCAAGCCCTTGGGCGACGCGCATCGCGATCAGGACCGCCTCACTGCCGGCGAGCGAAGCGCCCAGCGAAGCGGCTGTGAACACGGCGAGGCCGATCATGATCATGCGGCGGCGGCCGAGTAGATCGGCGGCGCGGCCTCCGAGGAGCAGAAAGCCCCCGTATGCCAGACCGTATGCCGTCACGACCCACAGCAGGCTCGATTCGGCGAAGTGAAGGTGTCGCCCGATCGTCGGCAGGGCGGTGTTGACGATCGTCAGATCCATGACGGTCATAAACGCGCAAACGGCGAGCAGCGAGAACGCGTGCCAGCGGTGAATTGGGGTGGACGTCATCGGGGCCTCCAGGCTTTGGCTTGTCATCGGCGCGGCTCTCAAGTCGAGGGCGATCTAGATGATCTTCGTCATCTTGCGAGGATGATACACATCATCCAGCACGGATGACGGCTATCATCTGTGGTGCGATGGGTCACTCACGCGACGAGAAGGCGAAGAGCCACGATCGAATCGTCGAGATCGCGTCAGAGCGGATCCGCGAAGAAGGCATCGACGGTCCAGGCGTCGCCGGGGTCATGAAAGCCGCCGGCCTCACGCACGGAGGCTTCTACAAGCACTTCGAATCACGCGAAGAGCTGATCGACGAGGCGACCGAGCACGCGTTCCAGGACGTCCGCCACCACATGGCGGCCGCCACCGAAGGGGCCAGCGATCCGCTCGCCGCGTTCGTCGACGGATACCTGTCAACCGAACACCGCGACGGCGTGGAGTCGAGCTGCGGCGTGGTCGCGCTCGGCACCGACGCGCCGCGTGCCAGCGCGCGTGTGCGGGCCGCCTACACCGACCAGGTGCGCTACTACCTAGCCGAGCTCGAGCGGTTGATCGGAGGCCCCGACGCCGACACGGGAACACGCAAGCAAGCCGTGGTCACGCTCAGCACGCTCGTCGGCTCACTGCTCGTCGCCCGCGCCGTCGACGACCCCGCCCTATCTGACGAGCTCTTGCGGGACGTCCGCGTGACGCTGAGGTCCCGAGCACCAGGCCCGGACGGTCGTTGACTGGCTCTCGTCAGCTGGGACCCGGTGGCGCGTGCCGTGGCTACCCGCTCAGCTCAGCCATTTGATCGAGCATCCAACCGGTGTTGTCTCCGCCCGCGCCACTGGTCGCTCGGCGAGCACGTCGTCGAGTGCTTCGCGCAGCCATTCCGCGTCGAGTGACTCATCGGTGTGGTCGGCGTCAGGGGCGCCGTGGTAGACGATTTCGCCCTCGCTGTCGAGCACGTACACGTCTGGAGTTACCGCGGCGCCCCAGGCGCGCGCGACCTCTTGGCTTGAGTCGTGCAGGTAGGGCCCGGCGAACTCGCCGGCGTTTACGCGCTCGGCCATCGCAGCCGGTGAGTCGTGCGGGTAGCGTTCGGCGTCGTTCGCGTTGATCTGCAGCACGCGCACGCCACGCGGGAGATAGTCGCGCGCGACCGCTTGCAGGCGGTTGTGCCAGGCGAGGGCGTAGGGGCAGTGGTTGCAGGTGAACACGACCACGGTCGCGGCGCTGTCACCGTTGTGCAGTGGCGTCGGTGTGCCGTCGGTATCGGGCAGCGTGAACGTCGGAGCCGGTGCTCCAATGGCGACTGACATGGGTCAGGCCTCCTGGATAGACGTGGGTAGAAGTCTGCGCAGTGCGTCGCGCAGGTCTGCGGGGTCGGGCGTGGGGGAGTAGCGGCCGTCACGCAGCCGGTAAACCCGGCACGTCAGGCTCGGTGGTTCATCCGCTGGCGGCGGTAACGGATCGACGCCGTCGATTCGCAGGGTCGGGGAACCAACAAAGGCTTGCTCCGTCGCCTGCTCCTCGGTGACAATCTCGACGAGCGCGACCTCGAGCTCTGGGTGTCCGAGCTCATCGAGCGCCCCGCGTAGATCGCGGAGCGCCTCAGGGTGGGACGGGCAACCGTCCCAGTAGAGCAGCTCGATCGTAGGCACCCTATGCAGCAATGAGTACGGGCGGTCGCCCTGACTGGCCAAAAAACGCGGTAAGCCGCATCGTCCAGACGGGATCACCGAACGGTCGTGGTCCGTGTTAGTTCGTCGCTTCGACTTCGCGTAGGTCGCCGGTGTGGACGTCGTATACGAAGCCGCGCACACTGTCCTTGCGCGGGATGAACGGACTGGCCTTGATCCGGGCGATCGACTGGCGAACGTCCTCGTCGAGGTCGGGGAACGCTTCGACCGCCCATTCAGGCTTGATCCCGACATCTTCTTGAACCGAGCGCTTGAAATCGTCGTCGGTGAAGGTCAGCATGCCGCAGTCGGTGTGGTGGATGAGGACGATTTCCTCGGTGCCAAGCAGGCGCTGGGAGATCGCCAGCGAGCGGATCTCGTCGTCGGTCACGACGCCACCGGCATTTCGGAGGACGTGTGCGTCACCCTCCTGGAGGCCGAGCAGGCCGTAGGGGTTGAGCCGGGCGTCCATGCACGCCAGAACCGCAACCTTGCGGGCGGGGGGTAGTGGGAGGTCACCCTTTGTGAAGCTCTCTTTGTAAGCCTTAGCGTTATTCAGAAGTTCATCTGTGTTGCTCATGTTGTCCTCGGGTTCGGGGGCCGCGAGATGTTGATATTACCGATCGGGATTCTAGGGATCTGTCGCGTCGAACTCGACCATTCGGCCGCAACGGTGTCGAGTGTCGGCATCTGCCCGCTGGCGCCGCCTACGCTTTGGCGATGCGACGAGGGATTTCGTTTCTGTGCTCCTGCTTCTGCGTTGCGGTTTTCGGTGCCGCCGTCGTTCCCGCGGCAAGCTCGGTCGCACGAACGCCACTGCGCGAGGCACTGTCCGCACCCAAACCGGTTTCCGTACCCGTCGGTGCGGGCCCCGTGGATACATCGCATCCGACCCGGGTCGTGGGAAATGG
Source organism: Solirubrobacterales bacterium (assembly GCA_003133565.1). Lineage (GTDB taxonomy): Bacteria > Actinomycetota > Thermoleophilia > Solirubrobacterales > Solirubrobacteraceae > Palsa-513. The sequence continues at coordinate 76,784 of PKYB01000042.1, forward strand.
GACCGCGGCCAGCTGTACCTCTGCGGCGGTCGTCGCCGCGGTGCGAGCCGGCGGGATCATTGACTTCTCGTGCGGGACTAACGCGGTCACAATCAAGATGCATAGGACTGCCAAGGTGCTGAACACCAGCTCGCAGGTCGTGCTCGACGGTGGTGGGCTTGTGACGTTGAGCGGCGAGGGACGCCGGCGGATCCTCTACATGGACACCTGCGATCCGGCTCAGGTCTGGACCACGCCGCACTGCCAGGATCAGTCATCCCCCGAGCTTGTGGTCCAGAACCTCACGTTCAAGGATGGCAACTCGACCGGCGAGACCTNNGCGGCGGCGGCGCGATCTTTGCCCGCGGCGGTCAACTGCGGATAGTCAACACAAAGTTCTCCGGTAACCGCTGCGACCGGGATGGCCCGGACATCGGAGGTGGAGCCGTCCGTGCGTTGTCGCAGTACAACAGCCTTCCCGTGTACGTCGTGGACAGCCGCT
>PKYB01000042.1:77396-77570 GCA_003133565.1 Solirubrobacterales bacterium
GGATCTTCTTCCTCGGCGCGCAGACCCCCACAATCAGCAACTCCGTCTTGCGCTGAGTAATGCCGCGCTCTCCATCTAGGGACGTATTGGGAACAAAGCTTTGGGTTCGAGCCTGTCTTGACGTTGAATAAAACTGCGTCAGCGGGCTTGTTCTACGCGCCCGGAGAGATTCGA
>PKYB01000101.1 GCA_003133565.1 Solirubrobacterales bacterium
CTTCTAATCCGAGGGTCCCAGGTTCAAATCCTGGCGGGGGCATTGGAAAAACACCAGCAAATAGGACACTTCGCTGCCTAAGACAAAAATGCTAGATCGCATCAAGGCGACTCTCCGGCGCGGGGAAACATGATCGACGAATTCGTCGCCGTCCCGTGCACCGAAGTCATCGCCGAGTTTGGCGAAGGTGTCGTGTGGGATCACGTTCACAGCGAGCTGCTCTGGGTGGACCTTGAGGCCGGCGTTCTCTACCGCGGGCGTCCGGGGCCGGCGGGCGTGGAGCTGCTCGGTCGTATCGAGCTCGGCTACCCACTCGGGGCCGTGGCACCCGCCCAGGACGGCGGCTGGCTTGTGGCAGCCGGCCCAGGGTTCGCGCGCCTCACCGAGGACGGCGCGATGACCTGGATTTCGCAGCCCGCCGCAGGGGAGCCCGGATTGCGCATGAATGACGGCGCCTGCGATCCGACCGGACGCTTCTGGGCCGGCACCATGGCCTACGCGGAAACTCCCGGCGCCGGCACGCTATACCGCCTCGATCCTGACGGCACGACGACCGCGATGGTGTCGGGCACGACGATCTCGAACGGACTCGGATGGAGCGGGGACGCCACTACCCTCTGGTTTGCCGACAGCGGCCGCGGCAGCGTTGACAGTTTTCGCTTTGACGCCGCGGCGGGCACGCTGTCCAGTCGACGCACGGTCATCGCGGTCGATCCCGAGGAGGGCGTCCCGGATGGGCTGACCGTCGATGCCGAGGATCACATCTGGGTGGCGCTCTTTGAGGGCGGCGAGGTGCGCCGCTACGCCCCGGACGGCGAGCTTGTCGCGCGCGTGCCGCTCCCCGTCTCGTGCCCCACGAGCTGCTGCTTCGGCGGAGCAGATCTCGCGACACTTTTTATCTCTACGGCCCATAAGAGCCCGGCAGCCGCACGAGGCATCACCGAGCCCGATGCCGGGCGCCTATTTCGAGCCGACACCTTGGTTCGCGGCGTCGCCCAGCCGTTTTTCGCGACCGCACAGCGACAGAGCTGATCGTGCGCGGATCACGCCAACCCAGCCTCGGTGACACGCCGTGCGCGGCGGGAGTGGGCGTGTTCATCGTCGGTCAGTTGATTGGCCCGTCATTGGGCGTCAGGTAGGGTTACCGCCGGTGACCGGCAGCTCTTCGCAGGCCCGCATTGGCTGGATCGGACTCGGCGTCATGGGCGCCCCGATGTGCGGCCACCTCCTCGACGCGGGCTATTCCGTGACGGTCAATACGCGCACACGCGCAACGGCCGAGCCGCTGCTTAATCGTGGTGCCGTCTGGGCCGATACGCCGGCCGAGGTCGCCGAATCGGCCGGCGTGATCTTTGCGATCGTCGGTTTCCCGGCCGATGTCCGCGAGGTCTTCCTGGGAGCCCACGGTGCGCTGGCCGGCGCGGCGGCGGGCGCGGTGCTCATCGACATGACGACCAGCGAACCCCAACTCGAGGTGGAGATCGCCGAGGCCGCCGCCGCAAAGGGCATCGCCGCGCTGGATGCGCCAGTGTCCGGCGGTGACGCGGGTGCCCGCAACGCGACGCTGTCAATCATGGTTGGCGGTGACGCGGCAACCCTCGAGCGCGTGCGCCCATTGCTCGAAATACTCGGCAAGACGATTGTGCACCAGGGCCCGGCCGGAGCCGGACAGCACGCCAAGATGGTCAACCAGATCCTGATCGCCAGCACAATGGTCGGCGTCTGTGAAGCCCTGCTCTATGCCTACAAGGCCGGCCTTGATCTCGACACGGTGCTTGAGGCGGTCGCCTCAGGGGCGGCCGGCTCGTGGTCGCTGTCCAACTACACCCCGCGGATGCTCGCCGGTGATTTCGAGCCGGGCTTTGCCGTCGACCACTTCATCAAGGACATGGGCATTGCCCTAGACGAAGCACGGCGGATGCGCCTGTCGGTTCCCGGGCTCGCGCTTGCCGAGCAGCTGTACGTCGCTCTGAGTGCCGAGGGCTACGGCCGCAAAGGCACTCAATCGCTGGTTCTCGCGCTGGCCCGGCTCTCCGACATCGACTGGGCGGAAGTCACAGCCAGCGCCTGACATCGGTGGGCATGGCTGCCGGCGGAGTTACGCCACACGCGGTCCGCGCGGAACGCGAGCGCGCGTTACAGCTCGATGGTCAGGCTCTCGATGTCCTTCGGGTATTCGGTGAGGACCTCGATCCCGTCTGGTGTCACCACCACCGTGTCGGAGTGGCGAAAGCCGCCGACCGTCGGGGAGTACACGCCGGGTTCGATCGTGAACACCATGCCCGCCTCGACCCGGGTGTGATCGCCGACGTCGAGAAACGGCGGCTCGTGGTTGCGCAGCCCGATCGCGTGGCCGACGTGCTGCTGCCAATAGGGCATCAGGTCGTTTGCTGCGAAGTACTCAAGCACGGCACGATCGACATCAGCACAGGCGATCCCCGGCCGCAGGGAATCCAGTGCCACCTTCTGTGCGGCAACCATGTGGTCAAACAGGTGCCGGGCCTCGTCGGTCGGCGGGCCGATGATCAGGGTCCGCTCGAGCTCCGCGTTGTAGCCCCAGATGGGTGCGCTCGTTTCCGTCACGAGCACGTCGCCCGGCTGGAACTCGATGTTGTGCGCGATGGCGTGCGCCCAGGCGCTGCGTCGCCCGATCTGTCCCCGATATCCCACCGACACCCCGTCGGAGGATGCGTGCTGCCCGCCGAACGATGAGCCGAGTGTCTGCAACATCTGCAGCGTGGCCTCTTGCCCGGCCCGCAAGCTGGCCTGCGCTTCGGTGGCGCCCGGCCGCGAGTAGAGCGCCAGCAGCCGGTGACCAGCTTCGCACCACCGCGCGCTCTCACGGATCAATGCGATCTCCGCGTCACTCTTGAGCACCATCAGGCTCTCGATAAACGGCGACAGGCCTGTTGTCGCGCCGCCCACCACCTCGCTCAGCGGCGGCCCCGCGTAGCCAAGGATGCCGGGGTACCCGTCGTTGTCCGCGCCGACCGCGCCCGTGATGCCCATGTCGCGCAGCACCCGCCCGAGGATCAGCATCGGATGTTCGACCCCCGGATATTCCGGATAGGACTCCACGTGCTCAAACTCGGTTTCCTCGTGCACGCGCTCCACCTCGAACCCGGGTACGAACACGACCATCGCCCCTGAGGCGTTCGCGGCGAACGCGACCGGGCGCTCGGTCGCCAGAAAGCTAAAACTCGTGAAGTACTGAATGTAATGCTCGTCGAAGAGCACATAACCCGTCAGGTTCTGACTGCGGATTTGCGTCAGCAGCCGCTCGCGCCTGGCACGCAACTCCTCGCGGGGGATCCCCGTGATGACGTCCTGGTGTTGCTCTGTGGACAAGGCGACCTCAAGGTTAGATGTCGACGCCGCGGAATACTCAGCGGGCGTGCCCATGTTCCACGCCGGTCGTCATTCTCTAGCTTGTTCGGGTCAGACCTTTCTAGGCAAGGCAGATGCTCATGAACGCAGCAGTAGTCCGGTTATTCGGAAAACCCCCGGTTTACGAGGCGTTCGACATCCCCACGCCCACGACTCCTGATGAGATGCTCGTCGACGTGGTTGCGGCAGGGCTGCACCCGCGGACGCGATCGAGCGCAAACGGGTCGCACTACTCCAGCACCGGCAAGCTACCGATGATCCCGGGCTTTGACGGGATTGGCCGCGATCCTGATCGCGAGCTGCGCTACTTCATTCTCGCCGACACCCACCTCGGGAGCATGGCTGAGCAGGCTCTAATCGACCCTCGGCGCAGCGTCGTTCTGCCCGCCGACACTGACGTGTTGACCGTCGCCGCGGCGATGAATCCGGCAATGTCCTCCTGGATCGCTTTACGCAAGCGCATCGCATTCGAGCCCGGGCAAAGCGTCCTCATTCTCGGTGCGACCGGCAACGCCGGACAGATGGCCGTCCAGATCGCCAAGCGCCTTGGCGCTGGCCATGTGATCGCCGCTGGGCGCGACCCCGAACGGCTCGCCGCGCTGACCGCCCTCGGCGCCGACACCACCATCTCACTCGCGGGCGATCCAGCCACGACCGACAGGTCGCTCGGAGACGCTGCCGCCAAGGTGGATGTCGTCATCGACTACCTCTGGGGGGTAGCAACGGAGCGCACCATGCCGGCCGTGCTCACCCACCGTGCCGACAAGGGCCACCCTCTGACCTGGATCGAGATCGGCTCGATGGCGGGTCTCCAGATCACTCTTCCATCCGCATGGCTACGCTCCGCCCGCCTCCAGCTTGTCGGCAGCGGCCAGGGATCGGTCAGCGCCGAAGAGATCGCCGGCGAACTCCCTGCGCTCGCCGCTGAGATCTCGACCGGGGCTTACACGATCGACGCCGTCGCAACACCGCTCAGCCAGGTCGAGCCGACCTGGAACGCACCCGTTGCACCCGGTCAGCGCATCGTCTTTGTCCCGTAGCCGCCCCCGCTCGTGAGCTCGGCGGCGCGACAGCTCGGCGTGGTGGCCGCCGGGCACCCAATCAGCGCTAGCGCGGGTGCCGACGTTATGCGCGCTGGCGGTAATGCCGTCGATGCAGCGCTGGCCTCGATGTTCGCGTCGTTCGTCTGCGAGCCGCTGCTCACCGGGCTCGGCGCCGGCGGCTACATGCTGGTCGTGGCTCCCGGGCAGACTCCGACGCTGCTTGACTTCTTCGTCGAGACACCCGGAAGGGAGGGCGATGCGTCTCGCCGTGGTGCGCTGATCCCTGTTCACGTCTCGTTCGGCGACGCGATCCAGACCTTCAACGTCGGCGCCTCCTCGGTTGGAACTTTCGGCATGCCGGCCGGCGTGTGTGAGGCGGCACGCCGGTTCGGACGAGTTCCCCTCGAGCAGCTCGTAGCTCCCGCGGTGGCGCTGGCGCGCGACGGCGTCGAGCTCAACCGCCAGCAGGCCTACGTCGTCGAAATTCTTGAGGCAACCATCGGCTCCACCGCCGAGGCGACAGCGCTATTCGCTCCGGGCGGGCAGCTGCTGCGCGCTGGGGACCGGCTGCGCCAGCCGGAGCTTGCCGATGCGCTCGACCGGCTGGGCGCAGAGGGTGCGCGGCCGTTCTACGAGGGCGACATTGGGGCCGCCATCGTCGACTGGCTCGACGAACGGGGCGGGCTGGTGACCGCCGCCGATCTGCGGGCGTACGAGGTCATCGACCGCGAGCCGCTGCGCATCCCCTATCGCGAGCGCGAGGTGCTGACGAACCCCCCGCCTGCGGCCGGTGGGATTCTCATCGCTCTTGCGCTGGCGCAGCTCGACACGAGCGCCTCGCCACCCTCGCTGACGCAGATCGTCGACGTGATGGAACGAGCGCAGAATGAGCGCACACCGGAGTTCCTGGTCGGGCTCGACGATCCGGAGTTTGTGCACGCCTTTATTCGCCGCGGCGGGCAGCTCGGCTCAACGACCCATATCGCAGCGCTCGACCGGGAAGGCTGGGCCTGTTCGGTGACATCGTCGGCCGGCTCTGCCTCAGGCGTGATCGTGCCGGGCACCGGTGTCTACCTCAACAACATGCTTGGCGAGCAGGATCTGAACCCGCTCGGCTTCCACCGCGACCTTCCCGGCCGGCGGCTGCCGAGCATGATGGCCCCGACGATCGTGCTCGCCGACGGAATACCGGAGCTCGCGGTCGGCAGTGCCGGCTCCAGCCGGATTCGCTCGGCGATCCTTCAGACGATCATCCGCTGCGTCGACGAAGGCATGCTCGCCCAGCAGGCGATCGACGCACCGCGCGTGCATTTCGAGGACGGCGTCGTCTACACCGAACCCGGGATCGACACCACGGCGCTCGAGCGCGCCGGACGCGCTCTGAAGCCGTTTCGCGAGCGCAACCTCTTCTTCGGCGGAGCGCAGGCAGCCGCCCGCGACCCGGACGGGTCGTTCTCAGGCGGCGGCGATCCGCGCCGGGGTGGAGCCGCGATTGTCGTCGCGGAGCGGTGAGCCCCCTGCGGATGACCGTGAGCGTCTTGGTGCGCTTACTTCCGGGTGCCCCAGCGCGCCCAGGACCGCCACAGTGATCTGCGAAAATTTCATGTGATGAGCTCAACCGACGTGACAACGCAAACGCCGTCGGTAACGCCAGCGAGCGCGTCTCCGGAAAGCATCGAGCTCGACGTCACGGGAATGACGTGCAGCTCGTGCGCGGCGCGCGTTCAGCGCGCGCTCAGTCGTGAGCCTGGCGTGACTGAGGCGCTCGTCAACTACGCCACGGGACGTGCGACAGTGGAACTCGGGCCGGGGACGCCCGATGCCGACCGGCTGGTCGCCGCAGTACAGGGCGCCGGCTACGACGCGTCGCCGGTCGCAACGAGTGCCAGCGAGCAAGCGCATGTCTTCGATGAGCAGGATCGGAACGATGCTCGTGTCCAAGCAGGCTTGGTGCGCCGCATCGCGGTTGCCGTGCCGCTCGCCGTGGCGATCACGGTGCTCACCCTGGTGCATCCGCATGAACCGACGGCGCGCTGGATTGTCGCCGGGCTCGCGGTACCTGTGCAGTTCTGGTGCGGATGGCCTTTCCTGGTCTCGGCATGGGCTAGGGCCCGGGCGCGCGGCACCAACATGGACACGCTGATCGCGCTCAGCACGCTCGCGAGCTTCAGCTACTCGACCGTGATGCTGCTCACGACCGAGACTGCCTACAACCACGGCGTAGCGGTCAACCGCTTCAACATGCCGCTCGACTATGAGATGGGGTCGATCATCATCGCGGTGCTGCTGATCGCCCGCTGGTGCGAGGCGAGAGCGCGAAGCAACGCTGGGCGTGCAATCCGCGAACTGGCGCGACTCGGAGCCAGCACGGCGCGGATCCCGGACCCCGACGACCCCACCGGCGCAGAGCGTCTCGTCCCGATCGAGGAAGTGCAGCGCGGTGACGTCTTCGTTGTGCGTCCCGGCGACAAGGTGCCGGTGGATGGGATCGTGATCTCCGGCACGTCCGCGGTCGATGAGTCGATGCTTACGGGTGAGTCACTCCCCGTCGAGAAGAGCGCCGGCGCGCTCCTCACCGGTGCAACGCTGAACCTCGACGGCCTCTTGCGCGCGCGCGCCACGGCCGTTGGCGCCGACACGGCGCTATCGCACCTGGTCGCGCTTGTCGAGCGCGCGCAGGCCTCCAAGCCGAAGGTCCAACGGCTCGCCGACGAGATCGCGCGCTACTTCGTTCCGGCCGTGCTCGTGCTCGCCGCGGGGACCTGCGTCGTCTGGCTGCTCACCGGACAGGGCCTGGTTGGCATGTTTGCCTCGATGCATCTGCAGCGCGGCATCGATGCGACGGTCGCAGTACTGATCGTCGCCTGCCCCTGCGCGCTCGGCCTTGCGACGCCGGTTGCGATCCTCGTGGGCACAGGCCGCGGCGCAAATCTCGGCCTGCTGATCCGCAGCGCCGAGATCCTCGAGCGCAGCCAACACCTCGACACGATCGTCCTCGACAAGACTGGGACCGTTACGACCGGAGAGCTTTCGGTCGCCGACATCTGGACCGCGCCCGGCGAAGATTCCGACCGGGTGCTCTCGCTTGCTGGCGCCGCGGAAGCCGGCTCTGAGCATCCTGTGGCAATCGCTGTGGTCGCCACGGCGCGAGAGCGCGGTCTGGATGTCGTCCAGCCCGTCGAGTTTCGCTCGATCCCTGGGCAGGGCGTGCGCGCCGTGATCGACGGCGCGTCGATCTGGGTTGGTCGGCCGCAAGGGTCCGAGCGCTCTGAGGAGCTCGAGCGCGTGCTCGAGGAGTGGGAACAGAGCGGCCGCACGGCGATCGTCGTCGAGCGCGATTCGCAGACGATCGGTGCGGTTGCGCTCGCAGATACCGTGAAGCCGGAGGCGCGTGATGCGATCGCCGGCCTGCGCCGGATGGGAATCGAGGTCGAACTGCTCACCGGCGACAACGAGCGCGCCGCGCGGTCGGTCGCCGCGGCGGTTGGCATCGAGCGCGTCCGCGCTGGAATCAGCCCCGCCGGCAAGCTCGAGGAGATCGCTCGCCTGCAGCGCGAAGGTCACCGTGTGGGGATGGTCGGCGACGGCGTCAACGACGCCGCGGCGCTCGCCCAGGCAGACCTTGGCATCGCGATGGGCACGGGGACTGGCGCGGCGATCGAGGCGGCCGATATCAGCGTGCTCTCAGGCGACCTGCGCGGCGTTGCTCGTGCGCTGCGCCTCGCACGCGAGACCTACACCATCGTGCAGCAGAACCTCGGCTGGGCATTCGGCTACAACCTGATCGCGATCCCGCTCGCGATGACCGGGCTGCTGAGCCCCGCGCTCGCTGGCGTCGCGATGGGCTTCTCCAGCCTCACCGTGGTCCTCAACAGTCTGCGGCTGCGGCGATTCGGTGCGCCCGGTCGCCGGACGCCGGTGCGCAGTCGCCGCCAGCGCTTCGCGAGCATCGCGGCGGTGGCCACCGTTCCCGTCGTCCTTCTCAGTGCGCTCGTGCTTGCCGTCCCCAACACCTTCGCCGTACCACGCAGCGTCTCTTACACGCTGAGCGAACCGGGCGGCGAAGCGCTCGAGGTCCAGGCCTACCCGCTGGAGGCCGGCACCGTACAGGTACACATGTACCTCCTCGGTTCGACGAGCGCGCAGGTGAGCTTCCGCTCGCTTGCGCTGAGCGCTACCTCGAACAAGGGCGGGCACGCGACCGCGACGATCGACTACTTCTCCGGCAATCATCGCGCTGCGTTTCCGAATCTGACCGTCGGCTTCTGGGAGCTCCATGTCACCGGAACCGACGGCGCCGGGCACCGCCTGAGCGGTTCGTTCCCGATTCCGGTCAACTGATTCGGACCGCGTGCGCTACATCAGCAGCTGCATGGCCGCGAACATGTAGGCCATGCCGAGTGCCATCGCGGTCATCGTAGGCCGCAGGTCGAGCTCGCAAACGAGCGGTTCGGCGGCTGCGGCCGACATCGTTGTCGTGCCGTCTGCGCCGATCGAGATTCCGGAGATCCCGGGGATCTGGTGTTCGCGGTCGAGGCGGCGGAAGGTGTTGGTGCCCCAGAGCCCGGCCTGGAGTGCGAAGTAGGCGACGAGCAGCCAGGTGATCGGTGCGACAAAGCCGTTGGCGGACCACATGTAGACCATCGCGCCGAGGTCCGTCGCGATCACGAGCCACAGCAGGTTGACGGCGCGTCCGCTGAGCACCTGGAGCAGGATCCAGGCGAGCGCTACTGCCGCGGCGTTGGCGAACGCCAGCTGCCAGAACGTGGCTGGGATGTTGAAGTGATCGATCGAGGTAGGCGCGAACATGAATGTCATGCCGGCGGCCATCAGCACGTGACCGGAGTGCCAGACGCGGCGCTGGCCGTGGGTGTCGAGCACGTGGCGCAGGTGGATCACGAAGATCACGACGAAGACGAACGTCCAGATGATCGCCAGCCACTCGGGGAGAATGTTGGTCGCCCCGTGTGCGGCGCTCATCGACATGCCTCCCATTCCCGTGTGCGTGGTCGTGCCCGGCGTTGAGCTCATGGCAGACATTGCTGAGCCCGAGTGTGAGCTCGTGCCTGGGTTCTGGCTTGCCATCGACATCGAGGATGAGGCCGCCATGCTCTCGAATTATCGGCCATGCTGGCGCTCCCTGCCAGTGTGGATCTCTTCGTTGCGGACGTAGCGAAACACCCAATCTGGAGCTAGCATCCTGGAGTGATGATGGGTCGCCGCCTAGCGACGCCTTCGCCGGGCCGGGCTGCGGCGCTCGTTGTCGCGCTTGCTGCGGCGGTCGCGCTAGCAACGCTCGCGCCGCTTGGCGTCCTCGGCCCGCTGACGCCTGGCGCGCTGATGCTGCTGCCAACCTTGCTGCTCGTCCTCGCGCTGCTTGCCGGGCACTTCCCTGGTGAGCGGCTGATCGAGCGTTGGGGGCGCGGCCGTCCACGCCCGCGCAAGGTGATCGCCCATGTTCTCGCGCCGACTCGCCGCTGGCCCCAGGCGCTTCGCGGCGGTCGCCTGATCGCCGCGGCACTCGCCGGTCGTGCCCCGCCCGCGCCCGCAGCGGGCTGACAAGCGCACACACCCTTAGCGCGCGGCTCGCGTTGCCTGGCCGCGACGCCGCACGTCTGCGGCGTCGCTTTCTGATTGCAACAGCGAAAGGAGCTGGAGATGTCGGATCGACCCTACGGCGCACGCAAGCGTGCTCCGGGGCTGCGCAGATGATCGCGCAGACCTATAGCCGCGTGATCCCCGCGCCCGTGAGAGCGCGGATCGATAGTCGTGTGCTGATCACGCCGCGCGGTGTGCAGATCGCGCTTGGCGGTTTCTGGCTGCTCGCAGGGTTACTCCAGTTTCAAAGCTATATGTACAGCTCGGCGTTCCTCACCCAGGTGATCGAGCCGAGCGCGGCGGGTTCGCCGTCGTTCATCGGTGGCCCGATTCTCACATTCGCCCACTTCTACGGCCACGACCTGGCGCTCTGGAACACGCTTGCCGCCGAGCTGCAGTGCGCGCTCGGCCTCGGACTGATCCTCAGCAAGAAGACCGTGCGAGCGACGCTGCTCGTCTCGTTCCTATGGGCGTTCTGGGTCTGGTGGATGGGCGAAGGCTTCGCGACCGTGTTCTCCCCGACGCCGGTCTCGCCGCTGATGGGCGCGCCGGGCGCGGTGTTGCTCTACGGCCTGATTGGACTGCTCGTCTGGCCGACGAGCAGGGAGCCGGAGTGCTCCGCCGCGGACGCCGGGCCGCTCGGCGATCGCGGCGGGTGTGTCGTCTGGTCGCTGCTCTGGGTCGAAGCGGCTTACCTCTGGCTGCTGCACGTCGACCGTACCCAGAATGCCGTCGGCGACCAGCTGAGGATGATGGCGAGCGGCTCGCCTCACGTGCTCGCTAGCTGGGAGAACTCGGTTGCTGGCGTCACGCAAGGCCACGGCGAGGCGATCGCGATCGTGCTCGCGATCGTGTCGTTTGGGATCGCGGCCGGCGTTTGGACGAGGGCGCGGGAAATCGTGCTTCTCGCCAGCATCTTGCTGTCGCTCGCCTACTGGGTCCTCGGACAGAGTCTGGGTGGGCCGTTTTGGATCGGCAGCGCAACGGATGTCAATTCCGGGCCGCTATTAGTGCTGCTAGCGTTGGCGCTGATATCGCAGCCCAGACTCAAGCTGCGAGCACGCCGGGAGCCTGCGTCGAACGTGAATCGCCCGCAACCGGCTGCGGACGGCTGACGGTCAGGACTTGGGCCGCGCGGACACGGCCCGCGGCGCTCACGCGAGGCTGTACCCGGCCTCTTCGACGGCGACCCTGACGTCGCTTGGCGCGACATCGCCGCTGACGACGAGCGATCCGCTCGCGAGGTCGACGTCAACGGCTTTCGTGCCGGGAAGCTCGCTCACCTGTGCGGTCACGGCCGCGACGCAGTGCGCGCAAGTCATTCCGACGACGGTGTAGGTGGAGTCACTCATCGGCTTGTCGCCTCGCCACCATCCGGAGATCATCGCACGCGACGGCAACCCTCAGGGCTGGTCGGTCAGCCCTCGCGCGTGCTCGTTGTCCCGCGACAGAGTGCCGCGGGCTCGGTCGGCCCGGCCCTGCCCGACGGCGCTTGCGCGAAGTGGTAGAGCAAAATCGTCTCGCCGAGCGTCCCGACCGGGCAGTAAGCGCGCAGCCACGCGAGGCCGTCGCCGGTCGTCAGGTCAGTCGCTGATGCCGCGACCCAGCCCGTCACGCGGCTCGGCGGAACGGCAAATAGCGAGCGGGCGTCAGGGATATCGGCAACCGTTATGCCGCGGGGGCCGAAGTAGGCGACGAAGGGATGGTGCGTGCGGCTCCAGCGCTGGAGCTGGAATAGATCCTGCCCCCAGTCAACGCTTGAGTTGGTCGCGACACGGTAGGGCGCCGCGAACGCCGGGCTGGTCCACGCCAGCGAGTTCGGGAACGACGCGAGCATGCTCCAAACGCCGAGCGCGCCGGCCACCAGCAGCGCGCCGCTGATCGCGCGTGAGCGCCGCCGGCTCGCCACGCCACTCGCCAAGACCAGCCAAAGCGCGACGACCGGCAGCAGATAGCGCACGCCGATGTCCCGGGGGACGGTCAGGTTGAAGGCGAAAAGCGCCGCCGCCGGCACCCCCGCGATGATCACCGCCTCGAGTCGTCGCGCACGGTCGACGCCGAGCAATCCGAGCGGGCCGAGGACGAGCACGGCAAATGTTGCGGGCGGGAGCTTGACCGCCAGGCTGGCCGGCCAATACCACCAGCGAGCGCCCGTCCAGGCCCTCCCGAGGAGATAGCTGGCGGCGGGGATCGTGTCGTTCGCTCGCAGGTAGCGGATGCCGTCGCGATAGGGCAGCGGCAGCAGCGATGTCGGATGCGTGAGCACCCCGGGGTCAAGCAGCGCGTAGACCACCCACACCACGGCCCCGGCGATGACGAGCACTGCTCCACCGCTGAGCACGGCGCGGAGCGCTGCGTCGCGCCGGTCGAGCACCGCCGCCGCGCTCCACCAGTCAAACGCGGTCGCGGTGAGCGCGCCGAGCGCGAGGATCAAAAGCCCTGATGCGTCCGCCAACGCGGCGACGCCTCCGGCCACGCCCAGGATCACCAACCGTCGACGACTCTTGCGGCGGGTCCACCGCAGCAGCGCCCACGCGAAACAGCTAACGGCAAACGCGAACGGCATGTCGACACCGTCGAGGTGGCCGAGGCCCAAAACCAGCGGCGAGGCGAGCCAGAGCACGGCTGCGAGCACCCCGGCGTCGCCGCCGTAGAGCTCGTTCGCGAAGCCGAAGAGGATGAAAGCGAGCGCCACCGTCATCAGCAACGGAACGATCCGCGAGGCAAAGTCGACGCCGCGAAGGGTGCCCGCGCGCAGCTGGGCGCTCAGGAACTCCGCGCTGTAGGCGTGCTCGTCGTTGGTCGACCAGGAGCTATTAGCCGGAACGACGTGGTTCACGAGCACGACCGGCAGATCGGCAAGGACCTTCATCAGCGGCGGGTGCTCGTCGTTGAGCGTCAGGTCCTGGTGGCTGATGGCGGCGAGCCCGGCGGCGACGTATACCGGCTCGTCAAAGGTTGGTGAGTCACGCCAAGCTTCGATGCCGCCAAGTACGAGAAAGAGGGTGGCGAGGACCGTGAGGAGGCTCAGCGCGGCGTGCCCGCGCATCCACGTCGCGGACCGCCGCACGGTCCGCCGCAATGGTTCCGCAACGAGCATCGCCGGCAGCGAAATGTACAGGGCCTCGCTGTCGCCGCAGCCGACGCCGTCGGTTGCTCGCGTGTCGCGGGGACGCAATGACTTCGGTCTCAGCGTTGCTGTGGCTGATCTCGTGGCCGCCGGCGCCTGGGCTGTTGGTGTATACGTCCGTGCGATGGCGTTCGCGGTCGTCTACCCCGGGGAGCCGTGCGTCGGCAGGCGCGCGGAGCCAGCTGTGAGGGCGAAGTTGACCGGTTTGCGGTTGCTGCGATGACGGCGCTCTGGCACCCCCAGGCGCACATGCCGTCAGTGGAAGGGAATGAGCTGGTGTTCGTCCGCGGCGAGGGCGGCTGGGTGTGGGACCGCGACGGCAGGCGCTATTTCGACGTCCCCGCGAGCCTTTGGTACTGCAACATCGGTCACGGCCGCCGCGAGCTCGGTGACGCCGCCGCGGCGCAGATCGGCGCGCTTGAGAGCTACTCCTGTTTTGACCGGCAGGCCAGCGCGCCGACGCTCGAGCTAGCTGAGCGCGTCGCCGGACTGCTGCCGATCCCCGACGCGAAGATCTTTTTCACAAGCGGCGGCAGCGACGGGATCGAGCTTGCGGCGAAGCTCGTGCGACGCTACTGGAGTGCGCTGGGGCGGCCAGGGAAGCAGACGATCGTCTCGCGCGACCGTTCCTACCACGGCCTGCACGCATACGGCACCGCGATCACCGGAATCGAGATTTTCACCGAGGGGATTGGACGCCTGATCAGTGAGACGGTGCGCGTGCCGGCGACCAGCATCGAGGCACTCGCGCGGCTCTTTGAGGAACGCGACGGTGAGATTGCCGCGTTCTTCTGCGAGCCGGTGATCGGCACCGGTGGCGTGATCCCGCCACCACCGGGCTATCTCGAGGAGGCACGCCGCCTGTGCTCGGTCCACGACGTGCTGTTCGTCGCCGATGAGGTGATCACCGGTTTCGGTCGAGTGGGTGCGATGTTCGGCTGCACGCGCTTTGGTCTCGAGCCTGACGTGATGGTGATGGCCAAGGGGATCACGTCGGGATACATCCCGCTCGGAGCGGTCGCTGTTGGGCCTCGCGTCGCCGAGCCATTCTGGCGCGCCGACAGTAAGCTCATCTTTCGTCACGGGCTCACCTATTCGGGCCATGCGACGGCGTGCGCTGTGGCTCTGGCAGTGCTCGACATCCTCGAGCGGGAGTCGATTGTCGAGCAGGCTGCCGCGCTCGAGCCGGTCATCACCGAGGCTCTCTCACCGCTGGCTTTTCATCCGCTCGTAAACGAGGTCCGCTCCGGTGTCGGCGTGATCGCGGGCGTCGAGCTCGTTGACCAGGCTGTCGCCGAGCGCGTACGGAGCCGCTGTCTGGAGGCCGGCTTTTTGATGCGTGTGATTACTGCTGCGACGCTCCAGATATCGCCGCCGCTGATCACGCAGCCCAGCGAAATCCAAGCGATCGTTGATGCCATCGCGTCGGCGCTCGATCGTGAAGCGGCGTCGTAGACTGATTTCGCGCGACCCGCCCCGCCAATCGCCTACCCCGGAGGACGCTAATGTCGACGACGCCCGCTGACTTCAACGCCCAGATCATCGAGGAGTTCTGCGCCAACGGGGGCCGCGTCGGCGGCATGTTCGAGGGTGCGCCGATGGTGCTGATCCACCACACGGGCGCGAAAACCGGCACGAGCAGGGTCAACCCCTTGGTCTACCTCCAGGACGACGACCGCTACGTCATCTTCGCCTCAAAGGGCGGTGCGCCGACGAACCCCGACTGGTACCACAATCTCGTCGCGAACCCCAACATCCAGATCGAGGTCGGGGGCGACATGATCGACGTCGTTGCCAGCGAGGCAGCGGGCGCGGAGCGCGAGCGCCTGTTCCGGGCGCAGGTCGAGCGCATGCCGGCATTCGCTGAATACGAGGCGAAGGCGCCGCGCACCATCCCGGTGCTCATCCTGACGCCCGTGAGCGGCAATTGAGCTGTCCGGAGGGCGCTCAAGGAGCCCTCGGGCACTGGTGTTGACATAACCGCCTTTTGTTTGACATAACGTGAAGGTGGGCGGTTTGCCCACAAAATCGCCCCAATTGGCGGGCTAACTCGTGACAGTCAATATCAAGTCGAGGGTTAGTGTTGGCCCTCGTTTCGGCTTTCGCGCGCCGGTCGGCGGGCGACTCATCTAGGGTTCGCAGCATGGCCCTGATCAAAGTCAGCGCTCCGCTTCGCCGTGAGCTCGCGCGCGTTCTGCCGTCGCGGCCGTTCGCGATCGAGTTCTGGGACGGCGGCAAGCTGGCCGCCACCGAGCCCGGCGCGCCGACGTTCTACGTGCGCCGTCCGTCGGCGATCGCCCACGCGCTGCGCTCGCCGGGACCGCTTGGGCTCGGACGCGCCTATGTCGAGGGCTCGCTCGAGGTCGACGATCTCGACGCCGCGTTCATCGTCGTCGACGACTGGGTGCCGCCGCCGATTACGCTTGCCGACAAGGCACGCCTGCTGCTGTCGCTCGGCGTTGCCGCGGCGCCGGGCGGGGTTCCGCGCCGCCCGCGCACCGAGCTGATCCTGCAAGGGGAGCGGCACACGCCAAAGCGTGACGCCGAGGTGATCCGCTACCACTACGACGTCGGCAACGACTTTTTCGCGCTCTTCCTCGACGAGTCGATGACCTACAGCTGCGCGATCTTTTCGCGCGGCGCAACGACGCTCGAGGAAGCGCAGCGCACGAAGCTCGACCTGATCGCGACGAAGCTCGAGCTGCGAGCGGGTCAGCGTGTGCTCGATGTCGGCTGCGGCTGGGGCAGCTTTGCGATCCACGCCGCGCGTGAGTACGGGGTGAGCGTGACCGGCATCACGCTCTCGCCGGCGCAGGCTGAGCTCGCGCGCAAGCGCGTTGCCGACGCCGGGCTGGCCGAGCGCGTCGAGATCCGCGTGGCCGACTACCGCGAGCTCCGCGATGAGCCGTTCGACGCGATCGCGAGCATCGGCATGGCGGAGCACGTCGGCGAATCGCAGGTGGACACCTATGCGTCGGCGCTCTTCCGCGTGCTCCGTCCGGGTGGGCTCGTGCTCAACCACGCGATCAGCCTGATGCGCCCCGAGGAGGATCCGCTCGCCGACAAGTTCACGATGCGCTACGTCTTTCCCGACGGCGAGCCGTTGCTGCTCTCGCGCACGCAGCTCGCGTTTGAACGCGCGCGGTTCTACACCGAGCATGTCGAGGGCTTCATGAAGGACTATGCGGAAACGCTGCGCCACTGGCACGACCGGCTCGACGAGCATCTCGACGAGGCCGAGCGGCTCGCCGGGATCGAGCGCCTGCGGGTCTGGCGGCTTTACCTGCGCGCTGCGCGCCACGGCTTCGACGTCGGCTACACAGCCGTGTATCAGCTCAAGGCGCGCAAGCCGAGCTAGGCCGTAGGCCGCGAGTACACCGCGCGCCACCACAGCTCGGCGAGTACCCGCACCGACTCGTTGGCATCGCCGCCGCCGATCACGACCTCGCGCACGATCTGGCCCTCGACCATCGCCAGCAGCGCCCGCGAGGACGTTCCGGCGGGGATGTCGTCAGGCGCCAGCCCGCGCTGCTGGTCGCGGCGGATACGCCGCGCCGCGGCGTTGCGCAGGCGCATGATGTAGGGCTCCCATTCCGCCGGCAGACGGTCCATCTGACCGCTCAGGCGCGCCGCGAGCAGCAGCACCGCGGCGTGCTGGTAGACCGCGTCGACGGTACGTGCAAGCGCGCGATGGATGTCGCGTCGCGGGTCACCGTCACCCTCGAGGTAGGGCTCGGCGGCGGCGTACATTTCGCTGAACGCGACCTGGATCAGCCGGTCGATCACTGCGCGCTTGTTCGGGAAGTAGAAGTAGACGGCGGTCCGGCTGACGAATGCGCGCCGGGCGATCCCGTCGATCGTGATCCGCTCGTAGGGCTCCTCGCGCACCGCCTCGCGCGCTGCGGCAAGGATCGATTCCTCGGTGGCGTTGCGCGGGTGCTGCTCACGCCCGCCACCCTCGCTCACGACGCGAAGTGCGCGGGCGGTCAACCGACCACACCCCCAAAGAAATCGATCGTGGCCAGCAGGCTGATCGTGAACATGGCACGCGTAGCGTAGTCGCCACCGCGGGCGGTTGGGCGGTCAGGCGGCGGCGATCGCCAGGCAGGCGTTCTGGCCGCCGAAGCCAAACGAGTTCGACAGCGCGAGCTTGATGCCCGGAGCCGGTCGCGCGCCCTCGGTGACGTAGTCCAGATCGCAGTCCGGGTCCGGCTCTTCGTAGTTGATCGTCGGGGGCAGCACGCCGCGGCGCAGCGTTTCGACGCAGACCAGCGCCTCGGTTGCCCCGGCGGCTCCGAGCAGGTGCCCGATCGCCGACTTGGTCGATGAGACGGGCGGAGCGTCCGAACCGAACAGCTCACGAATCGCCAGGGTCTCGATGCGGTCGTTGATGGGCGTGCCGGTGCCGTGGGCCGAGATGAAGTCGATGTCGCTGGGGGAGAGACCGGCGTCGGCGAGCGCCGCGCGCATCGCGACCAGTGCCCCGAGGCCGTCCTCGTCGGGTTGGACCATGTCGAAGGCGTCGTTGGACGCGCCGTAGCCGACGATCCGCCCGTAGACGGTCGCGCCGCGCGCGCGAGCGTGCTCCTCGTCCTCGAGCACGAGTACACCGGCGCCCTCGCCCATCACAAAGCCGTCGCGGCGCGCGTCAAATGGGCGTGAGACGCCGTTGGGCGACAGCGCGCCCATGCGGCGGAACGCGGCGAGGCAGAGGCTTGTCAGCGCCGCCTCGCTGCCGCCGGCGAGGACGACATCGGCGTGGCCGCGCTCGATCATCCGCATCGCCTCGCCGATCGCGTGTGAGCCGGTCGCGCAGGCCGAGGCGACGGAGAAGCCGGGTCCGTGGATGCCGAGCGCGATCGCCACCTGGCCGGCAGCGGCGTTCGGCATCATCATCGGCACGAAGTTCGGTGAGACGCCGCGCTCGCCGCGCTCCAGAAACGAAGTGCACTGCTCCTGCAGCGTCGTCAGGCCGCCGACGCCGGTGCCGAGGAGCACCGCGACGCGGCTTGGATCGCACTCGCGCACCCCGGCCTCCGCCGCGGCCTCGAGCGAGGCGACGAGCCCCAGCTGGGTGAAGCGGTCCATGCGCCGTGCGGCGCGCGCGTCGATGTGCGCTTCAGGATCGAAGTCGCGGCAGTCTGAGAGCCCATCGACGATGCCTGAGCGCCCCGCCAGCAGCGCGTCGAAGAACGCGTCGGCGCCTTCGCCGAGCGAGGTGACAACGCCTCTGCCGGTGACGACGACGCTCACGCGCTTGCCGGCTCGTTTGCCAGTTGCAACGTGAGGCGAACAGCGTCACCGACGCCTGCGATCGAGCGCAGCTCACCGTCGGCGATCTTGACGGCGAAGCGGTCCTCCAGTGCCGTGACGAGCTCGACCAGCTCAAGCGAATCGATGTCGAGGTCACGCCATTCCGTGTCCATCGTGGCCTCGGCGGCGCCCGGCACCTTGAGCTCGGCGAGCTCCAGGCGAACGCCTTCCAAGACCTGTTCCTCCGTTAGCTGTGTCATTGCCTGCTCCTTGTCGTGGTGATCGATGTGCGTGCTTCACCGCTGGCGCTGCTCAGCGCGGCTTGGTCCTTCCACGAGGTCAATCCTGCGCCCCAGACGAAGCCCGCCCCGAACGCAACCATCCCGACGAGCGCCCCCGGTTTGAGCAGTCCGTCGCGTTGCGCCGCGGCAAGCCCAAGTGGGATCGATGCCGCGGACGTGTTCGCCGTCCACTCTACGTTGAATGACACGCGCTCATGGGGGATGCCGAGCGCGTCGGCAACGGCGGTGATGATCCGCGCGTTGGCCTGGTGGGCGACGAAGAGGTCGACGTCCTGCGCCTGCACTCCGCTGCGCGCGAGCAGGCGCTCCGTGGCTTCGGTCATCCGCGCAACGGCGTGGCGGTAGACCTCCTGGCCTGCCATGCGTAGCTTGCGTTCCTCGCGCTCGGCAAACAGCAGCCCGGCGAGGCTCGCGTCGTGGCCGAATTCGAAGCCGGCGATGCCGAGGCCCTCGGTAATCGGCCCGACCAGCGCCGCCGCCGCGCCGTCGCCGAACAGCACCGCCGTCGCGCGGTCGTCGTGATCGGTGATGCGCGACAGAGCTTCGGCGCCGACGACGAGGACGTTGCGGGCGCGCCCGCTTTCGACCAGCGCCGCGGCGTGGTCGAGGCCGTAGAGAAAGCCGGTACAGGCCGCGTTGATGTCCACGACGGCGGCGGACTCGGCACCGAGCTTGGCTGCCACCGCCGGCGCCAGGCCAGGCGTCAGCTGGTCGGGGGTGATCGTTGCGACGATCACCTGGTCGACGTCGCTCGCCGCTGTGCCGGCGTCCTCGAGCGCGGCCGAGCAGGCGCTCGCGGCGAGGTCGGCGAGGGTTTCATCAGCGGCGAGCCAGCGACGCTCGCGTATTCCCGTGCGCCGGACGATCCACTCGTCGCTCGTGTCGAGCTGCGCGACGAGGTCGTCGTTGGTAACGACACGTGGCGGTAGTGCGTCGCCGATGCCGAGAATGCCCGCTTTCATTGCACGGGCACGGTTCGCTTGACGAGGCCGGTGAGGATCTGGCCGGGCCCGAGCTCGATGTAGTCGTCGATACCCAGCGCGTGGAAGGCGAGCAGGGTCTCGCGCCAGCGCACCGGGCGCAGAAGGTTCTCGGCGAGCTCGCGTTGCGGGTCCGTGAAGGGCGCGACGGTGCTGTTCGAGTAGACCGGAATTCGCGGCTCGCGAAACGTTGTGCGGGCGAGCGCTGCGCGCAGTCGTTCGGCAGCTGGCGCCATCAGCTGTGAATGGAATGCGCCACTGACCGCGAGGCGCTGCGCGCGCGCCCCAGTCTCGGCGCGGGCGCGCTCCTCGGCAGCGTTCAGCGCGTCGATCGGCCCGGCGAGGACGACCTGGCCGGGAGAGTTGTCGTTGGCGAGGACCAGTCCAAGGCTCGCGGCGAGCTCGGCAATCGCCGCAGGGTCGCCCTTGAGCATCACGGTCATCCCACTCGGAGTGAGCGCGGACGCTGCCGCCATCGCACTCGCGCGCTCGTCGACCAGCTCCAGCGCCGGTTCGAAGTCCAGTGCGCCGGCCGCGACTAGGGCCGCGTACTCGCCGAGCGAGTGTCCCGCCGCGACGACGCCGTCCGGCTGCTCGAGCTCCCACACCGCGACCGAGCAGAGGAACACCGCGGGCTGCTGGTAGCGCGTGCCCTCGGCGATCCGCTCGAACGGGTCGTAGTCGAGCAGCTCTAGTCCACGCGTGATCGCCGCGGTGTCGCGGAGGTCATCTGCCATTCCCTCGCTATGGCTTCCCTGACCCGGGAAGATGAGTGCGGCTCGCGCCATCCCATGGCAGCACACCCGATTTCGACCCCGCGGTTGCAGAGGTTTGACGCGAGCGGGGTAAGTGTCAACCACCCGGCGCGGCCGTACGTTCGTTGAAACTTGGGCGCGCGGGGTTGCGCTGGCCTGGCGCGGCGGCCTATTTTGTGGGCGTGGTGCGCTTCGCGGAAGCGGCGGCGCACCACACACTTTTCTCCTCTCAGTCGTTCGAGAGTTCGGACTTGAGTCGGCTCTGGGGTTGGGCGGGTTGCTCCTTTGCTAGCTCCTCGAGTCTGTCGGGCCGGCCGTTTGGCTGCGAGATCGCACGACTGCCCGCCATAATCGACGGATGGCGGACCTCTCTCAGTCCTCGAAATCGACGTGAACGACGGCGTGGCGACGACGCCGACGAAAGCCGGCGCGTTCGAGCGAGTGCCGTCGGCGTTTCGTGAGATCGTCGAGATCAACGAGCCTGGCCGCTACCACCTCTACGTCGCGTCGGCGTGTCCGTGGTGTCATCGCACGATGATCGTGCGCCAGCTCAAAGGGCTCGAGCAGGCTGTTGGCATTTCGCATCTCGATCCGATCCGCGACGAGCGGGGTTGGGCGTTCAGCGGCGGGCTCTACCGCGACGAGATCGGTGGCATGCGCTTCCTTTCTGAGGCTTACGTTGCCAGCGACCCCGAATATGGCGGGCGCGTGACGGCGCCGGTGCTGTGGGATCGCGAAGCCGGCCGGATCGTCAACAACGAGTCGAGCGAGATCATCCGCATGTTCAACTCCAGTCCGCTGGGGGACCATCTCGATCTCTACCCAGAGACCCTCCGCGAGGCGATCGACGCGATCAACGCGCGCGTCTATGACACAGTCAACAACGGCGTCTATCGGTGCGGCTTCGCACGGACCCAGGCTGCTTACGAGCACGCGTTCCTCGCGCTCTTCGAGACGCTCGACTGGCTCGAGGCGCTGCTCGATGAACGTCGCTACCTGCTCGGTGAGGTGCTCACCGAGGCGGACTGGCGCCTCTTTCCGACGCTGGTGCGCTTCGACTCCGTCTATGTCGGCCACTTCAAGTGCAACCTGCGCCGGCTCGTCGACTATCCCAACCTGTGGGGCTACACGCGCGAGCTCTACCAGTACGCTGCGGTCGCTGACACCGTGGCTCTCGACGAGATCAAACGGCATTACTACATGACCCACCCGTCGATCAACCCGAGTCGGATCGTTCCGCTCGGCCCGCAGCTCGATTTCGATGCGCCACACGGACGTGGCCGCGAACCGGCGCGCGCCGAGCGCACCGCGACCTAGCGGAGCCGCGGGCCATGTATCACGTCGAGCTACGCGAGTTTCCCCACAACACGCACGCCTACAACCTCGACGCGCCGCGATTGCAGACGGAGATCGTCGGGCACTGGGTACGCGGCGAGATCTTCAACTTCGCGGAGCGCGATTGGATCCCGCAGCGAACCGAGCTGAAGATCCTCGAGGGTCCTGAGCTTCCGCTCAACCAGATGGGCCTCGGCCGCGGCTGGACCAATGCCGAGAAACGCGGCAAGGACGTCACCGCTCAGGTGCTTGGGGCCGCGCGTGCGACGCTGTCGGCCTCGGCGGACGCCTCGGCACGCTCGCCGGAACTCGAACACGACATCCTCGAGCGCCTCGCGCTCGGGCCTGTCAGTCTCGCGGGCGTCTGGCGGCTCGCGCAGTCCACGGCTCCGGATGCGACTCCCGGCGATCGTCTCGCGACAGCCGAGCGCGCGCTCAACCAGTTACTTCGCGACGACTTCGTCGAGTTGTGCCGTGGTGGCGAGCCGCGCGCCGCGGCGATCAGGGGTGACGCCCGCGCACGCGTGTTGCGCAGCGCTACCGAATGGAGCGGCGATGACTCGACGGCCGCCTTTGTGCGGCTTGTCCCTGGGGCGATCATCGACGACGACGGCTAGGGCGCGCCGCCAGCGACCGGCACGCCGGCGATCTTCGCCCTTGAGCACGACGGTAACCATCTACACTGCCTCCCCGGCTTGGTGGGCGTAGCTCAGCTGGTAGAGCTCCGGGTTGTGGTCCCGGCGGTCGCGGGTTCGAATCCCGTCGCTCACCCTTGAAATTGCTGCAAATTGGCCTGTTTGTCGTCTGGGACTGAGCGAATCCCATGGACCAATTTGTGGCGGGAAACGCTCACGGCGCGCGGCGGGCGCGTCAAATCGCCAGTAATCCGGGGCCTGCTGTCGCCGGGATCCATGGTGCGGGCGCTCCCGCTGTTGCCTGGTCGTTGAGGCGCTCTCGACACCGGGCGCACGACAAGGTAACTTGTGGTGGTGGGCGTGGATTTGATCATCGCCGAGAGCGCCCGCAAACATGGTGTTAGCGATGAGGACATTCGACATGCCTACGCGAATCCGATCAGGGTGTTCGAGCTCGACGAAGGGCTCACGATGATCATCGGTCCCAACCGGGCCGCGATCATCTACGAGATCGGTGTCGTGGACGGGGTCCCGGCGCCCGTAGTCGTCCATGCGATGAAGGCGCGAGACAAATTCCTGAGGTGATGAACATGCCGCGAACAGTCCAAGACATCCTTGACCACGCCGACGAGCTCACGAGCCGCTTTGAGAACTACGAGCCGACGCCGCAAGACGAGCGCGACCCCGAAGCATTCGTCGCTCTTCGCGATGCCGTGCTGTCCCGGTCCGATGCGGAGCGTTCGATCAAGGCCGCGGTCGACAACGCCCGCGTGCGCGGCTACTCCTGGGCACTGATCGGCTCGCTTCTAGGCACCTCTGGCGAAGCGGCTCGCCAGCGCTACGCCACCAAACAGCGCGCGTAGCAGTTCGCGCAGCCAGCCCTCGCGCGCTCGCATCTGGGTGTTCCTACTAATGGGCGCTCCCAGGCCACGCCAAGCGGCAACGCGACCTGGTGCCCCGCAGACGACCGCTCTACCCTCGAAGCAGCAGCGATCACGCACGACTCCGGCCTCCTGCAAGTCGTCGTGGCTGTT
>PKYB01000046.1 GCA_003133565.1 Solirubrobacterales bacterium
TGTCCCTAGTACGAGAGGACCGGGATGAACAGACCTCTGGTGTATCTGTTGTCGTGCCAACGGCATCGCAGATTAGCTACGTCTGGATTGGATAACCGCTGAAAGCATCTAAGTGGGAAGCCAACCTCGAGATGAACTCTCCCATCCCCTTGAGGGAGTAAGACCCCTGGTAGACCACCAGGTTGATAGGCCAGCTTTGGAAAGGCGGTAACGCCCGCAGGAGACTGGTACTAATGGGTCGAGGGCTTGACGGATAACTTCGTGATGCCCAACGATTCGTGGCGCTGTGCAGTTTTGAAGGCCCGCCGGGGCGGTCTCTCGACCTTTTCCGGTGGCTATGGCGAGGGGGAAACACCTCTTTCCATTCCGAACAGAGCAGTTAAGCCCCTCAGCGCCGATGGTACTTGGCTCGCAAGAGCCCGGGAGAGTAGGTCGCCGCCGGTTTCTTTAGCAGCGAGGGCCCCGCTAGGCGGGGCCCTCGCCCGCTACTTCGCCATGGCCTCGCGCGGTCGCTCGTCGGCTTCGGGCGGTCGTCTCGCGCTCGCGTGCGGAGCGAGCTCGATCGGATGCTGTGATCCGTTTCCTCGATGGTCGCGTAGTCACCGCTCGGATGGATCAACACCAAATACGCGCGGAGGCACGATGAACCACGAGCACGCAAATGCTGAGGTCTTTAACGGCGGACAGCGAGAGCCTGATATCAGTGCCTCTTCCGCTACCACACGCGGGGGCTTCCTCAAGGGCGCCGCGGCCGCAGGAGCCGGTGTCGTAGGGCTGGGTGCGCTGGCGCCGGGCTCGGCACTTGGAGCCATCGCCCGCCGGGCGAGTGGCGGGCTGACCACGTCCGACCTGGCGATCCTCGACGCGGCCGAGATCGCTGAGGCGCTGGCGGTCACGACCTACACGAACATCATCAACCGGGCACCGTTCTTCAAGGGCCTCCCATCGGACGATCAGGGCTACCTGACGGCGGCACGCGAGGAGGAGATGTCGCACTACCTGCTCGAGCAGAGCCTCACGGGCAAGCCGTCCGCCTACACGACGTTCTACTACCCGGCGGGCATGTTCGCCGACGCGCAGACCACGCTCAACATCCTCGTGACGCTCGAGGATGCGTTCATCGCGGCCTACCTGATCGGCGTGCGCGACTTCAGCACTCCTGGTCTGCGTGTCACCGCTGCGCGCATCATGGGCATCGAATCCGACCACCGTACGCTCGCACGCGTCGTGGGACCGGATGTCGCCGCCGCGAACGGCGGCCCGATCAACACCATCACCGGCATCCAGAAGACCGCCGAGCCGGCCGCCCCACCGAACAACAACGGCTATGAGCGGACGCTGCTGCTGACGAACATCTCGCAGGCGGTGACCGCTCTGCTCCCGTTCGTGGATGTGACTGCCGCCGGGAAAGCGGGCTTCGACACGGCTAAGAGCTACAAGTTCGTGCCGTTCTCTCCCAAGCTGCCGAGTGAGCTGGGCGCATTCCACTCACTGAACGGCTGACCGGGCAGTCCTAAGCGCGTTGCAGGTGCGCTGTCGCGTCGCCGGGGCCTTCGAACGGCCTCGGCGAGCGGCGCACCTGCAGCGGCCCTAGGCGCAACGGCCGCCGAGCAGTAGCCAGGAGCGGTCGTGGCCCAGGAGCTTGAAGCCCCTTGCGGCGAGTGCGCGGCGGACTTGGCGTGAGCGCGCGCCGCTGAGGTCGAAGTAATGGCTCACCGGTCCGGTTCGTGGCGTCAGCACTAGCCCCCGGCGCGGGATGCGCGCGGCGATCCGTCCAACCTCCGAGGTTGGGAGGTCGAGGTCGTAGGCGGTCAGCGAGATCAGCGCGTAAGGCGGCACGTAGAGCGCCCCGCAGCGGCGGAGAAGTCGCTTGACCTGGGGAGCGATCGAGACGAGGTCGGCTTCGGCGTGGACGGCCGCGCGTTGCTCGGAGCGGACGCGGCTCAGGCCGGTGATGTCGACGACGCCGACGTAGCCGGCGATCGCGATGGCCGCGATCAGCGAGGCAGAGCGCAGCCAGCGGGCGTCGAGGTGCAGGCGGCGCAGGGCGGCGACGCGTCCGCCGGTCAGCGCATAGGCGAAGAACGCGGGGATGAGAGCTGAGCTGTCGAGCAGGTAGCGCTCAACCAGCGGCAGGCGAAGGATGCCGAGGGCGATGAACTCGGTGAGTGAGACCGCGAGCAGCGCGAGCAGGATCAGGCCACGGCGCTGGCGCTCGAATAGCGTGACCAGGGCGCCGGCGCAGCCGACGACGAGCACGGGGATGCCGAGCAGGTCGCGTAGGCCGTGGAAGGCTACGACTGGGACGTCGGCGATGCCCGACGCCACCAGCTCGCGGCCGACGCTGGTCTGGGCGGCGTTCAGCGAGTGGGTCGCACTGCCGGCGATCAGGAGGTCGCTGGCAGCCCAGAGAATCGGCGCCGAGAGCGCGATCAGGGTTGCGCGCAGAAGCTCTGCGCGCGCCGGGCGTCCGCTCCCAAACCAGCACCAGTAGACGAACGACACGCCCCAGGCCTCCGGGCGGAGCAGTCCGGCGAGCGCGAGCAGAACCAGGGGCGCCGTGCCGCGTCGCGGCCGGCGCAGCTCGAGTGCGACCGCGCTTACCACGAGCGCCGTCGCGGGGAGGTCGGCGAGTCCTGAGCCGCCGAGCGCGTTGCTGAGAAACGGCGGGCACAGGAGCAGCGCGCCGGCTGCCAGCGCGGCGGTGAGGCGCGAATCGAACGCGCTGCGGACCGCCGCGTAGAGCGCCACGTCGAGGACGCCGAAAGTGATGAACACGATGACCCCCACGGCCTGCCAGGCGCCGCTGGTGCCGAGCGGCGCCAGCAGCGCGCCGACGACGTTCGCGAGCGGGTGCGGCGCCGAGGCGCCCTTCCACTCATAGCTCGGCAGGTGACCGTGGTCGATCTGGCGCCCCCAGATCAGTGCCCAGGCCGTGTCGTAGTAGTTGAGCGGCAGTGGGCCCGCGAGGAGTCGGGCCACAGCCGCGATTCCAACCACGCCGCCAAGCGGGGCGCGCCAGCGCCGCGAGCCTCCGTTGCGCTGCCTCACCCGACGATCCGCGGCGATGAGAGCAGGGCGTATCGGCTATCGCGCGCGATCGCGCTCGGCACGCTTTCGCGTGCGTTCGTGCGACGCTCAGCCCCCATAGCGCGCGACTGTAGCCGACCGCGTTCGCCGCGGCGGGAACGGTGCTCGTGCCATGCCCGTATCGCCGGGGCTCCTGTGTGGAGCCCCGGCGCGGGCTTTGTCACCTGCCCTCCGCAAAGGCGCGGAGGGCGCGGTCAGCCTCCCAGCCTCAGCGACCCACCCGCGCGCTTATCCAGCGCTCGGCTGCAGGGTCGTGAACGGACCGGTGACGTGATCGGGCACAAGCAGTGCTGCGGTCGCTCCAAAACCGCCCCGGCCCGCCAGCGACGGCGACCTGCGCGCAGCTGGGGGCGGTGCGAGTGGAGCGCGCGTGACTCGACGGGACCGTGCGCGAGCTCGAGCCGGTGGCGCTTCAAGCGCGCCGCCTGCCGGCTCGCCGCAACGGAGGGCGCGGGTGGACGCCCAACGTCGCCAGGCGGGCCGGCGGACTCGAGAAGTAGCAGGGCACGGGCGAGGCCGAGCGCGCGATGGACGGCGCCGATGGGGGCCGAGGTGTCGGTGAGGCGCCAGAACATATGTTCGTAAAGGTAGGAACACCGACGGACGTAACGTCGTGAAGAGCGTCGCCAAGAAGCGCACAGACCGCCCAAAATCGGCGAAAACGCCGAGCAATGGGGGCAGGAGGTCTGCACGCGAAATTGCACGCAGGGGAGTGGCGCAGGCCGTGACGGGCACGCCGGAGGTCGCCGCGGCGCAGGCTGTTAGGCTTCGAAGGCGTCCGAGCCGGGCAAACGGGGGCGCCACCAACTTCCATGGAGAGGTTCGTCATCACCGGGGGAGCGCCGCTCAGCGGCACCGTGATCCCCGCCGGCAACAAGAACGCGGCGCTGCCGATCCTCGCTGCCTCCGTGCTCACCGACGGGGTGCTCGAGATCGGCAATGTGCCGCGGATCCGCGACGTCGATTCGATGCTCGAGATCCTCGAAGGAATCGGCGTGGAGGTCAACTGGCGCGGCGAGAACGATCTGTCGCTCTGTGGCGCGGGGGTCGACACAAGCGCCGTCGAGCCCGAGTTTGCCGAGCAGATCCGGGCGTCGTTCCTGCTGGCGGGGCCGCTGCTGGCCCGACTTGGCGCGGCCGAAATGCCGCCGCCGGGCGGGGATTTCATCGGGCGGCGTAGGCTCGATCCGCACATCGACGGCTTCCGCGCGCTCGGCGCGAGCTGCGAGTACGACGGCAGCTTCGCGCTGCGGGCGCCGAAGGGGCTGCGCGCCGGCGACGTCTTCATGGACGAGCCGTCGGTGATGGCGACCGAAAACGTCTTGATGGCGGCGGCGCTGACGCCGGGAGCGACGGTGATCTCGAATGCCGCGTGCGAGCCGCACGTCCAGGACCTCGCGCGCCTGCTGGTGAAAATGGGGGCCGCGATCGAGGGCATCGGCTCGAACGTGCTGCACGTCTTCGGCGCTGAGCGGCTTGGTGGCGCGAGCCACGACATTGCGCCCGATCACATCGAGATCGGCAGCTTCATGGCGCTGGCCGGTGTCACCGGTGGCGAGCTGCGGATCAACGACACGATCCCGCAGGACCTGCGGATGATCCGCATCGTCTTCGCTCAGCTCGGCCTGGCCAGCGAGCTCGACGGTAACGACGTGATCGTGCCCGGGCGCCAGCGACTCGTCGTCCAGTCCGATGTCGGCGATTACAAGCGCAAAGTGATGGACGGGCCGTGGCCGGCGTTTCCCGCCGACCTTACGAGCATCGCGGTCGCGCTCGCGACACAGGCCGAGGGCTCGGTGCTGATCCACGAGTGGATGTTCGAAAGCCGTCTCATCTTCACCGACAAGCTGGCGGCGATGGGGGCGGACATCGTCTCCTGTGACCCGCACCGGGCGATCGTCACCGGTCCGCGGCGCCTGCGCGGCGCGCGCCTGGAGTCGCCGGATATCCGCGCCGGGATGGCAATGCTGATTGCCGCGCTCTGTGCCGACGGTCGCAGTGAGATTGGCAGCGTGGAGCAGATAGACAAGGGCTACGAGCGAATCGACGAGCGCCTGCGCGACCTTGGCGCGCAGATCGAGCGCGTGCCGGCAGAGCCGGCCCTGGCCAGTAGATAACGCCCGCGGGCGCGGCACTGGTGCTCGCCCAGGGTGCTCCGGATTACCGGGGCTATTAGGGTCCCCTAACCTGTGCTACGGTTGCCGCGTCGGTGAAATCCGACGGTCCGACTCGGGATACGCGAAGACACCACGATGGAACGCGAAAGAGCCGACTCCCCGACAGCGCGGCAGAGCGGTGGTCGCCGGCGTGTGCAGGAGCGCGTCAGCTTCTACATCTGGACCGCGCTGGTCCTCGCGGGGGCGGTGACTGTGGTGGTGCTCGGCTGGCACGCTCGCGGCGGCACGACCGATCCGACCGCGCTGCCGCGCGGCGATCGGCTCAGCCACACGACGGTCGTGATCAACGCGGCGATTCTCGTGCTGCGCGAGGGCCTCGAGACGATCCTCGTGCTGGCCGCGGTGACGGCGAGCTTCCTCGGTGCCAACCGCGTCTACCGCCGGCCTGTCGCGGTCGGCGGCGGCGTCGCGATTCTGGCCGGGATCGCGACGTGGTTCGGCGTCGTCTGGCTGATCGGTCGCTTCCACGGTGGCGAGTTCGACGTGCAGGCCGCGACCGGCCTGCCGTCGCTGATCGTCCTGCTGCTGGTGATGAACTGGTTCTTCCACAAGGTCTACTGGACGGGCTGGATCTCGAGCCATCACAAGCGTCGTCGCAGCCTGCTCGCCGGCGACGCCGAGACGAACCTGCGGCGGATGCTGTTCGGCCTCGGCGTGCTCGGCTTCACCTCGGTCTACCGCGAATGCTTCGAAATCGTGATCTTCCTGCAGAACCTGCGCGAGCTCTACGGTTCGAGCCCGGTCCTTGAGGGCGTCACGATCGGTGCGCTGTTCACCGCGGCGGCCGGCGTGCTGACCTTCGCGCTACACCAGAAACTGCCCTACCGGCGCCTGCTGATCATCACCGGCGTAATGCTGCTGTTCGTGCTGATGGTTTCGGTCGGCGAGGAAGTGAACGAGATGCAGCTCGCCCACTGGATCGGCACGACCCCGGTCGGCGGCCTCTACATCCCGGGTTGGATGGGTACCTGGTTCTCGCTCTTCAACAATTGGGAGACCTTCATCGGACAGGCCATCGCCCTGCTGCTCGTGCTCGGCTCCTACGTCCTCGCCCAGTACTTCCGCGTCTGGCGCCCGCGGCGGCGTGGCCAGCAGGCTGCGCTGCGCGCTGAGCTGGCACCCGAGCGCCCCGCGGACATCGCCGTTACGAACCCGCTCGTCGGCGCGCGGATCTAGGGCCGACTAGCAAAGCCCGTCGGCGCCGGTGCCGGCGTGGCGCGCGCGTGGGCGCACGGGTCACGGCGTGGCCGGTTCGCTACCGTCCCGCACGATGATCTACCCGATCCCCAGCGGTACACGCGATGTGCTGCCCGACGAGATGCGCGAGCTGCGCAGCATCACCGAGGCGTTGCGCGACGTCTTCAGCGCGGCCGGCTACGGCGAGGTTTACACGCCTGCGCTCGAATACGAGGCGGTGCTCACGCGTGGCGAGCTGGCCGGCGCACGGCCGGCCTACCGCGTTTTCGACGAGAACGGAAACGTGCTCGTGCTGCGCTCAGACATGACGGTGCCGATTGCCCGCGTCGTCGGCACGCGCTACCCGACCGCTGAGCCGCCGTTGCGCTTCTGCTACTTCGCGCACTCCTATCGCGGCGTGCGCCCCCAGCGCGGGCAGCACCGCGAGTTCCTTCAGGCCGGCGTCGAGCTGATCGGCGTCGCGGCCCCGCGCGGTACGGCTGAGGCGCTCACCGTGCTCTGTGGCGCGCTCGATGCGGTCGGATTGGCGCGCTACCGTGTCGGGCTCGGGGACGCGGCGCTCTACCCTGCGCTGCTGGAATCCATCGGCGTGGCCCCGGACGACTGCGCGCGCCTGCTCGAGGAGCTGGCCCGTGGCGACTTCGTTGGCCTCGAGTACGGTCTGCGCGCGCTCGACATCGACGAGCAGTCGATCAAGCTGCTGCTCGAGGTGCCGCAGCTGCGCGGCGGTGCCGACGTGCTGCACGGACCGCCGGGCCCCGTCGCCGACGCCGTTGCCGGCCTGCGGGCGGTCCATGAGCTGCTCGCCGACGGGGTTGCCGAACGCGTGATCTTCGATCTCGGACTCTCGCGGCTGCCGGGCTATTACACGGGCGCGGTGTTCGAGGTCTACGACCCGGCGCTCGGGATACCGCTCGGCGGCGGCGGACGCTACGACAACCTGCTCGGCGAGTTCGGCCGCAGCCTGCCGGCGGTCGGGTTCGCGCTCGAGGTCGATCACCTGCACCTCGCGCTCGCCGCGGAGGAACGACTGTGAGCTCGACCAACGGACTGGTCATCGCGGTGCCCCGCGGGGCGCTGTTCGAGGCGACGCTGGCCTGGCTCGATGGGCTCGGCATCCGCACCGACGAGCTGCGTACGAATGAGCGCAAGCTGTTGTTCAGCGACCTCGGCCTGATCACGATGCGCCCATCCGACGTGCCCACCTACGTCGCGGCCGGCGCCGCCGATCTCGGGATTACGGGCAAGGACGTGCTCTTGGAGCAGAGTGACTCGGCGCTCGCTGGCGTTGGACGCGACGTCTACGAGCTCGTCGATCTCGGCTTCGGCCGTTGCACGATGGTGCTCGCGACGACTGCCGGGGCCGATCCGGCGGCGGAGGCGCTGCGCCGGCTCGGCGTCGTGCGCGTCGCGACGAAGTACCCGCGCATCGCCGCGCGGTACTTCGAAGACACCGGACGTCAGGCCGAGATCATCGAGGTCAAGGGATCGGTCGAGCTGGCGCCCCTGACTGGCCTCGTCGAGGCGATCGTGGACCTCACCGCGAGCGGCACGACGCTGCGAGAGAACCACCTGGTGGTGCGCGAGGAGATCGCCGTGTGCACCGCGCGTCTGATCGCCAATCCGGTTGCGCACAAGTTGAAGGCGGCTGCGATCGACGATCTGCTGGAGCGCGCGCGTGCGCTTTGAGCGGCGAGGCGGGATCGCCGACGTCGCCAGCCTGGTCGCTGAAATCCGCGGCCTCGCGCCGTCGGCGCCCGCCGTGGGCCAGTCGGTGGCAGAGATCGTCGCCGATGTCGCAGCGCGCGGGGACGCCGCAATCGTCGAGTACAGCGAGCGCTTCGACGGCGCCGGCGATGTGTCCGCACCGCTGCGCGTTCCGGCTGCGGAGCTCGAGGCTGCGCTCGCCGGGCTGGACCCGGCGGTGCGCGCAGGCCTCGAGGTGGCTATCGCCAACGTCGCCGCCGTCGGCGCCATCGGCGTCGGCGCGCAGGTCGAGCTGACGCTGGCCCAAGGCCACCACGTATTGGTCCGCGAAATGCCTTTGCGCCGGGCCGCGGTGTACGTCCCTGGCGGCCAAGCGCCCTACCCGAGCACGGTCGTGATGGGCGTCGTCACGGCACGGGCCGCGGGCGTCGAGGAGGTCGTTGTCGTAACGCCGCCCCCCGGGGATTCGGTGATCTTCGCGACCTGTGCGCTGATCGGCGTCGAGGAGGTCTATCGCGTCGGCGGGGCTCAGGCGATCGCGGCGCTCGCCTACGGCAGCGAGCAGATCCGCGCCGTTGACGTGATTGTCGGCCCGGGAAACCTCTACACGCAGACAGCCAAGCGGCTTGTTGCCGACCGCGTCGCGACCGACAGCTTCGCCGGCCCGTCGGATCTGCTGGTGCTCTTCGATGCCCAGGATGCCGGGTCGATCCGCCTGATTGCGCTCGACCTCCTCGCCCAGGCCGAGCACGGCGCCGCGAGCACGGTCATCGCGGTGGCGGCCGATGCGACGCTGCTCGACGCGCTCGAATCTGATCTCGAGGCCCTCAGCGCGCAGCGCGGGCTTGCGAGCGAGGCGACGTGCGTGCTGGTCGGGGCCGCCGACCTGGCGCAGGCGCTCGAGTTCGCGAACGCCTACGCGCCCGAGCACCTCGAGCTGATCGGCCCCGAGGCCGAGGCGCTCGCTCCGCGCGTGCGAAGCGCGGGCTGCCTGTTCGTCGGTTGGCCGTCGGCAACGGCCTTCGGCGACTACGTTGCCGGCTCCAACCACATCCTTCCAACCGCTGGCTCGGCACGGTTCTCCTCGGGGCTCTCGGCGCGGATGTTCCGTCGCCAGATGGCTGAGGTGCGGATCGACCCCGTGGCGCTGGCCGCGCTGGCTAGCGCCGGCGGTGCGATCGCCGACGCTGAGGGATTCCCGATGCATGCCGAGTCGATGCGCGCGCGCATCCCCACCATCGTGGAGAATCCGTCGCCATGACCAGGCGAGCCGAGATCACGCGGGCGACCCGCGAAACGAGCGTAACGCTGGCGCTCGACCTCGACGGCACGGGCGCTGGAACGCGGGTGACGGGCGTCGGCTTCCTTGACCACATGCTCGACCTGCTCGCTCGTCACGGTCGCCTCGACCTCGAAGTGGCGGTCAGCGGCGACCTGACGACCGGCGGCCACCACACCGTCGAGGACACCGGAATCGTGTTCGGTCAAGCGCTCGATCAAGCGCTTGGCGACCGCGTCGGCATTTACCGCTACGGGCACGCGATTGTGCCGATGGACGAGGCGCGCGCGCTCTGCGCCATCGACATCTCCGGGCGGCCCTACCTCGCGCTCGAGGGCGAGCTGCCGCCCGGCGCGACCGGTGGCTTCGATCACGAGCTGCTGGAGGAGTTTTTCCGTGCCATCGCAAACAACTGCAAGATCACGGTGCACATCCAGCTGCAGGCGCCGGGCAACGCCCACCACATGATCGAGGCCGCCTTCAAGGCGTTCGCGCGAGCCCTGCGCGCAGCCGTTGCAATCGACCCGACGGAGACCGGCGTACCGAGTACCAAGGGCATCCTGTGAGCGCGGCTTCGGCCCGGCTGCGCCCGCCCTCGCCCGGCGATGACGGTCGGCGTGGGGCAACGGTTGGCGTCGTGGACTACGGCATGGGCAATCGGCGCTCGGTCGAGAAGGCGCTCGAGCACGTCGGGGCACGGGTGGTGCTGAGCCCTGATCGCAGTGTGCTGGCGAGCTGCGACGGCTTGGTGGTGCCTGGGGTGGGGGCGTTTCCCAAGGCGATGGGGAATCTCCGTGCGCTGGGGCTCGACGGCTTCATCGTTGAGCGCGTGAGCGCCGGTCTGCCGGTGCTGGGAATCTGCTTGGGGATGGAGCTCGCGTTCGATCACTCGAGCGAGCTCGGCGGCGCAGAAGGCCTCGGGATCGTGCCCGGCTCGGTTCGCGGGCTGCGCACCGGCGAGCTGAAGCTCCCGCACATCGGCTGGAGTGAGGTCCGCTGGGAGCGAAGCTCGCCGCTGCTCGAGGGGCTCGCGCCGGGTCGCGACTTCTACCACGTGCACAGTTTCGTCGGCGATCCGACAAACGCCGCAGACGTGCTTGGCAGCGCGGAGTACGGCGAGCGCTTCGTCACCGCGGTGTCGCGAGGATCGTTCACGGGTTTGCAGTTTCACCCGGAGAAGTCCTCACTCGACGGGCTCGCGCTGCTGGCGAACTTCGTCTCGAGCTGCGTGCCGGCCGCGTGATCCTCTACCCCGCGGTTGACATCCTCGACGGGCAGGTTGTGCGGCTCACGCAGGGTGACTTCGACGCGAGCACCGTCTATGCGAGCGAGCCGGCGGCGGCGGCGAGGCTCTGGGCGGAGGCCGGTGCGGAGCGGCTTCACATCGTCGATCTCGACGGGGCGCGTCGCGGCGAGCCGGTGCATCTTGACGAGGTCCGTGAGATCGTCGAGCAAACTGGCCTTGAGGTCGAGTTTGGCGGTGGGCTGCGCTCGCTTGGCGCGATCGGTGCGGCGGTCGCCGCCGGCGCGAGCCGCGTCGTCATCGGCACCGCCGCGTTCGGCGACTCCGATCTGCTCGGGCGCGCGCTGGACGTGCACGGCGCGCGCGTCGTGGTGTCGGTTGACGCGCGCGGCGATCATCTTGCAACCGCCGGCTGGACTGAGACGAGCTCGCTCGGACCGCTCGAGGCGATCGAGGTGCTGCGCCAGCGCGGCGTCAGCAACTTCATCTACACCGACGTCGAGCGCGACGGGATGCTCGGTGGGCTCGACCTAGCAACGATCAGCGCGATCGCCGACGCGGTGAGCGGCGAACTGCTGTACGCGGGCGGCATCGGCCAGCTCAGCGATCTGCGCGCGCTCGCCGAGTTGGCGCATCCGCGCCTGGCGGGCGTGATCGTGGGCAAGGCGCTCTACGAGCGACGTTTCACGATCGCAGAGGCAAACGCAATCCTGTGCAGCTGAAACGAGTCATTCCCTGCCTCGACGTCGACGCCGGGCGCGTCGTCAAGGGAACGCGCTTCATCGACATCCGCGACGCCGGCGACCCGATCGAGCTGGCCGCCTTCTATGACCGCGGCGGGGCTGACGAGCTGGTCTTCCTCGACATCACCGCGACGCACGAGAAGCGCGCGACGATCGTCGAGCTCGCCCGGCGGACGGCCGACGATGTGTTCATCCCGTTCACCGTCGGCGGCGGCATCCGCTCGGTGGCCGACGCGCAGGCGGTGCTCGACGCCGGAGCGGACAAGGTCGCTGTAAACAGCGCGGCGGTAGCCCGACCGGGACTGATCGATGAGCTCGCGGCGCAGTTCGGGGCACAGTGTGTCGTGCTCGCGATCGACGCCAAAGCCGCCGCTCCCGGCGTTTGGGGTGTTCACGTCCGCGGCGGGCGCCAGCTGACCGAGCGCGACGTGCTCGAATGGGCGCGCGAGGGCGTCGCGCGCGGCGCTGGCGAGATCCTGCTGACGAGCATGGATCGCGACGGCACGAGCGACGGCTACGACCTCGAGTTGACGGGCGCGGTGGGTGCCGCCGTCGGCGTTCCCGTGATCGCCTCGGGCGGCGCCGGCACGCTCGAGCACCTCGTCGAGGCCGTCGCGGCGGGAGCCGACGCGGTGCTCTGCGCATCGATCTTCCACTATGGCCACTTCACCATCGCGCAGGCCAAGGAGTACCTCGCAGCGGCCGGAATCGCCGTTCGCGCCGCCCCGGAACAATGATTCGGAGGTGTGGGCGGCGAGGCGAGAGAAGAGCGGCGCCTCGCAGCGGTCCTGGCCAGGCGCTCGCTAGAGTTGCTCGTTGTGGCTGCTGCGATCCTCGCGCTCGCAAGCGCGCGTGGCGCGGAGTGAGCCGATGAGCTGGGACTTGTGTTTCTGAAGGGAGCCGCCATGGAGCTGCCGCCGTGGCTCGCGGACGTTCGCGACTGGTACGGGAAGCTGTGGATCGCGCCCGAAACGCGCGGAGACTCGCGCCGACGGCGCCAGGTTCCTCGCTGGCTGCCCGTGCTGTTGCCGTACTTGCTCGTCGCCGCGGCAGCCGCGGTCCTGCTGATCGCAATCGCCGTGAAGCGCTGAGGCAGCCTGCGTCCGCGAAGCGCTCGCCGCAGCCAACCGACGCACACCAAAGCTCACCTGTTGAAAGGTACGATGGCGCCATGCCGATGCCCAGACGGTCGAGCGTCGAGGACTACTTCGAGCAGCTCACGCCTGCCCAGAGGTCGCACCTTGACTTGCTCCGCGAGCTCAGCCTCCGGGCCGATCCGCTAGCGCGGGAAGAGCTCAAGTGGAACCTGCCCGTCTACGTCCGTGGCGACAACAACCGCCTGTGGATGCTTCAGAACTTCAANNTTCATCAAGCTCCCCTACGACCGTGACATTCCGATTGAGCTCTGCACTGCGCTGATGCGGGCTCGGATCAACGAGTACGACGCGACCGGCGCCGGCTGGTCCGAGAACTAACCGCCAGCACCGCCGGGCGCGCTGCTGACTCGTTTCTCGAGCTAGAGACTCTTCGCGCTCACCAACGTGGGCTGCACGAGCCCGCAACCAAGCGCCGTATCCGAGCCGGCGTAGGGCGTGATTGCCGCCCCGGAGCCTCTCAGGACGACGGCCTGGGTGCTGCCGGGCGGCGTGAGCTCGAGCGTCGCTGCGGTCGGACAGACCCTGGTGCCACTCCCGGTGTGGTCGGGGTAGAAGACGCCGAAGTAGGCGCGCTCACCCTTGGCGAGTACGACCAGCCTACGCGTGATTTCGGGGAACGCACTGGGCGGAGAGTCCCGGTCGGTGGTCTTGATCTGCTGGCCGGTGCGGCTCACCATCTGGAGCTTTGGATAGCCGATGAGCGAGCATTCCTTCGAGCTCGTGTTGATGAATGCGAACTCGGCGAGGTCGGTGCCCATATTGCCTTGTAGGAGCCCCGCCCAGGCCTTGAGATGCGCAGCCGTGCAGCGCGGCACGCTTGCCGCTGCGGATCCTGGAGCCAACAACATCAGCGCCAGTGCCGATGCGAGGAGCGGTGCGAGTCGCGTTGCCGTCGTCCGGCGCCGGAGGGGTGCGGGTGCGATCGTCATTTCCAACCGCGGGGGTGTAACTAAATCTCGGGGACGTCGCTTACGGTAAGCGCGCTGAGCACGTCACCTGTGTTGGTGGTGCCCTTCGGCTCGATCAGGAGTACGTGTGCTTCCTCGTCCGCCTTCGGGCAATGCTCCACACCGCGCGGGACGACGAACAGCTCCCCCTCGTCGAGCTCAATGTTCCGATCGCGCAGCTGGATCGTGAGGTGCCCGCGAGTAACGAGGAAGAAGTCGTCAGTGTCGTCGTGTTTATGCCAAACAAACTCGCCATGAGCCTTGACCACCTGGAGCTTGTAGTCGTTGATGTAGCCGACGATTCCCGGGCTGTAGGCGGCATCGAGCAGATCCAGCTTTGCCGCCAGGTTGACCTTGTCATCCACCAGGCAGACTCTAGCTCGCTCCGTTTCGCGACTCCGCGACGTGCCTTGGCAGCGTTGCTGTCTACGGTTGGGCGCCCTCCCCGACCCCCGTCGCTTTCCAGGCCGGTTTGCGGAAGCGGTGTAGCAGCAGCGGGGGGAGTACCCCGAGGATGAGAATCCCAGCCGCGATCAGCCCTGCGTAAACGAGCGGGCTTGTGTGGGCGAGCTGTGACGGTGACACGAAGCCGATCACGAACGCGGTCACCG
The DNA here is from genome assembly GCA_003133565.1 of Solirubrobacterales bacterium. Classification (GTDB taxonomy): domain Bacteria; phylum Actinomycetota; class Thermoleophilia; order Solirubrobacterales; family Solirubrobacteraceae; genus Palsa-513. The sequence goes on from PKYB01000046.1 coordinate 14,152, forward strand.
ATGACAGTCCGCCGACAATGCAGAGCATGCTGAGCGCGGGCGCGCGGTATCCGCGTGGATGGTCCGGCTGCGCGCGGCGCAGACGCACTGCGGCAATGAACATCAGGACGTACATGATCAGGTAGACCTGTGTGGCCAGTGCGGTGAAGATCCAGTAGGCGCTGGAGACGGTTGGGATGAACGCGAAGAGCAGCGCGATGAGCGTGATGACTACGGCTTGTGCGCTCAGGATGTGGATCTCGATGCCGTGCTCGTTGACCTTTTGGAAGTACGGCGGCAGGTAGCCCTGTTCACGTCCGATCCGCACGAGGCCTTCCGATGGACCATCGAGCCAGGCCATCATGCCGGCCAGCGCTCCGACGGCCAGGGCGATCGCGATCAGCGGTACGGCGAAGCCGATTCCAAAGTGCGTCATGAAACTGTTGAACGCTTGCATGACGCCGGCGGTGAAGCTGATGTGGTTCGCCGGGATCACCCAGGCGATCGCTAGCGTCGGGAAGATGAAGACCGCCAGCACGAGCGCCATCGCGACAAAGATCGATTTCGGATAGTTCCGGCCTGGGTTTTGAAGCTCGTCGACGTGCACGGCGTTGATCTCGACTCCGGCATAGGTGAAGAAGCTGTTGACGACCAGGACGATGCTGGCGAGTCCCGTCCACGCTGGCAGGATGTGGTGAGTGTTTATCGGTGCCGCCGAATGGTGGCCCTGCGCCAGGTAGATGACGCCGAGGACGACGAGGATGGCTCCGGGGATCAGCGTCCCGATCACGGTCCCGCTCGAGGAGAGCTCGGCTACGAGCGAAATGCCCCGTGAGGAGACCAGCACGCCGCCCCAGAAGAGCACGATGATGATCGCAGCGGTGTAGACCCCGTTGCTTGCCAGCCGCTGATCGATCACGTAGGCGAGCGTGCTACCGACGAAGGCGAGCAGCGCCGGGTAGTAGAAGATGGTCTGGGCAAACTGGCACCAGACCGCGACCAAGCCCATCGGAGCCGAGATGCCCTCGCGCACCCAGTTGTAGACGCCGTCCGGCCAGCCGGAGGCCAGTTCTGCCGCGACCAGTGACACCGGCACCAGGAACACAAAAGCCGGTACGACATAGAGGAAGACGGAGGCGAGTCCGAGCACGGCGGTCGCCGGCGCCGATCCCAGGTAGCCAACCGATGCGACGGTCATCATCGCCAGCGCGGGCCAGGTGATCAAGCTCCGCGCCGGCCGAGCCGAGGCGCCGGCGGCCCGCGGGTAGCGTCGCCTGTGCACCCACATGAAATCCGAGTATGACGCTGGTGTGCACGCCGCGATCGGCTGTCCGGGAGTTGCGGCAGGTCCGTGCGACGCCGGCTGTCGGGATTGGAAACGGTCGTTTGCGATTCGCATCTCGGGAAAAAGCAGCAGGGCGTTGTGTCAAGGGCGCAATGGGGGGTGCCGAAAACGACTAGGTGAAAGCGAATGCAGGTGGCTTGGGTCGCGATCCTGGCCCCCCGATGCGGATGCGGGGCGGCCCAGCCGTCGGCCGCCGCGATTTGGCGCTGGGCGCGCCCGCGCTGCGAGTCGGTGCGGGCTGGTCTGCTCGGTCCGGGCCGTGGAACGAGGTAGCGCGGGTTGGTTCGGCGTTCCCTCGATGGGCGTTGGCCTTTGCGCTTTACCTCGCGATCTCCGTGGTGACGCTCGGCCACGGCGCAGTCACCAATCCCGGCCACGTCATCGTCGGCTGGGTCGACTTCACGGACCCGCCGGTGTTCATGTGGTCGCTGGCCTGGTGGCCCCACGCGCTCGTGCACGGCCTCAACCCGTTCTTCACGCACGTAATCTGGGCGCCGGAGGGAACGAACGTCGCGGCAGCGGCGACGATTCCCGCGGCCGCGATCGCGCTGTGGCCGGTGACGGCGCTGTTCGGCCCGGTCGTTTCCTACAACGTGCTCGCGATCCTGAGCCCGGCGCTCTGCGGTCTGACGGCCTATCTGTTGTGCCGTCGGCTGACCGGCCGCCACGGCGCATCGCTGATGGGCGGGTTCCTCTTCGCCTTCAGCAGCTACGAGCTCACCGAGTCACTCGGGCACGCCAATTTGGCACTGGTCTTTCTACTTCCGGTCGGGATCCATCTCGTCGTCCGACGCGTCGACGGCGACCTCTCGCGAGCCCGCTTCATCACAGCCCTGGCGGTCGTGTTTGTCGTCCAAGCCCTGCTCTCGAGCGAGATCCTGGTAGATGCCGGCATGGTCGGAACGGCCGCGCTGGCGATCGCGTACTGCGTCTACCCACGTTCGATGCGACCGCGCATCGCCACAGCCGCAATCGAAGTCCTCATCGCCGCCACCGCTGCCCTCGTCCTGCTCCTGCCATACATCCTGGCCGCCCTTGCCCAAAGCCAACTCTTCCGCAGCGGCAGCGCGTTCGGGCTGAACGCGCTCAACCTCATCGTTCCCACACCGATCACCCGGCTGGGCGGGTGGACCTACCTCGGCGTCAGCGAGACCTTCCAGAACGGGAACTACACCGAGACCGCCGGGTACATCGGCCTGCCGCTGCTGCTCGTGTTCGCGACCTTCGCGCTGACCAGCTGGCGAACCAATCGGGGGACAAGAGTGCTCGTCCTCACGTTCCTCGTGAGCCTCGTTCTCGCGCTCGGGTCTGGGCTGGAGGTTGCGGGACACGGGCTCATCGCGCTCCCGTGGAGCCTGCTTGAGCGGCTGCCACTCCTCGGAAACCTTGTGCCCGGACGAATCGTGGTCTTCTCCGAGTTGATCGTCGCGATCTGCACAGCCCTCTGGCTCGCGCGGGGCCTCCGCACCAATGCGATCCGGTGGTTGGTTGTGTTCCTCGGTGTGGCCGCACTGTTCCCGGATGTCGGCGCGGGCTGGTGGGCCAGTCAGCCGCCGAACCCGACGTTCTTCCAGACCGCCGAGTATCGGAACTACCTCACTCGCGGGGAGAGCGTCCTGGTGATCCCCTTCGGCGTCGCTGGCGACAGCATGCTCTGGCAAGCGGAGACCAGCTTTTACTTCAAGATGCCGGGCGGCTATCTCTCGGGCGTTGAGCCCAGCTCAGCAGAGGGCGCCGCGGTCACAGATCTGTTCGACGGCTCCACTCGGGAGGCGCACATGTCGGCCACGGTCGCACCGACGATCCGTGCTTTCCTCGAGCAACACCACATCCGTCACGTCGTCATCGAGCCCGGCTACCAGCTCGCCTGGACAGCGGTGTTCAGCCGAATCGCTCCCCCACCACGGCAGATCGGCGGCATCCTGCTCTACACCCTCAAGCAAACCAGTCGCTCACGCGTGTAAAGCAGGCGGGCTCCTGCGCGGACCGCTCTAGGGGCTACGGTTCGAGGTCGTAGGGGAATTGCGTGAGCGTCTCGCAACCGTCCTCGGTGACCAGGACGAGATCCTCGAGCCGGCAGCCTCCGACGCGCGGGTCGTAGCAGCCCGGCTCGAGCGTCACGACATCGCCCGCGCACAGGGTGTCGGGACCGCGGCCAAGTAGCGGCGCCTCGTGGATCTCCAGTCCCACACCATGTCCGAGCGAGTGGAAGAAGCCGCTCTCGAGCGGCTCCCCGGGCAGCTTGGTCAGTTGTGTCGGCAGGCCCTCCTGTGAGTACGTTTCGCACGCTATGCGGAAGACCTCAAGCCCCGCGATACCGGGACGCACGGCGTCCCTCGAACGCTCGAGCGCGTCGCGCGTAAGGGCGTGGAATCGGCGGATCTCCGCGGGCGCTTCGCCGACCACGAAGGTCCGCGTCATATCGGCAAAGCAAGCGGATTCGGGATCGCGAGGCCAGAGATCGATGACAACCGGCTCTCCACTTTGGATCGGCCCCGATCCGAGCTCGTGACCGACCGCCGTCTGTGCGCCGTGAGAGACGATGAGGGCGTCGCCCACGCTTGCTCCGGCTGCCGCGACGGCCGCGCTGACGGCCTCCTTCAAAAGCTCGCATGAGAGCGGCTCGCCGTCCACGAAAAGACTTCCCGCGCCGGGCTCGGCGGCGCGCAGAAGCTGCGTCGCCGCGCGCATCCCGGCTTCGGCGGCGGCTTGCGCGCGGCGGATACCGGCGAGCTCGTCCGGGTTCTTAACGCGCCGGCGAGCCTTGAACAACTCGCGGTCGGGCGTGACCGCCACGCCTGCAGTCCGCAGATAGTCAGCTACCTCGATCGGGAACTCACTCGGCACGACAGCCGCCGTGACGTGGAGCGCGCGGCACGCACGCGCCACTATTTCGAGCCACGCCTGCGCACGGTCGGCGCCGCCGGCGAGTAAATCGTCGAGCCCGAACTCCTCGAGCGGGTGCACGCCGAGATCGTGATCCAGCGCGCGAAGGCGGGGACTCTCCAGCGAGCCGACCACCACGTGACGACGCCCGCCGGTTTCGATGTAGAGGAACGGGTCGGGCACCATCAGCGACACCTCGTGTCGCATTTCGGCCGATCGCAACGTATCGCCGTAGATCAGGACGTCAGACATAGGCAGCTCTCGTCAGTCTGGGCTCGACGCAATGCGCGGTTGGCAGCACCGGCGCCGTCTTCGCCAGCCTACCTAGAAGCACCTGACGATGCCCGCAGCGACGGCGACCGAGGGCCGCGAGCCACGACGCGGGAACAAGGCGTGGATCTGCGGGGACGCGCGCGCCCGGGGCTGGGCGCAGCATGTACGCTCTGGGTCACCTACACCCCCACAGGCGGCAGAGCTCACAGCACCGAAACCACGTTCCGCGTCCTCGCCGCCAAGCATTAGGCGCCCAGACAGGCGCCGCTCAGCGCTTTTCGAAGACGAAGCGGTAGTGGTCGAGCAGTTCGCGCTCGAAACAGACCTTGTTGGCGCTCACACCCGAGGTGAAGGCGAGTCGGAAGTCCGCGCTCCTGAGCCAGCGCGGCACGAGCCTCAGCTTGAGCAGCGTCTTGCGGGCGCTGCGCGCGCCAGTCAGCTTGCCCCATTCGGTGATCGTCTGGATGTAATCCAGACGGCCGCTGATGCTCGAGATCAGGCGGAAGCCGGGTTCCGCGCAGTCGATTACCTGTTGCTCGCCGAGCGGCAGCCAGGAGCCAGGGAACTGGCGCCCCAGCAGGGCCAGATACCACGCGTCGGAGTCGCGTGGAGCGCGGACGTCGACCTCGTCGAGCGAGATCATGTTCGGGCCGAAGACCATCGTCTGCAGGTACAGCCGTCCCTGCGGCGGCAGAACGGCGGCGATCCGGCTGAAGATCTCGCGGTAGACGTCGTCCTGGCGGCCCGCACGATACTCATCTGGCGAGCAGAAGTGCTCGAACGCCCCGAGGCTCGCGACCGCGTCAAACCCGCCGAAGCTCGCGCGGTCGAGCTTGCGCGCATCGAAGAGGTGCACATCGAGCCCGTGCCGGCGACAGGCCGCGAGTTGCGCGTGCGAAAGCGTCACGCCGACGCCGATCGCGCCGCGATCGCGGGCGAAGTCGAGCAAGGGACCCCAGCCGCAACCGAGGTCGAGCAGGCGCCGGCCGGTGGTGATGCCGATCTGCTCGGCTACGTACTCGTGCTTGCGTTGCTGCGCCTGCTCGAGGCTGAGTGAGAAGTCGCCGTCGTACTTGGCGCCGCTGAAGTCGGCGAGCTCGCCGAGGCTGAGGCGAAAGACGCGGTCGGTCAGCGAGTAGGTGAAATCGATGTCTTTCTGGTCGGCCATCGCGCCCTTGAGCCTAGACTCAATCGCGATGCCAGACAGAACGAGGACCCAGGCCGAGGTCGTACTCGACGCGCTCGCGGGTCGCCCCGATGGCGCGGCTGTGCGTGCGCTGCGCGGGGTGCGGGCGGCGGTCGTTGGTGGCTTCGTCCGCGACACCCTGATCGGCCGCGTGCCGCGCGAGATCGACCTCGTCGTCGAAGGCGACACGGCAGAGATCGCGGCGGCGCTCGGCGGCACGCTGACCAGCTACGAGTCTTTCCTCGCCGCTCGCGTCAGCGGTGACGGCTGGTCGATCGACATCACCCAGGCCCGGCGCGAGCGCTACCCGCGCCCCGGCGCGCTGCCGATCGTCGAGCCGGCGCGCCTCGAGCAGGACCTCGCGCGCCGCGACTTCACCGTCAATGCGATCGCCGTCACGCTCGAGCGCGGCGAGCTGATCGCCGCTGAGGGTGCGCTCGAGGACCTTGCGGCGCACGGCCTCCGCGTCCTCCACGACGAGAGCTTCATCGATGACCCGACGCGCGTCATGCGCCTCGCGCGCTACGCTCACCGGCTCGGCTTCACGGTCGATCCCCATACCGCCGCGCTCGCCGCGGCGGCAGACCTCGGGACGGTGACGGGGTCACGGATCGGGGCCGAGCTGCGTCTGGCGCTGCTCGAGCCTGATCCGCTGGCGCCGCTCGCCGACCTGACGGAGAAACTGCCGATCACGGTCGATCGAGCGCTCGTGCAAGCGGCGCTAGCGCTGGCACCGCCCGACGCGAGCCGCACGCTCCTGATCCTCGCCGCCGTCACGCGCGAACGCGCGCCCGCGACCTGGATCGAGTCGCTCGAGCTCCTCGCCCGCGAGCGCGACGTCGTCCTTCAGGCAAAGCGTGCGCCGGAGCTCGCCGCGGCGATTGAGGCCGCGAAATCGCCGAGCGAACTGGGCGCGATCCTGCGTGGCGTGCCGGTGGAGGTGATCGCGATCGCCGGTGCTCTGGGATCAGCCGCGGCGACCCGGCGCTGGCTCACCGAGCTGCGTCACATCGCGCTTGAGATCGACGGCGACGACCTTCTCGCGGCGGGGATCGTCGCCGGCCCCGAGCTCGGTGCGCGGCTCGAGCGCACCCTCGCGCGCAAGCTCGACGGGCAGATCGACGATGGGCGCCAAGCAGAGCTCGAAAGCGCGCTCGGAGAGCGCCCGTGAGCCCCAGAGCGAATGCGCGGGCCGCCGCGCGATCCCACGGGAGCGCCACGCGGATCGAGTTGCGCCACGCAACCGTGCTCTTCAGCGGTCGCGACGACGGCGACCTCGGCCGCACGGCGGAGCCAGCGACGCCGTCCGTGCAGGCCAACCGCACAGCGATCCTCGCGCTCTGTGGCCTCGGAGGGATCGCCGTCGGCCGTCAGGTGCACGGCAGCACCGTTGCCGTTGCGAAACCCGATCGCCTCGGCTACGTCGTTGACGAAAGCGCGCAGGCCGACGGGCAGGTGACGCCCGCGCCCGAGCTCGGCGTCGGCGTCCATGTCGCCGATTGCCTGCCGATCGCGGTGGCGGGCGACGGCGGCGTCGCGATGATCCATGCCGGCTGGCGCGGTCTCGCCGGCGGGGTCGTTGCCGAGGGGGTGCGCACGCTGCGCACACTCGGCGTGCAGGGCCCGCTCGAGGCGGCGATCGGTCCCGGCGCCGGTGGCTGCTGCTATGAGGTCGGACCCGAGGTGCACGCCCCGTTCGCGGCCTACTGCGCAAGTAGTGGTCGACGCCTGGATCTCGCGGCGATCGCCACCGCACAGCTCCACGAGGCGGGTGTCGAAAGCGTCGGCGACACCGGGCTCTGCACGCTCTGTGCGCCCGCGGGGCTCTTCTTCTCCCATCGCCGCGACGGGCCCGAGACCGGCCGTCAGGGGGGCTTCGCTTGGCTGCGCTGAGCAGCGAGCGCGTCGCCGCCAACCTCGCCGCGGCGCGCGAGCGGATCGCTGCCGCGGCCGCGCGCGTCGGGCGCGATCCCGCCGCGGTCGAGATTCTCGCGGCGGTGAAGTACCTCAGCGGGCCCGAGCTCGAGACGCTCGTCGACGCAGGCATCACGCTCGTCGGCGAGAACCGCGCTCAGGACCTGCTCGAGAAGATTCCATACGCCCAGGGGCGGCTGCGCTGGCATTTCATCGGCGCGCTGCAGTCGCGCAAGGTGCGCCTGATCATGCCCCACGTCGAGCTGATCCACTCCGTCGCGAGCGATTCGGTGCTGCGCGAGCTCGGCCGCGGCGCGCCGGCGGCACTCGAGATCCTGATCGAGGTCAACCTCAGCGGTGAGCCCGGCAAGGCGGGGATCGCGCCGGCGCAGCTCGACGATTTCATTGCGCGCAGCCCGGTGCCGGTCGTCGGCCTGATGACGATGCCGCCGCAGACTGAGGACCCGCAACGGAGCCGCCCCTACTTCGAGCAGCTTGCCGCGCTGGCCTCAGCGCGGGGGCTGGCGCACGTTTCGGCTGGTACGAGCCAGGATTTCGAGGTTGCGGTCGAGGCTGGCGCGACGATCGTGCGACTGGGCACAAGCCTGTACCGTTAGTAACGCCGCTGGCGCTAGAGTTTGCGTCGCGGCAGGGATTAACACCCAGTGACGCGAACAACACCCTGAACGTGGCCCTCCGGGACTCCTGGCATCGCACGCTCGTCTACTTCGGCCTGGCCGAGGAAGTTGACGACGCCTACGACTACGACCCCGACACGGGACCCGAGCTCGCCCTCGAAGACCGCTACCGCGAGCGCCCCAACGTACGCCGCCTGGCGCCGCGACGCCGCGGCGACGACATCGACGACATCTTTCCCGACGAGGAGCCGCGCGGGCGTCAAGCCACGGTTCTGCGTCCCGTGCAGGGTGGACGCCCGAGCGGCGGACGCGAAAGCGGCGGACGCGATCAGGGGGGACGGGACTTCCAGGTCCACGTCGTGCATCCGAAGTCCTTCAACGACGCCCAGCAGGTCGCCGACAAGTTCAAGCGCGACGTACCCGTGATCCTGAACCTCCAGGACTGCGAGCACGACCTCTCGAAGCGGATGATCGACTTCGCGAGCGGCCTCACGTATGCGCTCGACGGCGGCATGCAGCGGATCGCCGACAAGGTCTTCATGCTGACGCCGCGCAACGTCGAGCTGTCAGCCGAAGAGCGCGCGCGGCTGATCGAAAAGGGCTTCTTTAATCAGGCCTGACCTCGCGCGCGCCCGCCTTTTGGAAAGGTAGCCTTGGCGCTATGACTCTTGGCTATGTCGGCGCCGGAAACATGGCGCGGGCGCTGGCGATCGGCTTTGGCGAGCCGGCGCTCTTCAGCGACTCCGGCTCGGGGCGCGCCGCGGCACTCGCGGAGCTCGTCGGCGGCGAGGCTGTGGCGACAAACAGCGAGCTCGCGAAGCGCGCCGACGTCGTCGTCCTGGCGCACAAGCCGGCCCAGCTCGCGACGATCGCCCCCGAGCTCAGCGGCGCCGAGGTCGTGCTCTCACTGCTCGGTGGCGTGACGCTCGAGCAGGTCGCCGCCGCAATCCCTGGCGCCAGCGTGACCCGCGCGATGCCGAACACGGCGGTCGCCGTGCGCAAAGGCGTGACCTGCGTCTGCGGCGCCGAGGAACTCGACGCGCTGCTGGAGGCCGTGGGCCGCGTCGTGCGGCTGCCCGAACGGCTGATCGACGCCGCCACCGCGGTCAGCGGCGTCGCGCCCGCCTACGTGGCGCTGATCGCCGAGGCCTGGGTTGACGCCGCGGTCGGCCAGGGCATCCCTGCGGCGCAGGCCGCGGAGCTCGTCAGCGCCTCGCTCAGCGGCGCCGCGGCCCTGCTCGAGGAACGCGGGATGGACACGCTCGGCGTGCGCCGCGAGGTCACCTCGCCGGGCGGAATGACCGCCCGAGGCCTCCGCGTGCTCGAGCGCGCCGGCCTGCGCTCGGCGTTCAGCGACGCTGCCGCGGCGGTCGTCGGGTCCGCTAAGTGACCCTCGTTCTCGCCAGCGTACGCGGCGACATCGCCAACTACGTCGACGTCCTCGCCTGGGTCTACACGGTCACGATCATCGCCTACATCCTCACGCAGTGGATCTTCGCTGCCGGCCTGCGAATCCCCTACAGCCGCGTCAGCAACGCAATCCTCACCTTCCTCCACGACGTCGTCGTGCCGTTCCTGCGGATCTTCCGCCGCATCCTGCCGTCCTTCGGCGGGCTTGACTTCAGCCCCATCGTCGCGATCATCGTCGTGCGCGTCGCCGGCTCGCTGATCGCACGCGCGATCCGTGGTTAGCGCGCCCCGCAACAGCGCTGCCACCACGGCGTGGTCGCGCGCCGGCGTCGTGGCGGGGATCGTGATCATCCTCGACCAGCTGACCAAACAACTGCTTCGGAGCTCACTGGCGGTCGGCGCCGAGCGCCACGTGCTGCCGGGGCTGACGCTCGTCCATACGACCAACAGCGGCGTCGCCTTCAGCCTGCTCAGTGGCAGCGCCGACGCCGTGACGGTGCTGGCGCTGATCGGCCTCGCGCTGCTGCTGGCTTTCTTCGCCCGCTACCGCGAGCACGCGCCACTCTGGCTGCCCGTCGGGCTGATCGCCGGCGGCGCGGTCGGCAACCTGATCGATCGCCTGCGCGACGGTGCCGTCACCGACTTCATCAAGCTGCCGGACTGGCCGGCCTTCAACCTCGCCGACAGCGCCATCACAATCGGCGTCGTCGCGCTGATCCTGATCCTCGGACGCGGTGCAGCTGCGAGTCCCAGCTGAGGCCGCCGGGCAGCGCCTGGACCGCTACCTGAGCGCCCGCGCCGGCTCGCGCGCGCAGGCCCAGCGCTGGATCGAGCTCGGCGGTGTGAGCCTCAACGGGCGGATCGCCCGCAAAGCCGATCTTTTGGGCGGTGGCGAGCTGCTCAGCGTCGTTCTTCCCGAAGGGGCGCCGGCGGCACTCGACGACGGGCCGCCGGCGCCCTACGAAGTGGTTTACGAGGACGCCGATTTGCTCGTGATCGACAAACCGGCCGGTGTCGTCGTGCACCCCGCGGGCGGTCACCGCAGCGGCACGCTCTCCCAGGCGCTCGCGGCACGCGGCGCCGCCGGCGGCGAGCCGTGGCGGCCGGGGATCGTCCACCGTCTCGACAAGGACACCTCCGGACTGCTCGTCGTCGCCAAGAGCGAGGCCGCCCACCGGCGACTGAAAGCGGCGCTCGCCGCGCGCGAGATCGTGCGCGAGTACCTCGCGCTGGTCGAGGGCCGCCCGCCGGCGCGAGGCGGCACGATCGACGCCCCGATCGGCCGCGACCGCCGCGCGCGGCGGCGAATCTCGCTCGACAGCGACGCGCTGCGCGAAGCCCGCACCCACTTCCGCCTCGAAGAGGCGCTCGACGGCGCGACCCTGCTACGCGTGCGCCTGGAAACCGGCCGCACGCACCAGATCCGCGCGCACTTCGAAGCGATCGGACACCCGGTCTGCGGCGACCCGGAGTACGGGCACGCCGGCCTCTACGGGCTCGAACGACAGTTCCTCCACGCCGCCCACCTCGAGCTCTCCCAACCGTCGAGCGGAGCGGCGCTGGCGTTCGACTCCCCGCTCCCCGCCGATCTCGCCGCGGCGCTCGAGCGCGCACGTGGCCGCTGACGTCGCGTATCCTCGTTAGAGACCAATAACCAACCCGCACGGCACGCGGGGTTGTGGGCCTGCCCGAGCGCAGCGTGTGCTCGGGTCCACCGACCCGCCGAGCGGCATCGTCAACACAAATAAGGGAGCAGTACCGTGGCTCGAGTCGGAATCAAGGAGCTGCTGGAGGCCGGCGTTCACTTCGGCCACCAGACACGCCGTTGGAACCCCAAGATGCGCCGCTTCATCTTCGGTGAGCGGGATGGCATCTACATCATCGATCTGCTGACGACGCAGCGCCTGCTCGATCAGGCGCTCGACTTCGTCGGCGACGTCGCGCATCGCGGCGGCACCGTGCTGTTCGTCGGCACGAAGAAGCAAGCCAGCGACGCCGTGCAGCAGGTCGCCGAGGCGGCCGGCATGCCCTACGTCAACCACCGCTGGCTCGGTGGCCTGATGACGAACTTCCAGACGATCAGCGAGCGCATCAAGCGCCTGCACGATCTCGAGCGCTACGAAACCGAGGGTCAGCTCGAGCTGCTGCCAACGCGCGAGCGGATGGCCGCCGAAGCCGACCTCGCGAAGCTGCGGGCGAACCTCGGCGGCGTCAAGAACATGAAGGGCACACCCGCGGCGATCTTCATCATCGATCTCAAGACCGAGGCGATCGCCGTGCGCGAGGCCCAACGCCTGCGGATCCCGATCATCGGCCTCGTCGACACCAACTGCGACCCTGACGGGATCGACTACGTCATCCCCGGCAACGACGACGCCATCCGCTCCTGCGCCGTGATCGCCAAGGCAATCGGCGACGTCGTCGCCGAAGAGGCCGGCTTCTATCGCGCCGAGCAGGAGAAGCTCCGCAAGGAAGCCGAAGAGCGCGCGCGCAAGGAAACAGAACGTCGCGAGGCCGAAGCCGCGGCCGCAGCACTCGCCGCGGCCGAAGCCCAGGCCGCCGCCGAGGCCCAGGCGGCCGAGGCCCAGGCCGCCGCAGCAGCGGCCGCCGCAGCCGCAGGAACCCAGGCGGCACCCGGCGCACCGGAGTCGCCGCCGCCAGCCTCGGCGCCCGCCGAAGCCCCCGCCCGGCGCCCACCGGCGCCGCCACGGCCAGCGCGATCGCAGCCAGCGCCCGAGCCGCCAGCTGCGCCACCAGCGCCTGAAGTGACCGCTGAGGCCACTCAGCCGACGCCACCAGTCGAGCCGCAGGCCGCAGACGCCCAAGCAGCGCCGCCCGAGACGCCCCAGGAGCCGGCCTCGCAGGAAGCCTCGGCTCCGCCGGAAGCCTCGGCTCCGCCGGAACCCCCGGCGCCGCAGGAAGCCTCGGCTGAGGCAACCGCGGAGGTTTCCCAGCCCGAGCCGAGCGCTGAGCCCGAAGCGGAGGTCAAGCCGGACGCGAAGGACGAGGCGCCACAGGCGCCGGCGGAGCCGGCCGAGGAGGTCTCGAATGCCTGAGATCTCTGCTGCCGACGTCAAAGCGCTGCGCGACCGCACCGGCGCCGGGATGATGGACTGCAAGCGCGCGCTGACCGAATCCGGGGGCGATGTCGAGAAGGCGATCGAGATCCTCCGCAAAAAGGCCGGCAAGCGGATCGAGGATCGCGGTGAGCGCGTCGCCTCCGAGGGCACCGTCCAGACCTACGTGCACCACAACGGCAAGATCGGCGTCCTCGTTGAGGTCGACTGCGAGACCGATTTCGTGGCCCGCAACGCCGACTTCGTCAGTTTTGCCAAGGACGTCGCCGCGCATATTGCGGCGGCCGGGCCGCGCTGGCTGACGCCCGACGATGTCCCCGCGCTCGAGCGCGACCGGGAGCTTGCGATCTTCGAGCAAGAGGCTGCCGACAAGCCGGCCGAGATCCGCGACAAGATCGCGGCGGGCAAGCTCGCAAAGTGGTTCTCTGAGGTCGTTCTCCTCGAACAGGTCCACGTCAACGCCGACAAGCACGAGGGCAAGACGATCCGCGAGCTCCAGCACGAGCTCGCCGCCAAGACGGGCGAGAACGTCTTCATCAGGCGCTTTGAGCGGTTCATCGTCGGCGACTAGCATTCCGAGCGTGGCCACCACAGCGGCGACGGATGGCGAACCCGTCTTCACGCGCGTGCTCGTCAAGCTCTCGGGCGAAGCGCTGATGGGGAAGCTCGAGTTCGGCACCGACCCCGAACGCGTCGCGGCGATCGCCAGCGCTGTTCGCGGCGTCGTCGAGCGCGGCGTCCAGCTCGCGCTCGTCCCCGGTGGCGGCAACATCTACCGCGGCCTCCAGGGCGCGGCAGCGGGGATGGATCGCGCGACCGGCGACTACATGGGGATGCTCGCCACGGTCCTCAACGCGCTCGCGCTGCAGGACGCCTGCGAGAAGGAGGGCGTGCACACCCGGGTGCAGTCGGCGATCACGATCCAGGAGGTCGCCGAGCCCTACATCCGTCGTCGCGCGATGCGACACCTCGAGAAGGGCCGCGTCGTGATCTTTGCCGCCGGCACCGGCAACCCCTTCTTCACCACCGACACCGCCGCCGCGCTGCGGGCAAGCGAGATCCACGCCGACGCGATCCTGATGGCCAAGAACGGGGTGGAGGGCGTCTACAGCGCCGACCCGGCGCTCGATCCAAACGCCACGTTCATTCCCCAGATCACCCATATGGAGGCGATCCAGCGACGCCTCGGCGTGATGGACGCGACGGCGCTCACGCTCTGCATGGAGAACAAGCTGCCGATTCACGTTTTCAACGTCGACGACGAGCAGAACATCGGTCGGATCGTCAGCGGCGAGCGCGTAGGCACGCTCGTCAGCACGCCCTAGGCTTCTCAGCATTCGCTCGCCGATCGCGTTGCGAGCGTTATCCTCCCGCGACGATGCCCGCGAGCTTTTTCCTGCAATGGCACTGATCGACGAGCTGCTCGAGGACGCCCGCGAGCGGATGCACAAGTCGGTCGAGGCGACTGCGCATGAGCTCGGCACCGTGCGAGCGGGCCGCGCCAGCCCGGGTCTGCTCGACCGCATCGAGGTCGACTACTACGGCACATCGACGCCGCTGCGCAACCTCGCGACGATCTCGGCGCCGGAGGCGCGGCTGCTGACGATCCAGCCCTTCGACGGCTCGACGATCAAGGTGATCGAGAAGGCGATCAACGAGTCCGACCTCGGCCTGCACCCGTCCAACGACGGCAAGATCGTGCGACTCGCGATCCCCGAGCTCAACGAGGAGCGTCGCCGCGAGCTGGTCAAGGTCGCCCGCGGCATCGCCGAGGACGGGCGTGTCGCCGTGCGCAACATACGACGCGACGTGATGCACGACTTGCGCGAGCTGAAGGAGGCCGGCGAGGCCGGCTCCGATGACGAGCACCGCGCCGAGGTGGGGCTGCAGAAGCTGACCGACGCGAGCATCGCTGAGCTCGACACACTGCTGAAGGGCAAGGAAGCCGAGATCCTCGAGGTCTGATGAGTCCTCCCGCACGCCGCACGGCAGCGGGCCGCGGCCAGCCGCGCCAGTTCGACGACAACGGCGCACAGGCGCGCTACGTCGCAATCATCACCGACGGCAACGGACGCTGGGCCAAGGAGCATGGCGTCTCGGTGGCCGCCGGTCACAATGCCGGCGCGGACACGGTGAAGGCCCGGCTGCGCGACTCCGCCGAGCTCGGCGTCAAGGAGCTGACCGTGTACTCGTTCTCAACTGAGAATTGGGGTCGGCCGGCCACGGAGGTCAACGCGCTGATGCGGATGTTGAGCCGGCGGATCAAAGGCGAGGCACCGGAGCTGAAAGCCGAGGGTGTGCGCCTGCGCTTCATCGGCCGCCGCGAAGGCGTCTCGGCGGCGCTACAGCGCCAGATGGACTGGGCCGAGCGCGAAACCGCCGAGAACGACCGCATAACCCTGTTCGTGGCGTTCAACTACGGCGGCCGCGCCGAGATCCTCGACGCGGCCCGGCGCTTCAATGGCGGCGAAGAGGCGGACTTCCGCGCGCTGCTCTACGCGCCCGACATGCACGACCCCGATCTGATCATCCGCACCAGCGGCGAACAGCGCCTCTCCAACTACCTGCTGTGGCAGTCCGCCTACTCCGAGCTGATCTTCCGTGACGAGCTCTGGCCGGACTTCAGCCGCGAGGCATATGCCCAGTCGCTCGCCGAGTTTGCGTCCCGCCGCCGCCGGTTCGGCGGTCGCTGACGGTGCGCTGATGGCCTCGACCCCACGTCGTGAAGAGCCAACGCCGCTAGCCGCACCGACGCCACCACGGACGCGCTCAGAGCTCGGGGCGCGCGTCCTCGTCGCCATCCCTTTGCTCGCCTTCGTGATTGCGATCGACCTGCTCGGCGGCGACGTCTTCGCGGCTGCGCTCTTGCTGCTGGGCGGGGTCTGCCTGTATGAGCTCTACGAGCTCTACGACGACATCAACCCGGCCCGCATCGCCGGCTTCATCGCGCTAGCCGGGCTGATCGCCGCCGCGCAGTTCGGCACCCGTGACCAGCTGTTGCTCGTCGCGGTGGCGGCAATTCCTCTGACGTTCCTGCTGACGATCATTACGCCGCGTGGCGCCGCCGCCACCGGCAGCGGCACGCGCACTGGCACCTTCGCGTTGGCCTTGACGCTGCTCGGGATCTGGTGGATCGGGCTCGCGCTGGGCCACGCGGTGCTGCTGCGCCGGCTGCCGCACGGCGGTGGGATCGTCATCGATGTGGTCATCGGGACGTTCGTCGGTGACAGCGCCGCCTACCTCGGCGGGCGCGCGTTCGGGCGCCATCCGCTGGCCCCGGCGATCTCGCCGAAAAAGACCGTCGAGGGACTGATCGCCGGCATCGGCACAGCCGTCGGCGCGGTCTGGGTCGCGAGCCTCTTCCAGCCGTGGTTGCACACCGGTGACGCGCTGGCGCTCGGCGCGGGCGTCGCGCTCGCGGCGCCGCTCGGCGACCTCTTCGAGAGCTTCATCAAGCGCGACGCGGGCGCGAAGGACACCGGGCGCCTGTTCGGCGCCCATGGCGGCGCATTAGACCGGCTCGACGCGGTGATGTTCGCCGCCGTCGCCGGCTACTACATCTGGCACGCGATCCTGCTCAAATGATGAGCCGCCCACGTCGCATCCTGATTCTCGGCTCGACCGGCTCGATCGGCGTCCAGGCGCTGAGCGTCATCGGCCAAAGCGAAGAGCTCGAGCTCGTCGGCCTCTCTGCGCGCTCCTCCTGGGAAACGCTCGTCGAGCAGGCCCGCGCGTTCGGGGTGGAGCGAGTGGCGCTCTCTGACGCGCAGGCCGCGGAGCCCGCCGCGGCCGCGTGGCCGGACGGGGAGGTGCTCGCGGGCAGCGAAGGCGTCGCGGAGCTGATTGTCGAGTCGGGCGCCGATCTCGTGCTCAACGCGATCGTCGGCTCGGCAGGCCTCGGCCCGACGATCGCAACGCTGGGGGAGGGCATCGACCTGGCGCTCGCCAACAAGGAGTCGCTGGTCGCCGGCGGCGAGCTCGTCACGGCGCTCGCGCAGGCGACCGGCGCGCAGATCATCCCGGTCGATTCCGAGCACGCCGCGCTGCATCAGCTGATCGCCGCCGAGCGCGCCACCGCCGGTCCGGGAACAATCGAGCGCCTGACGATCACGGCCTCTGGCGGACCCTTTCGCGGCATGTCAAGCCAGCAACTGCAGTCGGTCAGCATCGCCGATGCGCTCGCCCATCCGACGTGGGAGATGGGGGGGAAGATCACAATCGACTCCTCGACGCTGATGAACAAGGGACTCGAGCTGATCGAGGCCCACCATCTCTTCGACGTGCCCTACGATCGAATCGATGTCGTCGTGCACCCGCAGTCGATCGTCCACGGCTGCGTCGCGCTCTGCGACGGCGCGGTCCTCGCGCACCTTGGCCACCCCGACATGCGCGTCCCGATCGCCTACGCGCTGCATCATCCCGAGCGCGTCGAGCTTCCGGTCGTGCGGCTTGACCTGGCCGCGATCGGCAGCCTCACGTTCGAGCCCGTCGACCTCGAGACCTTCCCCTGCCTGGGGCTGGCGCGCGCGGCCGCAGCAGCCGGCGGCACGGCACCGTGCATCCTCAACGCCGCAAACGAGGTCGCCGTGCACGCCTTCCTCGCTGGCAGGATCGCCTTCACCGCGATCGCGGAGGTCATCGAGGCGACCCTCGCGACGATCGAGGCGCGGCCATTGGCCGAGTTCGAAGCGCTCTTTGCCGCCGACCGCGAGGCCCGCGAGGTCGCCCGCGCTGCGCTCGACCAGGTGCGCCCTGTGCCTGACCGCGGGTGACAGCGGGCCGGCGCCAGCGTAGTCGCTCTGATGCGGCGGAGCACCCTGATCTCATATCTCTTGACGGCGACGGGGCTGGTCCTCTCGCTCGGTGGCTGCGGCGCCGCCGCCCCGACCGTCCAACACGTCAAGCGGCCGGGCTCGGCTGTCGAGCTCGTTGCACCGTCTGACATCGTCGCCTTGGCGCAGCGCAGCGCGCGGGCGGCCGTGGCGGACGTGCGCCTGCCCGCCGGCGCGCTCGCCCTCCGCGGCTCGTGGGGCTTTGCCTCGCGCTCGAGCCTTGCCGGCGGCGGCGCGTTCGGCGACGACCAGGCTTATGTCAGCCTTGTCGAATGGCACGCGAGCTGGCGGGTCGCGCGACCAGCGACGACGCTGATGGGTGCGATCGCCGCCGACATTGGCCCCGGGGCCAGACCAAGCGGCACATCATCGTCCGGATTTTCGTCGGGATTTGTCAGTTCGCAGACCTGGACCCTGCCGCGATCAAACGCGTGGTTCAGCCGCCGCGACCTCTTCGTCTCGGTGATCCGGGTCTCCGCCGGCACGAGCCTCGTGACGATCGCCGCACGTGTGGTATGGATTCCCGAGCGGCTGCGGATCCCGCCGACCGCGCGCTCGGTCACGCTCACACTGGCGCCGAGCGGCCGCGTCCTCGCCCGGTTGAGCAAGCCCGACGAGCTCCGTGCGATCATCGCCGCGGTTGACACCCTCAGCCCGGACGAGGCCGTCCTTGCCGTCTACAGCTGCCCGGCGCTGGTCGGCCCGCGCGGGCCGACCGAGCTGCGTCTGACGTTCGCGACCGCGCGTAGCGTGTCGGTCGCGGTTCTTCTGACCGAGTTCTGCCCGCCCGACGCCCGCCTCACCGTCCCCGGCTACGGGTCGCTGCAGCTGACGGCGGGCAGCGGGTTCATCAGCAAGCTCGAAGCGATTACCGACATGTCGCTACCGTCGATCGACGACTAGTGCGACGCCGGTCAGCTATTGCGTGCTCGACCCCGTCGCAAAGTCGGCCCTGGCACGCCCCTACACTGACAGTGTGAGGCCGGAGGAACTCGCCAATCTCGCGCACCTGCGCCGTTCCCGCGATCTGATGGACCGCGAGTACGCGCGCCCACTCGACGTCGCGACGCTCGCCCGTACCGCGCTGATGTCGAGCGCACACTTCGCGCGGCAGTTCCGCGCGACCTACGGTGAGACGCCCTACGCCTACCTGATGACGCGGCGAATCGAGCGGGCGAAGGCGCTGCTGCGTCGCGGTGACCTGTCGGTCACCGAGGTCTGCATGGCGGTCGGGTGTACGTCACTCGGCTCGTTCAGCGCCCGCTTCACCGAGCTCACGGGCGAGACGCCGACGGCCTACCGGGCCCGTGACCACAGCGCGCTGGCGAGTGTGCCGGGTTGCGTCGCCAAGGATCTCACCCGCCCGAGCCGCAAGCCGAGCAGGATCGAAGAAACGGCAGGGGCGCGGGCTCCCTAGTGTTGGGGGCATGAACCTCACTCTCTCGCAGTGCTTCGTCCTAATCCATGACCCCGAGGCCGCACTCGCCTTCTACCGCGACACGCTCGGCCTCGAACTTCGCAACGACGTAGCCCGCACCGAGTTCCGCTGGATCACCGTCGGCGCCGCTTCCCAGCCCGGCGTCGCGATCGTTCTCACGAACTACCTGAACGGTAGCCCCGCCGACGCTGATGCGCTCGCCGCCCTCCTCGCCAAGGGCGCGCTGAACGGCGTCCACTTCCACACTGACGACCTCGACGCCACTTTCGAGAAGCTCCGTGCTTCCGCCGCCGAGATCGTGCAGGAGCCGACTGACCAGCCGTGGGGAACGCGGGACCTCGCCGTGCGTGACCCGTCCGGCAACATGGTCCGCATCGACCAGCCGCCCGCCAGGTAGTGCTGGCACGGTCGCAGAAGCCGCCCCAGCCGCCACCAACTCGCGCCGGACGCCTTATTTCCCACTAATCGCGCCTGCGACACTTATGGCGTGGCGTGGGTCATTGCGGTCGGCGGAATCATCATGCTCATCGTCCTGCACGAAGCAGGGCATTTCTTTGCCGCGAAGGCCGTCGGCATGCGGGTCGAGCGCTTTTCGCTCTTTTTCCCGCCAACGATCGCGCGCTTCCGCCGCGGGGAGACGGAGTATGCGCTCGGTGCGATTCCTGCCGGTGGCTACGTGAAGATCACCGGGATGAGTCCCGAGGAGCTCGCGGATCTCGACCCGGAGCTCGCCAAGCGCGCGTACTACGCGCAGAAGCCCTGGAAGCGGATCGTCGTGATCCTCGCGGGGCCGGGAATGAACCTGCTGATCGCGTTCGTGATCTTCGCCGCCGTGCTCTATTCAGGCAGCCTCGGCGGTGCGAACACGATCGGCAATCTCGCACCCCAGGTCACCACGCTCGTCGCCGGAACGACCGTGGACGAGCTGGTCAGCGGCGAGCCGGCGTTCGGCAAGCTCCAGCTCAACGACCGCATCGTCGCCGTCGATGGACGCAAGGCAACCGGCAGTGCGGTCATCAACACGATCGTCCACGACGCCTGCCCGGGGACTGCGGTGCAGGGCTGCCGCGCGGCAAAGCCCGTGGTCTTCGTTGTCAAACGCGGCGGCACTGAGCGCACCGTCTCGATCTATCCGCGCTATGAACGCGAGAGCGGCCGCATGATGGTCGGCATCGTCCTCGCACAGGCACGACCGTTCGGGCTGCTGGGGGCGGTCGGCGCCGCCGCGGCAACGATGTGGAGCGTCACCGAGTCGACCGTGGGAGGCCTCGCCCACGCGGTCACGAGCGCCAAGGTGCGAAGCCATCTGCACAGCATCGTCGGCATCGCCCAGGTCACTGAGCAGGCGGTCGCCGCCGGGCCCGTCTACGGCTTCGTGATCCTCGGCCTGGTGTCAATGATTCTCGCCGTGATCAACCTCTTCCCGTTCCTTCCACTCGACGGCGGCCACGTGCTCTGGTCGGTGGCGGAGAAGCTGCGGGGCGGGCGCGTCTCGACCCAGGCGATGTGGCGGTTCAGCTCGGTCGGCATCGTGCTGCTCGTCTTCCTCGTGGTGAACGGGATCAGCAACGACGTCAGTCGACTTTCTGGCGGGTAAACCCGCTGGCGCCGGCACACGCCGGCCCGACTCCGTCCGACGAGTTGCCGCCGGAGCGGCTGAGATACTCGCGCCATGGATGAAACCCGCAGCAGAAGCCTGTTCGCCAGGCTCGCAATTTGTCTGTTCGCCGTGCTGCTCGCCTCGACGTGCGTCTATGGCGCACGCCGTCGGTCGAGCCGCTCGAGCGACTGAGCTGGCAAGCGCGCCTTGCAGCGCGTGTGCTTCGCGCGCGCTGCTTGACGCGATCTTCGCCGCGTAGACTTTGAGCATGGCCTCAGAGCGTCAGATCATGGTCGGCGACGTCCCGATCGGCGGCGGCGCACCCGTCGCGGTCCAGACGATGACCAAAACCGAGACCGCGAACCTTGCGGCGACGATGGCCCAGATCCGCACCGTCGCCGAAGCCGGCGCCGACATCGTCCGCGTCGCGGTGCCACGCGAGCAAGACGCGGCGGCGCTCGTGACGATCGTCGCCGAGTCACCGATCCCGGTGATCGCCGACATCCACTTTAACTACACGCTGGCGCTCAAGGCGATCGACGCGGGCGCGCACTGCGTTCGCCTCAACCCCGGGAACATCGGTGGCGCCGAGAAGGTCGGGATCGTGATCGAGCGCGCCAAGCAGTCCGGAACGCCCCTACGCGTCGGCGTCAACTCCGGATCGCTGCCGGCCCACCTGCGTGACCTCGAGTACACCGATCCGGTCGAGGCGCTAGTACGCGCGGCGATCGAAACCGTCGAGCTGATGGAGCGCCTCGACTTCACCAACTTCAAGGTGTCGATGAAGTCGACGTCGGTGCCGAACACGATCGCCTCGAACCGCGAACTTGCGGCGCGGATTCCCTACCCCATTCACCTCGGGGTCACCGAGGCCGGGACGAAGTGGTCGGGCTCACTGAAGTCCGCCGTCGGCCTGGGCACGCTGCTCGCAGACGGGATCGGCGACACGATCCGCATTTCGCTGTCGACTTTCCACGCCGAGGAGGAAGTCAAGGTTGCCTGGGAGATCCTCAAGGCGCTGAAGCTCCGCGAACGCGGGCCTGTGCTGATCGCTTGCCCGACCTGCGGACGGCTGCAATTTGACATGGACACAGTCGTCGTCGAGGTCGAGCGTCGGCTCGCCGCCTACGACGACCCGATCGAAGTCTCGATCCTCGGCTGCGCCGTCAACGGAATCGGCGAGGCCCGCCACGCCGACTTTGGCATCACCGGCGCCAAGGACATGGGGATGATCTACTCCAAGGGCGAGCCGCTGAAGAAGGTTCCAACCGAGCGGCTCGTCGACGAACTGTTCGCCGAGATCGACCGCTACTACGCAGCGGGACGGACGGTCGTGCGCGACGAGCAGAGCGCCGCCGAGGCCCGCGCGTGGCTCGCCGAGCACGAGGACGAGACCGCGTTGACCCCCGAGCGGATCGCCGCGCTCGAGGCTGCCGCCGCGCAGGAGGACGCCACCCTGCCGGTGCTCGAGGAAAGCGAGTCGCCGGTCAAGGGACGTCGCTTCTCGCGCACCGCCTAAGGGCGCGGCAGGAGCCTGCCGCGCCCGCGCCCGTGGGCTGGCGTCGCTCTTAGGAAGCTGCGCTCAGCCGCGCCGCGACGGTATCCCAATTGACGACGTTCCACCACGCGTCGATGTAGTCCGGACGGCGGTTCTGGTAGAGCAGGTAGTAGGCGTGCTCCCAAACGTCGACGCCGAGCAGCGGTGTCTTGCCGGCGCTGATCGGGCTGTCCTGATTGGGCGTGGCGAGGACCTCGAGACCAGAGCCGTCGTGCACCAGCCAGGCCCAGCCTGAGCCGAACTGACCGAGTCCGGCCGCCTTGATCTTCGCCTGGAAGTCCGCGAACGAGCCGAAGGCGCTTGAGATCGCGCTGGCGAGCTCACCGCTCGGCTCACCGCCGCCGCTGCCGCTGAGGCTCTCCCAGAAAAGCGAGTGGTTGTAGTGGCCGCCACCGTTGTTGCGCACGGCGTTGCGCTTGTCGGGTGCGACCTCGTCGAGCTTGGTCAGCAACTCGGCGATCGGCAGCTCGCCGAGATCGCTGCCCTCGAGCGCCGCGTTGAGGTTGGTCACATAGGTTTGGTGGTGCTTGTCGTGGTGGACCTCCATCGTCCGCGCATCGATGTACGGCTCGAGCGCGTCGAACGGGTACGGAAGGTCGGGGAGCGTGTACGGCATCGGATCTCCTTGTCGATCGGGTCCCAAGCACAATAACTCCCGGCCACACTCGCGGCCGTCAAAACCTCCGCGGCCGCGCAACCTCGTAGGCTAAGGCGCGATGACCCGCCTCTCGAGCTACTTCCTGCCAACGGAGAAAGAGGCTCCGGCGGACGCTGAGGCGCGCTCGCACAAGCTGATGGTGCGCGCCGGCCTGATTCGCCAGATCGGCGCCGGCCTGTGGAGCTGGCTACCCGCGGGCTGGCGAGTCCAGGCGCGCATCGGCACGATCCTGCGCGAGGAGATCAACCGCATCGGCGGCCACGAGATGCTGATGCCGGTTATCCAGCCGGCCGAGCTGTGGAAACGCAGCGGCCGTTACGGGATCGAGGAGCTCTTCAAGCTCGAGGACCGCCGAGGCGCCGAGCTCGTTCTGGCGATGACCCACGAGGAGGCTATTACCTCGCACGTCGCGCAGGTCGTTCGCTCCTACCGCGATCTGCCGCTGATCCTCTACCACGTCCAGACCAAGGGGCGCGACGAGCCGCGCCCGCGCGCCGGCGTGCTGCGCACCCGCGAGTTCGTGATGAAGGACTCCTACAGCTTCGATCGAGACCAGGCCGGTCTCGATCAGAGCTACGCCCGGCACATCGAAGCCTACGACCGGATTTTTGACCGCGTCGGTCTGCGCTGGTACCGCGTTGCCGGCGATGTCGGCCTGATGGGCGGCAGCGGTGCCCACGAGTACATGGCGCCGTGCGCGGCCGGCGAAAACGAGGTCGCGCTGGCGCCGGGCTACGCCGCGAACGTCGAGGTGGCGCGCGCGACTGCGCAGCCGGTCGCGCTCGAGGGTCTACTGGACGCGCCGCAGGAGGTCTCGACGCCGGGCGCGAGCACAATCGCCGACGTCGCGGCACTGCTTGGGCTGGCGCCAGGCGCACTCTTGAAGGCCTACCCGGTCGTCGTCGAGCCGCGCGGCCTCGTGCTAGTCGTCTTGCGTGGCGATCACCGGGTCAACGAGCTCAAGCTCGCCGCGACGCTCGGCGGCGACTGGCGGCCGGCGAGCGAAGCGGAGATCGCGGTCCAGCTTGGTCCAGCGGGGTTCATCGGACCGGCTGGCCTCGACGGGCGCCTCCCGATCCTGCTCGACGACGCGGTCGGCGAAGGCTCCTACATCACCGGCGCGAACCGTGCCGACACGCACCTGCGGGGTGTGCAGCCGGGCCGCGACTTCAGCTTCGAGCGTGCCGACATCCGCCGGGTCGAGGTTGGCGACCTGGTCGACGGGCATCCGATCGCCATCGAGCCGGCGATCGAGGTGGGAAACATCTTTCAGCTCGGCACGCGTTACTCGCAGGCCTTCGGCGCCAGCTATCTCGACGAGCACGGTCAGGAGCAGCCAATCTGGATGGGTAGCTACGGCATCGGTCCGGCCCGCATCGCGGCGGCCGCCGTCGAGCAGTACGCCGACGAGGCCGGCATATCGTGGCCGCTCGCGATCGCGCCCTTTGCCGTCCACCTCGTCGTGCTCGGCAAGCCCGGCGGCGCCGAGCGTGAGTTTGCGGACTCCGTCTATGAGACGCTCGTGGACGGGGGCTTGGAGGTCTGTTACGACGACCGTGACCTCGGCGCCGGGGAAAAGTTCGCCGACGCCGAGCTCCTTGGCTGTCCGCTGCGTCTAACCGTCGGACGTCGCTCGCTCGAGCAGCGTGAGATCGAGGTTCAGGTTCGGCGCGGTCGTGAGGCGCGAGCCGGCCTGCCCGCCGACGGGTTACTCGCGCGGGTGGAGGAGTTGTGCCGCGAGCTCGCCTGAGCAAGCGGCGGCTGCTCGGTTTCGATCGCTCCGGACCGCCGCCGCCGCAGACCGCCGCCGACGCAGCCTGGCATCCATGGACGGTCCCCAACGCGATCGGCTATGGCCGGATCGCCTTGATCCCCGTGTTTCTGGTCCTCGACTACGACTCCCGCCACGGGACCAACACGCTCGCCGCCATCTGCTTCTTTCTCGCCGGCGGGGCCGACTATCTGGATGGAATCGCAGCGCGCCTGACCGGCCAGTACAGCCGGCTCGGCGCGGTGCTGGACCCGCTGATCGATCGCACGCTCGTCCTCGCCGGTGCCGCGGTCTGCTGGTCCTATGAGCTCCTGCCACGCTGGGCGCTCGCCGTCCTGCTGGTGCGTGAGCTGCTGATGCTGTTCGCCGGGCAGGCCTGGCTGCGACGCGGGTTCGCGCTAGCGATAAACTGGCCGGGACGGATTGCGGTGGCGCCAACGATGTTGGGCATCTGGCTGGGGCTACTCGGGGTCCGCAGCGTCGGCGAAGTGTTTCTCTACGTCGGCTTGAGCCTGGCTTGGATCGCTACGGCCGTCTACTTTCGCGATGGCTTGGCCCAGACGTCAGTCTCAAGTTCAACTTGACCCTTGATCCGAGCGCCGCTATACTCGGGGCCGCGCACCCGGCCAGAAGGACACCATGGACGATACGTTTCCAGATCTCGGTTCGCTCACGGACGTCGAGCTGAAGGATCTGATTCAGCAGCTCAGCGCCGAGGAGGTGGGTATCTCCTACCGACGCCGGCTCCTCCACGGCAAGATCGACATCCTGCGGGCCGAGCTCGTCAGCCGCCTGCGACGTAAGCACGATGGCGGTGAGGAGATCATCAGCGGCGACGACGTGGCGAGACTCACCGAGATCCTCGCCGGACGCGCCGGCGGCGACCCCGCGCCCGACGCGAACTGAGAGGCTCGGCGCGATGGCCCTGCACTGCGCTGAGTGCGGTTTCGTCAACCCTGAGGGTGCGAACTACTGCCAGAAGTGTGGTGCGCTCGTCGAGCTCGACGGTGGCGATGAGCCCACGACGGCAACCTACCGCGTCGGTGAGACCGGCGATTTCGTCGCCGTCGACCTGGCCGAAGTGGCCGATGGCGACGCGGCGCTCGTAATCCGCACCGGCGGCGGTCGCGCCGGCGAGAGCTTCCCCGTCGTGGGCGACCGGATGACGATCGGTCGCCGACCGGACGCGTCGGTGTTTCTCGATGACATCACCGTCTCGCGTGATCACGCCCTGCTCGTCAAGCGCGGTAGCGCTTGGTTCCTCGACGACTGCGGGTCCCTCAACGGCACCTACGTCAACCGCCAGCGGATCGACTCGCAGCGGCTCGTCGACGGCGATGAGCTGCAAATCGGCAAATACAAGCTCGCCTTCCGCGAACCATGAGCACAACTCCCCAACTCAAACCAAGCGAAGTCACGCGACCGGCCGCGAAATCGATCACGATCGGCGCTGTCTGCAAGGCGCTGCAGGGCGAATTCCGCGATATCTCGATCTCGAAGATCCGCTACCTCGAGGACCAGCGCCTGC
Organism: Solirubrobacterales bacterium; assembly: GCA_003133565.1. GTDB lineage: Bacteria > Actinomycetota > Thermoleophilia > Solirubrobacterales > Solirubrobacteraceae > Palsa-513. The sequence goes on from PKYB01000046.1 coordinate 40,245, forward strand.
TCTCGCCGCAACGCAGTACTGGCGGCTACCGCAAATACAGCCCCGACGACGTGGCGCGGCTGCGGACGATCTTGCGCCTGCAACGCGATGAGTTCCTGCCGCTGCGTGTGATCCGCCAGGAGCTGGCGAGCGGGCGGCAGGGAGCCGCCGAGATGCCAGCGGCCGAGAACTCAGACGGCGCGCGGCGCTGGCGCCAGAACGTCGGCGTGAGCGACGCCCCCGCCTACCACAGCCTCGCCGACGTCATCGCCGACACCCACGCCGACGCCAGCCTGGTCGCCGAACTCGAGGAATACGGCGTGATCAAGGGCGAGTCGCGTGAAGGCACGCGCTACTACGACGAAACTGAGCGCGAGATCGTGCGCGCCGTGCGTGAGCTCGCGCGCTACGGCGTTGGTGGGCGAAACCTGCGCGTGTTCCGCTCCTCCGCCGACCGCGAGGCCAACCTCTTGCAGCAGATTCTCGCTCCGGCGCTGCGCTCGCGAAACCCGGAGCGGCGCAAGGAGGCGCTCGAGGCGCTCGAGAACCTGGCGACGGTCTCGACACATCTCAAACACTTGCTGCTCGTGCGCGATCTGCGCCGAATGGCCAACTAGTGCAGGGCGAAGCGCCCGGCCTGACCGAAAGCCAGGCCTTCGATGGCCTCGTCGGCCTCGAGATCACCGAGGTCAGCCCCGAGCGGGTGAGCGCTCAGATCGCAGTGCGCGACGAGCTGCTGCAGACGTTTGGCGTGCTTCACGGGGGTGTCTATGCCACCGTCGCCGAGTCACTCGCCTCACGCGGCACGGTTGCTGCAGTTTGGTCAGAGGGCTCGGTAGGGCTCGGCCTCTCGAACCACACGAGCTTCCTGCGACCGGTCTCCGCGGGCACGGTGACGGCCGTCGGGCGACCGCTGCACCGCGGTCGTACGACGTGGGTTTGGGACATCGAGATGACGGACAGCGAGGGCAGGCGCTGTGCGGTCTCGCGTGTGACGATCGCCGTGCGTCCGCGCAGCGAGCCTCATCCCCGGTAGCGGTTGGTGATCGGCATCCTCCGGTCACGGCCGAAGGCGCGCTCCGTGATCTTGATCCCCGGCGGCGCCTGACGGCGCTTGTACTCGGCGCGGTCGACCAGCGCGACGACCCGATCGACGGTCGCCGCCGGCAGGCCGCGGGCCACGAGCTCCTCGCGTCCGACGCTCTCCTCGACGTAGCCGCGCAGAATCGCATCGAGTAGCTCATAGGGAGGAAGCGAGTCATCGTCGCGCTGGCCGTGACGGAGCTCGGCGGTCGGCGCCCGGTCAAGGATCGAGGCGGCAATCACCGGCTCGGTCCGGTTGCGCCAGTGCGCAAGGGCGTAGACGAGCGTCTTCTCGATGTCCTTGATCACGGCAAAGCCGCCCGCCGAGTCGCCATAGAGGGTCGAGTAGCCGACCGACATCTCGGATTTGTTGCCGGTCGTCAGCACGAGCCAGCCGAACTTGTTCGACAGCGCCATCAGCAGGTTGCCGCGAATTCGCGCCTGCAGGTTCTCCTCGGTGATGTCGCGCTCGAGCCCTTCGAATGTCGGTGCGAGCAGCTCGTCGTAGCTGCGCATCGGCGCGGCGATCGGCAGTTCGAGCAGCTCGATCCCGAGCGTCGCGGCCAGTGTCCGCGCGTCGTCCTGGGTTTCCGCCGAGGAGAACCCCGAAGGCATGACGACGGCGCTCACGCGTTCCGGGCCGAGCGCATCGCTGGCGATCGTCGCCACAAACGCCGAGTCAACCCCGCCGGAGAGGCCGAGCACGGCGTGCTCGAAGCCATTCTTGTTGACGTAGGCGCGCAGACCGCAGATCAGCGCGGCGTAGATCTCGGCCTCCCGCGGGGCGAGGAGCTCAGCGACTCGTGGGTGCTTCGGCGCGGAGGACACAGCGAGCTCGGCATCGACGCTCGTGAGGAGCTCGACCGCCCCTTCGCGCGCTTGCGCGCCGGGCGCCGGCGCGAGCTCGACGTCGCAGATCAGCATCTCCTCCTCGAATTGGGCTGCCCGAGCGAGCAGCCGCCCGTCGCGATCGAGGACGAAGGAGTGGCCATCGAAGACCAGCTCGTCCTGTCCACCGACCAGGCCGCAGAAGGCATAGGCCGTGCCGTATGCGCGCACCCGCTCGCCGATCATCGCCTCGCGCTCGAGGCCTTTGCCGGCGTGGTAAGGGGAGGCTGAGATGTTGAGGATCAGGCTGGCTCCGGCGCGGGCCAGGTCGGAGGATGGCGGTCCGGCAAGCCAGACGTCCTCGCATACGGTGATCCCGATCCGCTGCCCAGCCAGCTCGATCACGCCCGGGCCCGGACCGGGGCGGAAGTAGCGCTGCTCATCAAAGACGCCGTAGTTGGGTAGATGGATCTTGCGGTAGATGGCGGCGAGGCGACCGTTAGCGAGGATCGCCGCCGCGTTGTAGAGGTGTCGGTCACGCTCGGGAAAGCCGACAACGGCGACGATTCCGGCGGTCTGCTCGGCAAGGCGCTCCACGGCCTCGCGCGCGTCGCGCAGGAAGTGCTCCTTGTAGAGCAGATCCTCGGGTGGATAGCCCGTGACCGCGAGCTCACCGAACGCGACGAGCTGGGCGCCAGCGTCACGGGCACGGGCGATCGCGTCCGCGATCGCAGCCTCGTTAGGCGCGATATCGCCGACCGTCGGGTCGGTTTGGCAGAGCGCCAAGCGGAGCACGGGAAGGGGGCTCATCGACCGATTATCGCTGAGCGTCCAGCTGGCTTTGGGCATGACGGGCCGGCAACCGGACCTGTCGGTCACCCCCGCCGGGTAACATAACTCTCGTTCCAAGACCGCCGAGTCGCCATTGCATCCTGCGAAGGCGAGCGGGGGACCCACTGCCGAGGTACATGGCGGCGCATTGCGTCGTGCCTCGGACGGGGCGAATCGGCCGCACGAGGCGGCCGTAGCGACGACGGATTGCGGCTCGCTGGTGAGCTGCGGCCATCGCCGCGAGCCCGACAGCTAACCCCGTAGGCGGCGATAAGAAGGAGAAGCGTTTGATCAGGCCAAGGCTGATCGCGCCCGCCGTGGGCGCGACCGCAGTACTGTGCGCGGCGGTGCTCGCCGGCGCGCTCTTTGCGAGCAACGCGGCGTCGCCGGCCGCCTGGGCCGACGGAACTCCCGCCAAGGCCATCCTCTCGAGCCATGTGCTCCAGAAGAACGTGCTGGTCGGGCACGAGATCGCGGTCCGCGGCTCGCTAGCCCCGACACTTGGGGGCGAGGTCGTCCGACTACAGCAGCGCCGTGCCGGCGGCTGGACCGATCTGGCACACAGCCGCAGCGATCCGAACGGTCACTTCGTGATCTATGCCTGGCCGCGCCGGATCGGTGCATTTGCGGTGCGCGTCGTGGTCAGCGGCATGCCCGCCGGATTAGATGCCGCGAGCGCGAGCGCGAAGGTCAACGTCTACCACAAGGTGATCGCCTCCTGGTACGGGCCTGGGGGCCGCACCGCCTGCGGTGAGGAGCTGACGCCGGCAACGCTCGGCGTGGCCAACAAGACGCTGCCGTGCGGCACGTTCGTGACCCTCCGCTACGGCCACCGCACGCTGCGGGTGCGGGTCATCGACCGCGGCCCGTTTGTCCCCGGGCGCGACTACGACCTCACCTACGCGACGAAGCTCGCGCTCGGCTTCGTTGGTGTCGCACCGGTATGGGCGACGCGCTAGATCGGGAGCGCGAGCTGGTAGCCGGGAGCTTCGTCCCGCTCTCGGGCCAGCTCATCCTCGAAAGCGGCGACCCGGACGCCGAGCAGGCGCACCGGACGCGGTGGCGCGTAGGCACGCAGTAGCGCCAGTGCGGTTGTGGCGATCGTCTCGCTCTCGTCCGTGAAGCGCTCGAGGGTCCGCGCGCGCGTCACCGTTGTCCAGTCATCCAGCCGCACTTTGACGGCGACGGTGCGCGCGCGGCGCGCGCGAACGCGCAGGCCGTCAGCGAGTTCCCGAGCGAGCTGTACGAGCGCCTCCTCGAGGCGCCCGGTATCGCTGACATCGGTTGGGAAAGTCAGCTCGCTGGAGCGCGATTTGGCCACGCGAACGACCTCGACGGGCGAGTCGTCATAGAAGTGTGCGCGGGCGTGGAGCGCCTTCGCCAGCCGCTCGCCGAAGCGGCCGCCCAAGAGCGTGACGTCGGCGCGCTGGAGATCACCGACGCTCCGCAGGTCGAGTTCCGCCAGCCGCCCGGCGGTCTTCGGTCCGATGCCCTGCAAAAGCTGGACGGGGTGGCTCGCAAAGTGGCTCACCGCCTGCTCGCGGCTCATCGCGACAAACGCGGCAGGCTTGAAAGATGCGCTTGCGGTCTTTGCGACCAGCCGCGACGGGCCCACGCCCACCGAGACCGTCATACCCGTGCGCTCACGCAGCTCGCCGACCAGTGCGCGCAGCGGCGCCAGCGGCTTCGGGATCGCCGTCAGGTCAAGATAGGCCTCGTCGATTCCCACTTGCCCGACCGTGTTGAAGCGCGCGCGAACGATCTCCCACACCTCGTGGCTCTTGGCGCGGTAGGCCGCGAAGTCGGGGGCGATAAAGATCGCCTGCGGGCAGAGCGAGCGAGCGCGAGCTGCGGGCATCGCTGAGTCGATACCGTAACGGCGCGCCTCGTAGTTGGCGGTCGTGACGACAGCCCGCGGTCCAGCTCCGGCGACGACCAAGGGCAGGCCGTGCGCCTCGGGGTGGCGCTGGAGCTCGACCGAGGCGAAGAAAGCGTCGATATCCAGATGGGCTATGACTCGCCGGATTTCGCTCACCGAGCAATTCTCCCCGCCGCTGCAGACGGCAGGACGCGGCGCGCCGCCTCCGCGTACGCGATGAGCAACACACCATCAGGACCGGACGCGCACGCCGGACACAGCCACGCTCTACCGGCTGATGCCGACGCTCGGAAGCTGACCTTCGCGCTCGCGCTGATCGTCGCCTTCATGGTGGGCGAGGTGGTGGTCGGCGCGCTGGTGCACTCGCTCGCGTTGCTTTCCGACGCAGCGCACATGCTGACCGACGCCGGCGCGATCGGCCTGTCGCTGTTCGCGATCCGGCTCGCCGCGCGCCCGGCGAAGGGGGCGATGACCTTCGGTTTCAAACGGGCAGAGATCCTTTCCGCGCAGTTCAACGGGGCGACGCTGCTCGTGCTCGCGCTGCTGATCATCTACGAGGCGATCACGCGCCTCGTGCACCCGCCGCACGTTCTCGGCACGCCCGTGCTCGTAGTTGCCCTGGCCGGGATCGTCGTGAATCTCGCCGCGACCGCCCTGCTGTCAAAAGCCAGCCGTCAGTCGATGAACGTCGAAGGGGTCTTCCAGCACCTCCTGACCGACCTCGCGGCGTTCATCTTCACCGCGATCGCAGGGCTCGTCATCATCACGACCGGATTCAGGCGCGCAGACGCGATCGCCTCGCTCGTCGTTGCCGCGATCATGTTGAAGGCCGCTAGCGGCCTGCTGCGGGAATCGGGGAGGGTCTTTCTCGAGGCTGCGCCGCGCGGGCTCGATCCGGAGGTCATCGGGCAGCTGATGGTGAGCCAGTCCGGTGTGAACGAGGTCCACGACCTTCATATCTGGGAGGTCAGCTCGGGGTTTCCCTCGCTGTCGGCCCACATACTCGTTGGCCGCGACACCGACTGCCACGCCGTCCGCCAGCAGCTCGAGCGGCTGCTGCGCGAGCGGTTCGAGCTCGAGCACACGACGCTCCAGGTCGAGCACCAGCGCGACGAGCTGATCTCGATCCAGGCGTCGGTGGCGCCCGCGACGAGCACGACGGACGCCACGAATCCCTAGCGCGGGTCGCTCCAGCGCCGGGCTGAGCCTCAGAAGAGCGCGGCCGCCAGACGGCGACGCGTCTCGCGCGCGAGCGGGTCCTCGGCGCCGATCCGTGCAAGCTCGCCGACGAGGACCTTTCGCACATCCTCGTGGTAGCCGTCGCCGTCGGGAAGGCTCTCGAGCAGCAGCTCGAAGGCATGCTCGGTCTCGCCGGCATCGAGTGCTGTGAAAGCGTCGGGGAGCTGACCCGCCTGCGTGAGCGCGATGCGTGCGCGCAGGCCGTCGGCCTCGAAGTTGCCGGCGAGCGGCTCGAGCACGCCGAGCGCTGCCTCGAGCTCACCGCGGGCCAGCAGCAGGCGCGCCAACGGGATCGCCGCGTCAGCCCGCGTCGGCTCGAGCTCGATGGCGCGCCGCAGCGACGCCTCATCGCCGGCGGCGGCGAGCTGCTCAGCCTCTGACGGGACGAGCGCGTCAAAAAAAGCCTCGACGGTCGCGCGCGGTTGGGCGCCGAGGAACTCGGCGGCCAACTTGCCCTCGCGAAAGGCTTTGACCGCGGGGATGCCCTGGATCTGGAAGACCTGCGAAAGGGCGGGATTCGCGTCGGTGTCGACCTTGGCGAGCACGACCTTTCCTTCGCGCGCCGCGGCTGCTGCCTCGAGCAGCGGGCCGAGCGCCTTGCACGGCCCACACCAGGACGCCCAGAAGTCGACGACGACCGGCGTCGTATGGGAGCGCTCGATGACCTCGCGCTCGAAGTCGAGCTCGCCAACGTCGATGACCGCCATCGCTACAGCCTACGATCCGCGGCAATGGAACGCGAGATCGCAAACGGCGCGCAGAGGCTCGCACTCGAAGACGCGGGGAGCGGAATCGCCGTCGTCGGCCTCCACGGCCTGACTGCATCGCGTCGCTACGTGCTGATGGGATCGCGCGCGCTCGAGCGCAACGGACACCACGTCGTGCTCGTTGACGCGCGCGGCCACGGCAGCTCGGCGCCGCCGAGTGACGGCGATTACTCCTACGGCGCGCTCGCCGGCGATCTCGCGGCCGTGCTCGATGACCTTGGGCTCGAGCGTGCGGTGCTCGTCGGAGCCTCGATGGGGGCCCACACGGCGGTGCGATTCGCACTCGAGCGCCCCGAGCGGGTCGCCGCACTGGCGCTGATCACGCCGGCCTACGATCCGCAGCGCTTCCCGGCTGGGCTTGCGCGCTGGGACGCGCTGTCGCGGGGACTGCGTGAGCGCTGCGTCGAGGGATTTCTCGAGGCCTACGGCGTCGAGCGGCTGCCGGCGGCCTGGCGCGAGCCAATCACCACCGTGATCACCCAGCGGCTTGGTACCCACCGCGACCTTCTCGCGGTGGCCGACGCCCTTGCCGCCGTGCCACGATCGCGCCCGTTCGGGTCCTTCGCGGAGCTCGCGGCGATCACGGCACCGACGCTCGTCGTTGCCGACCGCGACGAGGCTGACCCCGAGCACCCGCGCGCGACCGCCGAGGCCTACGCGGAGGCGATACCCGGGGCTGAGCTCGCGATCGAGGAGGAAGGGCGCTCGCCGCTGGCCTGGCAGGGCGGTCAGCTTTCGCGCCTCGTCGCAGCCCTCGCTGCACGCGCGCCAGCGTGAGCCTGGGTTACACGCGTGCCCCATGAGTCTGGGCCGGGTTCCGTAGCATCTGTCGCGTGTCCGATCCCGCGTCAGGCGTTGGTGTGCTCGCCGCCGTCGCGGCGGGACTCGTGTCGTTTCTCTCCCCGTGCGTGCTGCCGCTGGTGCCCGGGTATCTCTCGACTGTCGTAGGCGTCAGCCCGGCGGAGCTCGAGCACGCCAGCGTGCGGCGGGTCCTCGCCCCGAGCGTGCTCTTCATTGCGAGCTTCTCGACGATCTTCATTCTGCTCGGTCTGAGCGCGACCGCGATCGGCTCGCTGCTGGCCGATCACCTCGCGCTGCTCGACCGCGTCGCCGCCGGCGTGATCATCGCGCTCGGCTTTCTCTATGTGGCAGCCTCGCTGCTGCCGCGCCTCGGGCGGGAGTGGCACCCCGAGCGCCTGTTGGCGCGTGCCGGCAAGGGCGGTCCGCTGATCGCCGGCGCGGCGTTCGCGATTGCCTGGACGCCGTGCGTCGGCCCGACACTGGGAGCAATCCTCACCGCCGCCAGCGTCAGCGGCTCCGAGGGTCGCGGCGCGCTGCTGCTGGCGTTCTATTCGGCGGGCCTCGCGATCCCGTTTCTCGCGACCTCGCTGGCGTTCGATCGCATGGCGAACGTCTTTGCCGCCGTCAAGCGCCACTACAGCGTCGTCGTGTTCGTCGGCGGCGCAGTGCTGATCGGGATGGGCGTGCTGATCTGGACCAACGAGCTGACCGTCCTCAACGCCCAGGCCCAGAGCGGCCTCCAGCACCTCGGGATCAACTTCTTCGATATTTAGAGGGGATTTTGCCGCCGCTTCGCGGCGGACAAAATCGGCTTAGGACGGTCGCGTCACAACCGGCGTCGGGCTCGGCGCGGCCTGTGCTGCTGCCGGCGGCGACGGGCTCGTGGCCGACGGCGTGGCATTGGAGCTCGGCTGTTGCGTCGGCGTCGTCTGTTTCGCCGCGCCGGCGGTCTTCGGCGCGGTGGGAAGGAGCGTCGCCGAGCGCGCCGCCGCGGTGGCAGCCGCCGCGGCCTCCTGCTGGGCGGCCAAGTGGGCCTCGAAGTCGTACTGCGCCTGCCGGCGGGCGTCCCGGGTCAGCGCCGGGTCGTGGCCCGAGGCGAGCTGGACGCCGATCACCGCCCAAAAGAAGAAGAACAGCGCCACGGTTACGCCGCCGACCCGCTGGCGGATGCGCCGGGCGCGGTGGCGTCGCTCGTCCAGGCGTGCGCCCGCCACGCGGTGCTCCCGCAGGGCTTCCGGACGGAGATTCGGCTGCTCGGGCGTCATTTTCGAAACGGCGCTCCTCGCCGGGGCCGCAGTTCACATGTTCCACCACGAGGGTAAAGCGCCGCTCGCATGCCTGCTCTAGCCCCTCGCGGCGGTCGTGAAGGAGAAGTCCTTGCGCAGCGTCCAGGTCTCCGGCAGGCCGCAGATTTTGCGAGCGTTCTGCGGCAGGACACAGTCCTCCGTTCCGCTGGTGCACGTCGTAGTGCTCGTGCCATTGTTCGTCGAAGTCGTGCAGGTTGGCGGCGGCGGTGTGCTCAGCGGCGCGATCCCGCTGACGGACGCGCTGACGGCGACGTTGTAGACGCTGTCACCGAGCAGTGGCGAAACCGGGACGATGATCGCCCCCGTCGGATAGCTCCCGGGCAGCGCGCCCGCGGTCGTGTTGTCGAGGAAGCGGACGGCGACCGCGGCGCCATTTGGGCCGCTGATCGTCGCCGAGGTGACGTGAGCCGAGGCATCCGGTGCCCACGGGCCGTCGAAATAGACGAACAGGTTCGGTCCCGTGGCGGCGCTGCCGAGGCCGAGTTCCTGCGCCGGCGTTGTCGGCAGCTCGTCGGCGCGCTCTGACGGTTCGACGTCGGTGCGGCCGTTGCCGGGGTAGCTGTAGGCGAGCGGCTCCGCCGGCGAGGGCCGGGTGTCGCCGAGGAGCGTCGTGACGCAGTCATGACCGTAGGAGTCCTTGGCGCCGAGGACCGCCAGCGGCGGTGCGAGCAGTTGAAAGAGGTGAAACGGCGCGTTGTCGTAGGGGTCGCCGGGACCCCAGGGCGCGCCGACGTCGACCGTCGAGTTCATCGCCGCCAGCTTGCCGTCGGCGCTGTAACCCGAGGCTCCGGCGATCTCCGTGTGCCCGAGGAAGTCGTTCAACTGCTCATAGTGGTTGTGCCGGTTGCAATCTGCGGTCCAGGTTGTGTTCTCGACGATCCCCGCGGGAATCCCGTTCCGCGCGCGCTCGGCATTGAGCAAAGCGATGATCCGCTGCGGGCTTGCCGCTGGCGCTCCCGCCGTCGGGCGGAGCCATAGCGCGAGCGCTCCGGCGAGCGCCGCTGCGAGCAGTGCTCCGCGTACGCGCGAGCCCATCAGGAGGCGGTTTGGCGGGCGCCTGACCTCGCGCGGGGACGGCGGCTAGCCGGCTTTTCATGCACGTGTGCTTGCGCCTGCAGTTGCTGGGGCTTGAGCGAGACCTCGGCCGCGGGTCGGGCCGGCGCGAAGAGGTGCCCTTGGGCGAGCTCGCAACCGGCGCTCAGCAGCATCTCGCGCTGGCGCTCGTGCTCCACGCCCACGGCGACGACGCTGATCCGAAGCTCGTGCGCTGCGGCGGTGACGGCGGCGAGCATCGCGCGGCTTGTGCGGTTCGCCGTGTTGTCGGCATCAGCGAGGGCCGCAATGAGCCCCCGGTCGAGCTTGATCATGTCGAGCGGCACAGCGATCAGCTGGTGCAGTGACGCGGGCTCGGCACCGAAGCCGTCGAGCGCGATCTTGACGCCGAGCTCGCGCAGCTGCGCGATCACGCTCGCCGTCCTGGCGGGGTCGACAAGCATCGCCGCCTCGGTGATCTCAAGGCACAGGCCGCCTGGCGAAAGGCCGCTCTGCTCGAGTGCCGCCTTCACGTCGTCGGGGAACGTGTCGGCGGCGAGCTGGCGCGCGGAGACGTTCAGCGAGATCTCGAGCCCGGCGGTGCTGGCGCGCCAGGCGACGGTCTGCGCCGCCGCGCTGCCGAGTGCCCAGAGTCCGAGCGGCACGATCAGTTCGGCTTGCTCGGCGAGCGGGACAAAGGCCAGCGGAGCGATCACTCCGCGTTCGGGGTGGGCCCAGCGCAGCAGCGCCTCGTAGCCGACGACAGCGCTGTCCTTCAGCGTGACGATCGGCTGGTAGTAGAGCTCGAACTCGCCGCGTGCCAGCGCGGCGTGTAACTCGCGCTGGGCCTCGAGACGCAACTCGACCTCGGTCCGCAGCGCACCGTCGAAGATCGCGAAGCGGTTGCCGCCAGCTTTTTTCGCCCGGTACATCGCGATGTCGGCCTCGTGCAGCAGCGCTCCCGCTGTGCGCCCGTCGCCGCTGCCGGTTGTGACGCCGATGCTGGCCGAGACGACGATCGGTCCGCTGCCGAGCTGGAACGGCTCAGAGAACGCGGCGAGCGCGCGCTGGGCGATCATCGCTGCGTCGACCTCGGTTCCCAGGGACTCGGCGACAACGGCGAACTCGTCACCGCCGAGGCGCCCGACGACGTCGCCACCGCGGACGGACGCGCTCAGCCGCTCGGCGACCTGCGCCAGGAGGCGGTCGCCAGCTTCGTGACCGATGCTGTCGTTGATCTGCTTGAAGGAGTCGATGTCGAGGAACAGCACCGCCAGGTGTTGGTTTGAGCGGGCGTGGCGCGAGAGCGCGTGCGTCAGCTCGGTGGTGAGGACCTCGCGGTTTGGCAGGCGCGTCAGCGGGTCGCGGCCAACGCGATGCTCGAGCTGGATCCACTCGGTGACGTCGCGCGCCGCCGCGTACCAGCGATCGCCGTGTGCTGCGCCGCTCCACAGCAGCCAGCGCCAGCTGCCATCGCGATGGCGGTGGCGTGCGAGCAGCTCGACGACGCGGCCATGCTCGTCCGGCTCGCGCTGGCCGCGCTCGGCAGTGGCGGCGCGCTCGCGGGCGCGGAGCGCCGAGGAGCCATCGTGCGGATGCAGAAAGTCGAGCAACGACTCGCCGACGAAGGTCTGCGGGTCCCAGCCGAGGACACGCTCGCTGGCCGGGTTTACGGCAAGGAAGCGGCCCTCGTGGTCGAGGATCGCGAGCATGCCGCCGGCGTGCAGGAAAAGCTCCTCGAACGCCGCCGGATCGAGTTCGCCCAGCGAGCGATCCCGTGGCTCGGGCAGCCCGGCGGGGACCTCGGTTATCAACCTGAGCGTCACGATGAGGGTGGTGGGGGGTTTCTCGCGGCCGCGGCGAACGACTCGCCGGCCGCGGCGCAAGATCCACGCCCTTCAGATATCGACACGCCGCCGCGCGAGCTTGAAGCGCCTTAGGATGGAGCTATGGACGGTCTGCTACCGGGCGAATCACGCGCGACGCTGGCGCTATGGATGGGCCCTCAGGAGGCCAACGTCGCGGGTTTCGTGCACGGCGGGATCGTCATGAAACTGTGCGACGAGGCCGCGAGCCTCGCGGCGGTCAAGCACTCGCGCCAGCGCGTCGTGACGGCGGCGATTGACCGCGTCACGTTCCTCGTGCCGATCCACATTGGCGAGCTCGTGACCTTGGCGGCGAGCGTCAACGCCGTCTGGCAAACCTCGATGGAGGTGGGCGTACGAGTCGACGCGGAGAATCCCCTCACCGGTGAGCGCCGGCACACCAACACGGCGTTTCTGACGATCGTGGCCGTCGACGTCGCGGGTCGCCCGATCGCCGTGCCGCCGCTGACGCTCGCCGACCCCGAGGCGGAACGACGCGCCCAGGAAGCAGAGATTCGCCGGGCAAATCGCCTGGCCGAGCGCGAGCGCATCCGCGCCGCCGAGTGAGGCGGGGCGCCGAGGGCGCTTAGGCCGAACTTATCATCGGGTTGGACGCTATTGGCAGCCAGCGGCAACGACGGCGCGCCGGGCGACCGCGAAGGCGCGCAAAGAGACCGAGCGCCAGGCAAGATTGATCATGGCCCGCGTAAACCTCACGACGATGCTCTCCGCGGTGCTCGGCGGCGTGGTGGCAGCGGGCATCTTGGCGGTGGTGCCGAGCGGCAAGAGCATCCATCGCACGGTTATGGCTTCCTCACCGGTCGCGGCCAACACGCTGGCGGCCGACGAGCAGACGCATCAGACGCTCGCGCACGTCATCTATGAGGCTGACTCCCCGAGCGTTGTCGCGATCTCGGCGACGAGCACGTCGTCGAGCTTATTCGGCGCCTCGCAGCAGGCCGACACGGGTTCGGGCATCGTCGTCTCGGCGCGCGGGATCATCCTCACCAACAACCACGTCGTCGCCGGCGCGCATTTCATTGCCGTGCAAATCGGCGGTGCTGCAGGGCCGCTGCGCCGGGCGCAGCTCGTCGGTGTCGACGCCGCGCACGACATCGCGCTGCTCCAGATCGCACCAGCGGGCCTGGCGCTCCGGCCGCTGAAGTTCGCCGACTCGGCCGCCGTGGCGGTCGGTGACCCGGCGTTTGCGATCGGCAACCCGTATGGCCTCGATCAGACGCTGACGGTTGGCGTGGTGTCGGCGCTTCACCGGACGATCACCGCCCCCGACGGCACTGCGATCAAGGGCGTCATCCAGACCGATGCGGCGCTCAACCCTGGCAACTCCGGCGGGCCGCTCTTGAACGCGGCAGGAGAGGTCATCGGCGTCAACTCGCAGATCGCGACGAGCCGCGAGAGCTCCGGCGTCTTCGCTTCGCAGGGCGGCAACACCGGGGTCGGCTTTGCCATCGCCGCGAACACGGTCAAGGTCGACCTCGAGCACCTCGATCACGGCGCTGCCGCGGGCGCTGCGCTCGCCAGCTGACGGGCTCGCTCAGCCCGGGCGGCCGTCTCCTCAGCCGGCCGCGCTCAGCGCGCGGTCGAGGCTTGCGACGGTCTGCGGACCGCTTTCGCGGGCGACGATCCGACCTTGCGCGTTGACGATCACGGTCGTTGGCAGGTTCGCGACGCCGTAGGCGTCACCGCTCACTCCGTTGGGGTCGGCCAGCACGGGAAACGTCCAGCGGTAACGCTCGAGAAATGCGCGCACGTGGCTCATCAGTGGATCGCTGTAGTCGATTGCGACGACCTTGCCGCGGCCGCTCGGCGAGGTGGCAAAACGCTCGAGCGCCGGCGCCTCGGTGTGGCAGCCCGGGCACCAGCTGGCCCAGAACGCGACGGCGAAAGGATGGCCGCGAAGATCGGCAAGCGTCACCGCGCCACCGCGCAAGACGCTCCGGGGTAGCTGCGGGGCGAGCGGGCGCTTGGAAGCGTGGCGGATGAGGCCGAAGGCGACGAGTGCCAGGACGAGCGCGAGGAGCGCGATTCGCAGTGCGTGGCGGTGGGTGAGTGCGCGGGGCAGAACGCTCAGCCGCCCGTCCGCACGATCGAGCCGAGCGCCAGCTCGTAACCCGACGTGAAGCTCACGGTAAAGAGGCCGCTTACCTCGACTCGGCGGCCGAGGTCCGGCGCGGCTGTGCTCGCCGGCGTCAGAGTGATCTTCGTCCTCACGCCGGGACCGCTGATATCGAAGGTGTGCTCGCCTGCTTTGGTGACGACGCCGATCGTGCTCACCGCCGCCTGAGCGTAGACCTCCGGGTAGCGTGCCAGCAGCGCGAGTGAAACGTAGTCCGTGCCTTTCGCGGGCTTCGGTGGAAGGCTGCTACGGTCGCTGCCGCAGGCGCTGAGGGCGAGCACCGAACAACCCAGCGCAGCGACGGGAAGAACGTGGCGGGAAGCGGCAGCACACCTCATGAAAAAGCAATCCTAGGATCCGCCACACTCTGGTGATGAACCGCGCTCTTAAACAGCTCCGCGCGGGTGGCGGCGACGCTCACGATGGCTTCCTCGTAGTTGGCCTGCTGGTGGCCGTGATGTGGGTCATCGAGGTCGTCAACGCGCTCGACAGCCAGCGTCTCGACAGCGACGGGATCATTTCGCGCCATCTCTCGGGGTTGCCCGGCATCCTCAGCGCGCCGTTCCTGCACGTGAGTTTCGCCCACCTAATCGGCAACACGATCCCGTTCCTGGTGCTCGGGTTCGTGATCGCCTTCGGCGGCGCGCTTCAGGTGATCGCCGTGACGGTGATCGTCGCGCTGATCAGCGGCCTCGGGACGTGGCTCGTCGCGGCCTCGGGAACCGACACGATCGGGGCAAGTGGCGTCGTCTTCGGCTACGCGACCTTCCTGATGGCGCGCGGCATCTTCACTCGCGGCGTGCTCCAGATCGCCGTCGGCGTGCTGGTCGCTGTGGTGTTCGGCGGCGCGCTGATCCTGAGCCTCGTGCCGCACCCGGGGATCTCCTGGCAAGGTCACCTGTTCGGCGCGATCGGCGGTGTGATCGCCGCGCGGGCGGTTGGCTCAGGCAAGTGGAAGTCGCGCGCGCCGAGTGCAAACGAGGGCCAAACCGCGACTTAAATTAGTAAGACGCGGAAACGAGTCGGCTGAGGAACCCTCCGCCGTGCCGCTCCCGAAGGGGCGTCCCGGCTTCGTGGTGGCGCGGCCTCACACCTCGGTGGCCTCGCTCTTTTCGACTCGCTCCGCGTCCTGGCGCAAACATACGGGGCCACGAGCACGCTGACAAGGGGAGAATCAGCCCCATCCCGCATTCTGCGCAGAAATGCTCACACGACACGCGGGACGTGGCGATTCTTTATAGGGTCCGTCCAGATGACCTACACACCGCCGCGGGAGATTCTCGTGCGCTACGCCGACGTGCTGGTCAACTTCGCCCTCGGCGGTGGCAACGGCGTAAAAGATGGAGATGTCGTCCTGGTAACCGCCAGTGAGGCGGCCAAGCCGCTTTACGTTGAGCTGGTGCGGGCTGTGCTGCGCGCCGGCGGGCACCCGATCGGTCAGTACCTCCCCAACGACGACACCGACTACAACATTGGGCGCGACTTCTACGAGTTGGCAAGCGATGCCCAGATCGATTTCTTCCCGGCGCTTTACCGGCGCGGCCTGGTCGATCAGATCGACCACATGGTGGACGTGCTCTCCAACAGCGACATGCACGCGCTCGCGGGTGTCCCGCCGGCGAAGATCATGCGCC